>JBBJMR010000012.1:0-53553 GCA_037720395.1 Polyangiaceae bacterium
ACGGCGATGGTGCCGCTGGTGGCCGGCGTCGGCGCGGCCGCCGACGCCTTGGGGACCTCGCGGAGGCGGTCGGCGGCGACCTCCTGATCGTACTCGGGGCCGAAGCCGTCGAAGCGCACCAGCCAGCGATCCGCGGCCCCCACCGAGAGGAGCTTGGCGGCCATGATCCGGGCGGCGCCGACGTCCACGCCGACCGGCTGGCCGTGCGCGCGCGTCGAGGTCCCGGTGTGCGGTCGCTTGATGCGATCGGGACCGACGCTCTCGGCGATCTCCGGGCCGTAGCCGTCGTAGTGGACGCGCCAGCTGTCGGCGGCGAGCTGCGCCACCACGGTGCCCAGCACGAGGCGGTTCTGCGACTTGACCAGGACCTTCTCACCGACGCGGTAGTCGCGCGCCTCGGCGGCGGCGGCGGGACGGGCGCCCTCGCGCGCGCGGAGCCGGTCGGGCGAGACGCGCTCGGTCCATTCGGGGCCGAAACCGGCGAAGCTCACCACGGCGAAGCCTCCGGCCTCCCCGGTGACCACGGTGCCGGGCAGCCACTGGCCGGTCTTCTCGATGGTCACCGGCGAGCCGGCGCGCAGCTCGGGCGCGGCCTCCAGGTCCGATGGCAACGCCGAGACATTGGCCGAGCCGGACCCGCCGCCACAGGCGGCGAGCATCGAGGCGGACAGCAGGACGAGCGGAAGGGCGAAGGGCAGGGAGCGGGAGCGCATGAGGGCGCGCATCCTAGCACCACAGGGCGCACTGCCGACCACGGGCACTGCCGACCACGGACACGGGCACGGGGCAGGGGCAGGGGCACGGGCAGGGGCAGGGGCAGGGGCAGGGAGCTTGTCGGCACGGGAGGCGCCGGCCAGCACGGGCCTCGGGGCGGGGAGCGCTGGCGCTTTCGTGGTGTCGATGGCTCTGATACCAACGAGGACAGGATCCATGGACGCCAGCGCCACGATCCCGTCGCCGCGCGACGAAGACGACGAGGACGTGCACTGGGCACTGTCCACCGCGTCCGCCCTCTGGAACCGGGGCGAGCGCTCGGAGGCCTTGAAGTGGCTGCGGCGCGCGGCGGAGACGGCGTCCGACGCGAACGCCGACACGCGGCGCTGGAGCTGTTCAAGGCGGCGGCCGACGTGGCGCAACGCATCGGCAGCATGCCGCCGGCGACGGCGACGTCGGCGTCGGCGTCGCCACCACCGTCGGCCAGCGGACCCTCGCCGGCGACGCAGGCCAGCGCGGTGCCGCCGGCGAGCGGCCCGATGGCGAACGGCCCGCAGGTCGGGGTCGTGCACGCCCGCCAGGCGCCGCCGCCGCGCCGCCCCAACGCGTCGTTCAAGCAGACGGCCACCTTGATGTCGCCTGGCGCGCAGTCGGCGCCAGCGCAGCAACCGCCACCGCCACCGCCGCCGCCATCGAGCCGTGGCGGCGCGGTGCCCCCGGCACCCGGGTCCGACCCGGGACGCCCGCCGCCGCTCTACGCCCGCGAGCCGCGCAGCGTGCAGCCGCCGCCGCGATCCGGGGAGGGGCCGTCCTCGGCGTCCTCGGCGCGTGTCCCTCCGGCGCCCGCTAGCAACCGCGGGATGCCGGAGCCGTTCGCTCCCGCGTCCCCGCGCCAGGGCCAGGGGTATGCGCACAGCTACGCCGCGCCGACGCAGCACGGAGGCGCGGCCGGAGGTGCGCAGCCGAGCACCAGCCCCTATGGCGGCGGCACCGGGAGCGGGCACCCGCCGGGGCAAGCCCACGGGACGCAGCAGTTCGGCACGCACGCCCAGGCCGGCCATCCGCAGAGTGGCCCGCCGCAAAGTGGCCATCCCCAGAGCGGCCATTCGCAGAGTGCTCCACCGCAGAGTAGTCCGCCGCACAGTGGCCTGCCGCACAGCGCGCATCCGCAGAGCGCTGCCGGGCACGGCGCCCAGCCGCACAGTGCGCGCGGGGGTTTCCACGGCACCGCCGGGTCCCACGGGACGCGGCCGCGCGACGCCCATGGGCAGGGCACGCCGTCGCTCGCGGCCTCGACGCTGGCCGCGCCGCTGCCGCCTCTGATCGACGACGACTCCGATGACGAGCAGCTCGCCGAGATGGCCCAGGCGCGCACGCCCATCGGCGGGATCGCCGCGGTGCCACACGACGCGCGCATCGCCATGCGCGGGCGGCGCTACGACGAGGAGGTCACCATCCGGCGCGACCTGTCGTCGCTGGGCATCCGCTTCGAGGACCTCGACGAGGAGACGCACATCGTCTCGGGCACGCCGCAGCAGCTCGGGCGGGTGGTGGTGGCCGTGGAGCGCTTCCAGCCCGAGGAGCCGCCACCGTCGTCGGCGCCGCCTTCCAGCGAGCGCCGTCACGCCAGCGCGGCCCCCATCTCCGTCTCGGGCCTGCGCGCCTACGACGACATCCGGGACGAGCCGGAGGCCGCGCGCCGCCGGGCGATCGCCGACGCACAGCGTGGGGCGCGGGCGTCGAGCTCCCGGGCGGGGCAGCCCCTCGAGGGGCTCCGGGCGACGCATCCGCTGGAGATGGCCACCGTGCCCGCGCTGCGCGTCGCGGTGCTCGGCACGGCCGACCAGGGTGACGTGCAGCTGGTCCTGCTGCCGCACGGCAGCCTTGCGCCGGAGGGCGCTGCCACTGCCTTGCTGCTGCCGGCGAGCGCCGCCGACGCCGCGGCCATCGCGCGGCTCTTCGAGCCGCCGTCCGACGACGATTGACACCGCTGCGGCGGTCATTGGGCTGCGCGGGCACGACGCGCTGGACACAACCACGGGACGGAGGTCGCACGAGGATGAGCCAATGAGCCAAGAGGAGCGCAAAGCGCCGAGCCGGGTAAGGATCACCGGCCTCCAGGAGGCCCAGCTGGCCGCGCTGGTCGAGCTGGAGAAGGCCTGCGGCGAGATGTACTGGGCGAAGGGCTTCGACGCCGCCGAGGTGCCCGCGCGCACGCTGCCGGACCTGACCGCGCTCACCCGGAAGCACGACGTCTACGTGGCCGAGGCCGACGACGTGGTCGTCGGCTACCTGGCCTGGCGCGACGAGGCGCCGGGTGTGGCCTACGTCGAGGAGATCAGCGTCCACCCGGACTTCCAGCGCTTCGGCATCGCCAGCCAGCTGCTGGCCGAGATGGCCGGCAAGGCGAGCGCCCACGGCATCGGCGAGGTCATCCTGCGCGCCTGGACCAAGGCAAGCTGGGCGCATGGCTTCTACGAGCAGGCCGGCTTCCGCGAGGTCGACGGCGGCGCGCCCGAGCGGGTGCGGCAGTGGGCGACGGTCAGCGAAGGGTCGGCGCGGCCGCGGACGAGGCCGGGCGAAGTGCTCCTGTGGGCGCCGGTCGAGCCGCTGCGCGACGCTGGCTGACATCGGCGTCGCGCAGGGACCGGTTCGCCCCTCCCCGGTGTTCCTTAGTTTACATAATGTATCTTATGCGAACTGCCGTGTCCGAGAATACACGGGGAATTCACGCGAAACCTCGCCGCGCCAACCTGTGCTGTCCCGCAGCGCGGCAACGGAACCGAGGCCCGTGAACGTGAACGTGACTAACCGCCCGGACGCCGACGGGCCACGGCCACCTTCGGTGGCTCGATGTGCAGCGTCAGGAAGTATCCCTCGTTGGTGAGCACGAAGGCCCGCGTCCCGTACGCCGCCGGCGTCTGGGCGATGCCGCCACCGGTATCGATCCCGTCGATGGCCGCGCCGTCCAGCGGCGAGAATAGGAAGATCCCGTACCGTGTGCTGGTGACCAGCAGCGCGCCGGCCACCGCCACCGGCGACGAGATGCCGCCCTCCGGCAGGTTGCGACGCCACAGCGTGCGCCCGTCCTCGGGATCGAGGCCCCAGAGCCCGGTCAGCCCGCTCGAGGCCACCAGGATGGTCTTGGCCGGAACCGTCGGCGCCTCGCCGCCGCGCGGCGCATGGGAGGGCTGGTGCCAGAGCATGATCTCGGTCACGCCGGTCACCTTGTCGTTCACCCAGGCGCGCGTGCCGTCCTCGGCGTCGAGCGCGAAGACGCCGCCCGCGTAGCTGCCCACGAAGACCACCTGGCCGGCCCCGATCCGCGCCGGGATGGGCGTCGTGTCCACGTCCAGGTACCGCGGCGGGTCTCCGCCCTGGGCCTGCTCGACCTCGGCGGCGAGATCGACCGGCGCCCACTGCTCGGAGCCATCCTTCTGGTCGTACGCCAGCACCACGCCGTCGGAGAACGCTGTGTAGACCTTGCCGCGCGCCACCGCCGGCCCCGCGTAGCCCGCCACCTCCATGCCGAAGGCGGGCGTCCGGTGCTGCTGCCAGCGCAGCTTGCCGGTGGCCGGGTCGACCGCCACCAGCGTGTCGTTGGCGTTCATCGCGTAGAGCATGCCGCCGTCGAGCACTGGCCGGCGCGCGACCTCGGCGTTGGTGGCGAAGCGCCAGACCAGCTCGCCGTCGACGGCGCGCACCTTGTAGAGCGCGCCGTCGTTCGACCCGAAGTAGACGACGTCCTCCTTCGGATCGTAGAGCGGCTCGCACTGCACGGCGCCGAGCGTGTCGAAGCGCCAGAGCGTCTCTCCGTCCTCCACGCGCAGCGCGTAGAGCCCGAAATCGCTGGAGCCGACGAAGACGCGGTGGTGCTCGACGTCGAGCTCCGGGCGGCCACGCTCGTACGCCTCGCCCGACTTGCGGGACTCGGCGGTCACCTTGCGACGCATGGTCACCGCCAGCGCGGTGCCCGGGTGGTGCACCCACAGCGGCGCGTCGGGGTTCCCCGACCCGCCCAGCGACTCGCACCCGCTGGCGGTGAGAACCGCCGTTGCCACGATGCAGCCGATGGGCGCGAGCAGGGCGGCCCTGCCCGCCTGAAGGGGCTTGAATTCAGTGATCGCCATGCGGGTCGCCGCCCTCGGGCGCCTTCTTCTCGGAGGCCTCGCGGGCGCGCTTGATGAGCTTCTCCAGCTCGTCGGGCGTCATCTGCGTCCCCTTCGGGCCGGAGATGTTGTTGGGGCGCGTGGGCACGGCGGTGGGGTCGAGGTCGCGCAGCGTGGTCTCCACCATGGCCTGCAGCTGCTGGAACGGCTTGCCATCGATGCCGGGCGCGTTCAGCTTCTCCTGGGCGGCCTTGAGGAGCTCCTTGGCCTTGTCCTTGTCGCCCTTGGCGATGTGGATGCGGGCCTGGTGGTAGAGGCCGAGCTCCTTGAACCCCTTGGCCTCGACGCCCTCCACCTTCTTGTAGGCCTCGAGCGCACCGTCGAGGTCGCCCTTGCCCTCCTTGGCCAGGCCGACACCCTCGAGGGCGCGGCCCTTCACGTCGGGGTCGGCGCCGGCGAGCGTGGTGGCCAGCACGGCCTCGAAGCCCGACAGTGCCGGGTCCCAGTCGCGCTTGTCGAGCTGCACCCCGGCCAGTCCGAGCTTGGCCAGGATGCCCGGCCCGCTGTTCCCGTGCGCCTCGACGACCTTCTGGTAGGCCGCCATGGCCGCGGCCTCTCGCTCCTCGGCGGTCTTGAAGACGCGCGTGTCGTCGATGGCCTTCTCCTCGTCGGGCCGCTTGTCGTCGGCCGTCACCGCGCCGCTCTCCGCGGCGAGCGCCTGGCCCAGGAAGCCCGAGGCCTCGCCGGACGACTTCTCGGCGCGGTGGCTCCAGAACATGAAGCCGCCGCCCACGACCACGCCGGCCAGGATGACCCACTGGATGATGTTCCAGTTGCCGCGGAACCACTTCCCCGCTGCCGAGGCGCTGCGCGCCAGGGCATCGTCGACCATCTCGCTCGGGAGCAGGGCCGAGCTCACCGCGCGGCTGCCGCCGGCAGCTTGCTCACGGCGACGCAGGAGCACCTCCTTGGCGCGCGCGTTGCGATCCCGCGGCAGGTCGTCGCCGGCCACCGCGGCGGCCTTGGTGATGGCCGCGTCCTTGGCACCGTCGCGGCGCTTGCGGCGGCGATCGCGCGCCTCGTCGCGGCGGCGGGCGGCACGGTTCTGAGCGACGGCCTCCTCGACCGCCGGGCTCGTCGGCTCGCTCACGCCCTCGCCCTCACCGACACCGAGCGCGTCGGCGATGCGCGCCGCCTGACCCTCATCGGGCTCGTCCAGCTCGCCCGCGTCGGGATCCCCGTCGTCGTCGGCGGCGAGTGCGCGTGCCGGCCGCTCGCGGCGCACCTCGGCCCGCGCGGCGGCGCGCTCCGCACCGCGATCGCGCACCGAGGGCGGCTTGGTGGTCTCGGCCTCGTCGTCGACCGGGTCGTCGTCGGTGCCCTCTCCGTCGGGCGCGTCGTCGTCGCCCTCGGGGCCGTCGTCGTCGCCCTCGAGGCCGTCGTCGTCGCCCTCGAGGCCGTCGTCGTCCGCCTCGTCCTCGCGGGCGCCCTCCGCGACGGAGGGCGGCTTGCGGGTCACCGCGTCCTGGTCGATCTCGTCGTCGTCCTTCGCCACGGGCGCGACTCTAGTTGGCACCCCGGTAGGGTCAATAGCCCCGCGCGAGTTCTCCCGGGAATTCGGGCGATTATCCTGGCTCAGGGGGCGCCGGCGTCGGCCTCCGGGGACCAGGGCTCCGGCGCCGGCGGCGGGATCTCGTCGGACAGCGGCAGGAGCGCGCACGCGTCGACCTCGACGTTCTGCGTGGCATAGAACACGATCTCCGCCCAGTCGCCGCCGCGGATGCCGGTGCTGGCAGGCAGGGTGGCGAACACCTCCTCGTGACGCTTGCTCCCCGGGACCTGCAGGGTCGTCGAGCGCGGGGCGTCCAGCTCGGGCGCGTCCTTGGGCACGAAGGCCGTCTTGTCGCCCCTGGCGGGATAGCGCATCGCGCCGACGCGCATCCCGGCGCGGATCTCGCCCGGCCGGTCGTCGCGGGTGCGCACGCGGCAGAGGACGCGCACGCCGCTGCCGTTGCCGGCCTTGGGCACCACCACGCCGACGCCCACCCCGCTGGTGGCGAAGCGCCGCAGCCGCTCCAGGTCGCGCTTGCGCGGCCCGCCCACGTGCTCGAGCAGGTCGGCGCGCATGGCCGCCTGCAGCCCGTCGGGGAGCGGGTCCGGCGTGCCCAGGAGCCGGATCAGCGGCTGGAGCAGCTCGGGGCCAGCGCCCAGCTCCAGCAGCGCCTCGACCATGGCCACGCGCGCCGTCTGGTAGCGCTCGGTCTCCAGGCGTGTGGCCAGCGCCGGGCGGGCCGCGTCCTCTCCGATGCGCGCCAGCGCGGCCGCCAGGTGTGGGCGCAGACGCACGTCGTCCAGCGCATCGCAGAGCGGGATCAGCGCCTTTTCCGACCGGAGTCGGCCCAGGGCCTCGGCGATCTGCTTGGCGCGCTCGAACGGGATGGGCTTGCCCGTCTTGCCCTTCTCGGCCGGCCAGGCCTCACGCCACCAGGCGACGAGCACGTCCTCGCCGGCGTCGTCGCCCTGCTCGGCCAGCGCCAGGGCCGCCAGGCGCCGCCACTGCGGCTCGGGATCGCGGACCAGCTCGTGCGTGCGCGCGGCGCCCTCCCCGAGGCGCGTCAGCGCCAGCGCGGCCCAGCGTCGCACCTCGTCGTCCTCGTCGCGCACCGCCGCCAGGCGCAGCGCCGCCGCGCCCTCCGGCCGCCGTAGCTCGAAGAGCACCTCGCCGGCCTTGCGCCGGATGGCCGCGTCGGCGTCCTCGAGCAGCGCCGCCACGTCCAGGGCCGCGTCGCCGTCACCCGCCATCCCGCGCCGCAACGCGTCCGGCCAGCCCTTGCCCTCCGCGCGCTGCCCGCGAACCTCGTAGCGCCCGTGCGAGGCTTCGAGCGTGCGCAGCTCGGCGCGCATCTCGGCCACCTCGGCGGGCATCGACCGGGCAACGTCCTGGCGCTGGCGGGGGTCGCGCGCGGTGTCGTAGAGCGCGCAGGCGCCGATGCGCCGCGCACAGAGCAGCCGCAGCGCGCCGCGAGCGAACAGGGTCTGCTCGTCGGTCTCCGAGAAGGCGAACCCCTTCCCTCCGTCCCCCTTCCCCGCCAGCAACGCGCCGAGGTCGTTGCCGCGCACGCGCGCCGGCCGGGGCACTTCGAGCCCGCCGAGGACGGTGGGCAGCACGTCGACCAGCTGCACCGGCGCCGGCACGCGCCGCGGCGCGACCAGCCCCGGGGCGCTGATGACCAGCGGCACCCGCACCTGCTCGTCGTAGACCGTGGTGCCGTGGTAGCGCCCGCCGTGCTCCAGGAACTCCTCACCGTGATCGGCGGCGACGACGACCACCGCGCCCGGCCGTCGCGCGCGCACCGCGTCGACGATGCCCCCGAGCCCGGCATCGGCCGCGGCGATCTCCGCATCGTAGCGGTCGATGTCGCGGTCGCCGAGCGGCCACTCGGCGTGGGCCTCGTAGGGCTCGTGCGGCTCGAAGAGGTGCACCCACAGGAACAAGCGCTGGTCGTCGGGGACGCTGGCCAGGTAGGCCTGCACCTGCTCGATGCGCGCCGCGGCCGGCGCGAACTCCACCTTGCGGTACTCGAAGTCCAGGCCGCGCTCGCGGAAGCTCGCCAGCCGCTCGCCGTCGATGAAGAACACCGCCGGCGGATAGAAGGCGGCGGTGCGGTACCCGTAGTGGCGCAGGTGCCCGGCCCAGGTCTCGGAGTCGTCGCCCATGCCCTGCAGCACCAGGGGGCGCAGGTACTTGCCGGTCATCAGCGAGGTCAGCGCGTACGAGGTGTGCGGCGTCTGCGTGTAGGCGGCCTCGAAGAGCAGCCCCTCGGTGGCCAGACGATCGATGCGCGGCGTGATCGGGCGCTCGTAGCCGTAGGCGCCCACGTGGTCGGCGCGCAGGGCGTCGATGGTCACCAGCAGGAAGTCGCGGCCGCGCAGGTCGACCCCACCTCCGGCCACCGTGGCAGCGGTTGGCGCCGGGCCGTCGTCGAGCGGCAAGGGCGGCGCGATCCGGGCGCCGAGCTCCACCACGCGCCCGAGCGCCGGTGCGTGATCGAGGTAGACGAGGCGCAGGTTGTCGCTGAGCGCCTGGCGCCGCGCCGCGCCGGGCGCCACCGCGGCGGCCAGCGCGAAGAGCGCCAGCGCGGCCGCCGCGCGCGTCAGCTTCGGCGTCCAGGGGCTCCCCCCCGACCGGAGCGGGCCATCCGCGAGCGACCAGCCGCCGCCCGCCAGCGCGGCGACGAGGAAGGTGAGCGCCAGCAGGCCGTGGTGGAAAGCAGGGTAGAGCCGCGGCAGAACGCGCGCGTTCACCACCTCCAGGGCGACGACCACCGCCACCAGCACCCAGGGCAGCGCACGCGCGCGCAGGTCGATCGGTGTCGGAGTCGCCCCGCCGGGCGCCGAGTCCGGGGCTGCGGGCGGCGCCGGCGCGCGTTCGCGCGACTCGAGCAGCTCCGTGCGCGGCGCCAGCCAGAACGCCGCCGCGCCGGCGCCGGCGGCCAGCACCGCCGCGAACAGCGCGCGCGTGCCGCCGTTGAAGTGGCGACCGCCCGCCACGCCGAAGGCGGCCGCTCCCGCGAAGAGGGCGGCGAACGCCGCAGCGACCGCGCGCCGGCGGGATGCACCGCGGCGCAGGACCTCGACCACCACCCCGGCGAGCACCGCCACCGGCGCCGCTGCGGCCAGGCCAATGGGCAACAGCCAGGCCACGGCGCGCAGCAGCTCGAAGCCGCCGGCCAGCTCGCGCCCGTGCAGCACGCCCACCGCCATCAGCTCGATGCCCAGGAACGCGGCCAGCGCCAGGTAGGCGTCGGCCATGCGCCAGCCGATGGGCAGCCTGCCAGCGCGGGCTGCCTGCGCGGCACGGCCGGTCCGCGCGCGGCCGGCGAGGCGATGATGGCGGGCGCGCTCACGGCACGACCCCGGGGGCCGGCGCCGGGCCGAGGCGCGGAGGGCGGGCCGAGCACGACGAATCCCGAGCGCGTGGCGCGCGCCGCTAGGAGCCTGGCCGATTTTCCGGTCGCCCGTCGAACGAGATCTCCAGGATCTCGTAGACGCGCGGACCGGCCGGCATGACCACGCGCACCTCGTCGCCGACCTCGTGGCCGAGCAGCGCGCGCGCCAGCGGCGAGGCGACCGAGATGCTTCCGTGCGCGATGTCTGCCTCCTCCGGACCGACGATCTGGAAGGCCGTCTCCTCGCCGCTGTCGACGTTGGACAGCTTCAGCCGGGCGCCGAACTGGACCTTGCTGCCGCTGAGCTTGGTCGGGTCGATGACCTCCGCGCGGGACAGCGTCTGCTCGATGAAGGAGATGCGCATCACGATCATCCCCTGGCGGTCCTTGGCCGCGTGGTACTCGGCGTTCTCGGACAGGTCGCCGTGCTCGCGCGCGACGCCGATGTCCTTCACCACCTGCGGCAGCTCGGTCCTGCGCAGCCGGTCGAGCTCCTCGCGCAGGCGCGCCTGCCCCTCCGGGGTCATCGGGACCTTGGTCTCGGCCATAGCGGACCTCGTCTAGCACGGTAACGGCGCGCGGCTAAACCCCTGGCCGGCCCTGCCGAATCTGGCGCCCCCTACCCCGCGCCCGTGTGCCGCTCCTGTCCTGCCGTGTCCGTGTCCGTGTCCGTGTCCGTGTCCGTGTCCGAGTCCGTGTCCGTCGCGGCTGCGCCTCATCCTCGCCAGCGCACGATCTTCCTCGGCAACGCTCGCCCCGATGCCACGGCGCTCTTGGTCGCGGCGCGCACCAGGGCCGCGGCGGCGCGCTGCAGCTCGGCGGCATCGGCCACGCCCTCGCCGAGCACGCGGGCCTCGGTCGCGCCGTTCGGCAACGCCACCCGCACCTCCAGCGCGACGGACGCGGACGGCAGGTGCGCGTGACCGCGGTAGGTCACCGCCCGTGCGTCGGCGCCGACGCGCTCGACCGAATAGCGCACCCCGAAGTCGGGCCGGTCGGCGCTGGGCGCGCCGCCGTCGTCGTCGGGCGCGTCGATGGGGACCATGCGCGCGCCTCAGCGCCCGCGCCGCGTGTCCTGCTGCTTCATCTCCTCGAGGAAGTCCTGCGAGGTGGTGGCGAACGGACCCGGGTACTGACGGACGACGTGCTCGAAGACCTTCCGGGCGTCGTCTCGCTTCTTCATCTTGAGGAGCGTCTCGCCCTTGAGCACCAGCGCCTCGGCGTCGAGCCCCGAGCCGGGGTAGCTGCCGAGCGCGTGATCGCAGCGGGCCACGGCGGCCTCGAAGATGTCGGTGCGCAGGTAGTAACGCGCCACGTAGAGGTCGTGGCGCACCAGGCGGCCGGTCACCACGTCCAGCATGTACCGCGCATCGACGCGGTAGCGGCTGCGCGGGAACTCCTTGAGGAAGGCGCGCACCTCCCGATAGGCCTCGAGCGTGGTCGCCTGGTCGCGCTCCTCCTGTGGCGGCAGGAGGATGGTGTCGTCGATGTCCAGGAAGAGCGCCTTGGTGATGCGGTACTTGGCGTACTCGACGTCGCTGTCGGTGCGGTGGTTCTGCACGAACTCACGGTAGCCGGCGATGGCGTCGGTGTACTTCTCCTGCTCGAACTCGACGTCCGCCAGGCGCAGCTCGGCGAGCTTGGCGTAGCGGCTGTAACGGAAGAGGCGCTTGACCTCGAGGAAGAGCGCGGTGGCGTCCTCCCACTCCTTGTCGTTGAAGGACACCATCGCCTCCGCGTAGGCGGCGCGGGCGTCCTCCGTGTAGGTCAGGCTGGCGGTGCTGCCGTCGTTGAGCTCGAAGTCGCAGCCCGCGAGCGGGGCGGCCAGGGCCAGTGCCGCCGCGGCCATCGCCAGCGACCGCGCCCCTCGCGACACGGGATCGGCGGCGCGGCGCCGCGGGTGCGGTGGTCGGCGGAACACGGTTGCCCATGTAGCGAATCCCCGGCGGGAGCGCCACCGCCGTGGTGTCGGCGAACCCCGACCTCGCTGTGCGCGCTCGTCACCGTTGCCCTCACCGCGTGCTCGGCGGCCCCCGCACCGCACGACAATCCGAGCAACCCCGGCAGCGGCAGCAACGGCGCGGGCGCCGCCGCCACCAGCGGCGACGGTGGCAGCGGCAATACCGGCAACGACAACCCGACCGGCGGCGCCATGCTCGTGAACCACGGCGAGCTGCCCTACAGCGAGGTCTTCGGCCTCGCCTTCTGGGCCGGGCGCGCCTACGGCTTCTCGGCCGGCGGCGACCTCTTCGAGGTCACGCTCGACGCCGGCGGCGCGACCACCACGCCGATCACCTTCCCCGACCCGCCGCCGGGCCTGGAGTTCTGGGGCGCGGGCTCGACGACCATCGCCCCGCCCGAGGAGGTGCCGAACTGAGCGCCTCACGGCGGCGCCACCTCCAGCGCCTCCACCAGGACTTCACCGAAACCGCCGCCCGCGTCGGCGCCGTCGTCGCCGACGCTCCACAGGCGGTAGCCGCGGCGATCCGCGGTGGGCACATAGCGCAGAGGGCCGCGCCCGAACGGATCGCGCAAGCGCGCGTCGTCGGGGAGCTGCTCGGGGTAGGCGGCGTCGCGCAGACGCGCGTCCTCGAGGCGGAGCGCGGCCCATGCCAGCGCCAGCGACGCGCGCAGGTGGCGACGCCCGATGGCGTGCAAGGGCTCATACCCGGGGAGCTGGTACTCGGCCACGTTCCAGCCGCCGGAGTAAGCGCTGGAGGCCCGTACCGCGTCGAGCGCAATGGTGTCATCGGCGTCGAGCGCCGCGCCGGCGTCGCGGACGTAGCGGTCGGCGTGCTCCAGCGCCAGGACTTGCAGCATGGCGTCCGGGAACAGCGCGCGCCCGGCACTGAACCGCGCCTTCATGGCCGGCGACCACGACGTGCTCTGGATTTCTGCGTGCGACAGGAGCTGGGCCTCGTCCACACCTTGTGCGAGCGAGAGCAGCTGTCTGTGCCGGTCGGCCGACTGCGCGTCGGCGGGTGGCATCGCCCCCTCCAGCGCTGCCAGCCGCGCCCCGATGCTGCCAGTATCCATCCCCGCGCCGCGTCCGGCGACCACGCGCGCCAATGTGACCAGCGCGCTCTCGGCGTCGTAAAGGGCCGGCTTCCCCTCCGCGGCGCGGAGCAGCGAGAGACGCAACAGCAGCAGCGCACTCTCGGCCGCAGGTGGCCCCGGACTCCCGGCGAGCGTCCGACGGGCCCGCCCCCAGCTCTCCCTGAGCAACAGAGCGTTGACGTGCCCGCTCATCCAGTACGGGGCGTGGTCTGGCGCGGCTCGCAGGCGCGTGCACGATAGCGCGACCTCCAGCTCCAGGAGCGCCGGACTCGCCGCGTCCAGATCCTCCAGCCACACGTCCACCAATGGATCGGTGACCACCAGGGGCAGCGCGCTCGTCGATTGCGGGTCGGGGCGCGGTGGGCCGGTGTCACGCATCATCGTCATGATCATCGCCGCGGAGTCACAGGTCGCGTCGTTTCCCGGGTCCTCCGCCACAGCCGGCAAGCGCCAGGCAAGGCGCGAGGCTGCTTCCGCACGCAACTCCGATTCGACCGCCGACTGCCATCGGGCCGCGCGCCGGACCGCCCAGACGTGCCCGGCGAGGTGGGTGACCACGAAGAGCGCGACCAGACCTCCGGTCACGAGCACGGCGCGGAACCAGACCTGCTTCGCTGCAGCCATCGCCCCCTCGAACCATGAACGCACCCCGACCCGCGCGCAGCAGGATTCGCGCGGTGCGGCGCGACCTCGGTCCGCGGCGCTCTGGTACATTCGCGCCTGGCATGTCCTCCTCGCCGGCCTCCGTCCCTCCCCCTCCCGTGCCGCCCGGAGAGGCCGGCGCGGTGCCGGCCACGGTGCTGGTCGTCGACGACGAGCGCAACATCCGCCGTACGCTGGAGATGGTCCTCGCCGGCGAGGGCTACCAGGTGTGCGAGGCGGAGAGCGGCGAGCAGGCCTGGGAGCTGCTCAGCCGCGGCCAGCGACCCGTCGACCTGGCGGTGCTCGACCTCATGCTGCCGGGCATGAGCGGGCTCGAGCTGCTGGAGCGCATCCGCCAGGACGAGGCGCTGCGCGGCCTGCCGGTGATCGTCATCAGCGGGCACGCCACCGTCCACGACGCGGTGAGCGCCATCAAGCTCGGCGCTGGCGACTTCTTCGAGAAGCCGCTGAACCGCGAGCGCGTGCTGGTCAGCGTCAAGAACGCGCTGCACTCCGCCGAGCTCACCCGGATGGTCGCCGACCTCTCCGAGCAGATGCAGGCGCGCTACGAGATGATCGGCCAGAGCGCCGTCATGCAGCGCCTCTACAAGGAGATCGACCGCGTCGCGCCGACCAAGGCCAGCGTGCTCATCACCGGCGAGAGCGGCACCGGCAAGGAGCTCATCAGCCGCGCCCTCCACCGACTCAGCCCGCGCGCCAACGCGCCATTCGTCAAGGTCAACTGCGCCGCCATCCCGCGCGAGCTCATCGAGAGCGAGCTGTTCGGACACGAGCGCGGCGCCTTCACCGGCGCACAGGCCAAGAAGCGTGGCTTCTTCGAGCAGGCCCACGGCGGCACGCTCTTCCTCGACGAGATCGGCGACATGGATCTGACCGCCCAGGCCAAGGTGCTGCGCGCGCTGCAATCCGGTGAGGTCTCGCGGGTGGGCAGCGAGCACACCCTGCACGTCGACGTGCGCGTGCTCGCCGCCACCAACAAGGAGCTGTCGCGCGAGGTCGCGTCGTCGCGCTTCCGCGAGGACCTCTTCTTCCGCCTCGCCGTCTTCCCCATCAAGAGCCCGGCGCTGCGTGAACGCACCGAGGACCTGCGCGGCCTGGCCGACGCCTTCATCGCCAGCTTCTGCAAGGAGAACGGCCTCAAGCCCAAGCCCATCGACGCCGAGGTCTACAGCGCGCTGGAGCGCCGCCAGTGGCCGGGGAACGTGCGCGAGCTGAAGAACGTCATCGAGCGCGCCGCCATCCTCTCCGGCGACCGAGTGACCATCGCCGACCTCCCCGAGGACCCGCACGCCAACCCCTTCGAGGACGACTCCTCCACCGACAGCGCCGAGACCATCGACAGGTGGGCGGCGGCCGGCTCCGCCGACGCCCGCGCCGCGCAGCGCCGCGAGGCGGGCAGCGCCGGAGACGGTGACGGCGAGCGCCGCCTGACGCTGCGCGAGTATCGCGACCGTGCCGAGCGTCGCTACCTCATCGAGGTGCTGGCCAGTCTCGAGTGGAACATCTCGCGCGCGGCCATCGTCCTCGGCGTGGAGCGCACCAACCTGCACAAGAAGATCCGCGCCTACGGCATCAAGCGCGGCGAAGCGCCGGGCTGAGCGCGGAGGCAAGCTGTTCCGCCGCCCAGGCGACGGACGTGCCGATCGAGCTCATTTGAAGTTGAGCTGCATCCACCCGCCGCCGAAGCCACATGCCACGAGCGTATAAGACTTGGCGCTGAGGTTTTCGTAGTGGCCGCAGACGGTCCCCGTCGTCGTGCCATAGAAGTCGCAACCGTCACAGCCGTAGTCGCCCCGGCAGTTGTCGCAGTTCGAGCAGTCGGGGCTGCTCGACTCCGCCCACATGGCGTCGATGCAGGGCGGCCCGCCCCAGCCCGGACACTCGTTGGTGCTGGCTCCGCCGTCGCATCCGAACTTGTCCGTCTTCCAGGCGTTGTGCGCGATCATGGTCTGGCTGTCGTCGGTGACCTGCAGGTCGGCGCAGGCCTCACCCTCGACCCAGCGCGTGAAGGGCGGCAGCCCCTTGGTGGCGCGGAGCTCGTTGATGTGCGCCACACAGAGCGCGCGATCCGCGTCGTAGGGATCGCCTGGGGAACCGCTGCTCGCCGAAGTCGAGTCGCCGCCGCCACCGGTCGTGCCGCCTGCACCGACCGTCGCGCTCGCTGCGGTGTCCTGCGACGAGCTGGACGCCGCAGCTCCCGTGCCTGCGGCACCGTCCGAGCCGCTCTCACCGGCGCTCGAGCCGCCGACGCTGCCTTCCGAACAGGCGGTGAGGCCAGGCGCCGCACACCAGAGGAGCAGGAGCCAGCGCCCGGTGCCGGTCGACATCCATGTTCGCTTCATTGGGGCTCGGAGACGCCAAGCACGGGTCGCGCCATCGCCGAAAACCACGCTGGCGCGCGGTTCCGACGACATGCCTCGCGGCAGACGATGCACGCGATACCGTTCGTGGACGCCAAAGGGTCCACCGTCGCTGCCGGGATCCATGCCGCGGCACTCTTCTCCCTGGCCACGCGTATCTGCTGGTAACGTTACGTTACACCACCCCCCGACGACACTCGTTTTGCCGCGGCGATCGAGCGGGCACGGAGTGTGGATACGGCACCGGAGCACCAACCATGGCCCACGTCCTCGTCGTCGACGACGATCGCTCGATCCGACGCACCCTGGAGAAGTTCCTCCAGGGCGAGGGCCATCGCGTCACCACGGCCAGCGACGGGCGCGAGGCGCTGACGGCGCTGGACGGCGGCGCCTTCGAGGCGGTGCTGCTCGATCTCGGGCTCCCGCAGGTCGACGGCCTGACCGTGCTCGAGCGCGTCGCCGCCGGTGCCGAGGCGCCGCCGGTCATCGTGGTCAGCGCGCGCGACGACATGCAGTCCACGGTGCGCGCCGTGCAGCTCGGGGCCTACGAGTACCTGGTCAAGCCGGTGGACGTCGATCGCCTGCGCCTCACCCTGAAACGGGCCATCGAGTCCTGCGCCAGCCGGCGCCGCGTCGACGAGCTGGTGGCCGAGGCGGCCGGCGACTACCAGGTCGGCAACATCGTCGGCACCAGCCGCGCCATCCACGAGGTCTACAAGGCCATCGGCTCGGTCTCCACCAGCCGCGCCTCGGTGCTCATCGTCGGCGAGTCGGGCACCGGCAAGGAGCTGGTGGCCAAGGCCATCCACTACGCCAGCGCCGACCGCGACAAGCCCTTCCTGCCGGTGAACTGCACCGCGCTCTCGCGCGAGCTGCTGGAGTCCGAGCTCTTCGGGCACGTGCGCGGCGCGTTCACCGGGGCCATCGCCGACAAGCCGGGGCGCTTCGAGCTCGCCGGCGACGGGACGCTGTTCCTCGACGAGGTGGCGGAGATCCCCGTCGACCTGCAGGCCAAGCTCCTGCGCGTCCTCCAGGAGCGGGTCTTCGAGCGCGTCGGCGACGCCCGGCCCGTGCCGCTGCGCGCCCGCATCGTCGCCGCCACCCACCGCGATCTCGACGCCATGGTGCGCGCCGGCACCTTCCGCGAGGACCTGCTCTATCGCCTGCGCGTGGTGGAGATGCGCCTGCCGCCGCTGCGCGAGCGACCCGAGGACATCCCGGTGCTCGTCGAGTCGCTGCTCTGCAAGATCAACCGCGAGCTCCACAAGCGCGTGCGCTTCGTGTCGCCGGAGGCGATGGCCCTGCTCTCCGCCTACCCCTGGCCCGGCAACGTGCGCGAGCTCGAGAACGCCCTCATGCGCGCGGTGGTGCTGGCCAAGGGCGACGCCGTGGAGCTGGAGCTGCTCCCGCTCGGACCGACGCCGCCGGCGGGGCCGCCGGCCAGCCGCAGCGCCCCGCTCAGCCAGCCGCCGGCGAAGAGCTCGACGCGCAACGGGTCCTCGGGCGCCGGCGCGCACGACGGCGCCACCGAAACGCCGGCGCTGGCCGCCCCGCAGGTGCTGCCGCTGCGCGAGGTGGAGCGGATGCACATCGAGCACACCCTGCGGGTCACCGGCTGGAACAAGCGCCGCGCCTCGGCGCTGCTCGACATCAGCCGCCCCACCCTGGACCGCAAGATCGACGAGTACGGCCTGCGCCGCCCGGGGGACTGAAGATGGCCTTCATCCTCTTCTGCATCGGGGTCATGGGCGGGCTGCTGGCGGTGGTGGTGCTGCGCGCCGATCCCCGTCGCTGGGACAACCGCTTCTTCGCCGTCACCATGTGCCTCGACGCGCTGCTCTCGGTGGTGCGCAGCATCTGCCTCCTGTCCGGCCTGCACCTCTTCGACAGGCCCTGCCTGCAGGTGTCGCTGGTCCTCAACGTGCTCCTGGCCTACGCGTCGGCGGAGTTCGTGTGGGCCTTCCCCTCGGGGCGACCGGCACCGCACGCGCTGCGCATACCCGTCCTCGGCTGGACGCTGGTCTGTGCCGGCCTCGCCAGTCACCCCGACGGCTTCAGGTGGTTCGGGCCACGCGGCGACGTGCTCTTCTTCTGGCCCTTCTTCGCGGTCGTCCTCGGCCTGCTGGCCAAGAACGCGCGCGCCCTGCGCAACGCCTCCGAGCGCGGCGGCGTGGCGGTGGTGCTCATCGGCGTGGCCCTGCGCTGGACCTTCAGCGTCTTCGCCTACGACCTGGCCAAGGGGGTCAGCCACCCTGCCTTCCGGGTGATCCTCGCCCTCGACGCCAGCGTGGTCGTCTTCCTCGGCTACGTGCTCTTCGGCTGGGGGGTCCTCCGCTACAACCTGTTCCGCGTCCGGGGCGTGGTGGCGGAGATCCTGCTCTACACCGGCATGGGCGTGACCTCGGTCGGCGCGGTCACCGCAGGCATCGGCTGGGCGCTCTCCCTGCCCGTCGGGGCCACACAGCGCCTGGCGCTGCTGGGCTTCGCCGCCCTGCCGGTGGCGCTCTACGCGCTCCTGCGCTGGGCACGGCCACGCATCGAGCGCGCGCTGCTGGTCCCCATCGACCCGCGGCGCGGCATCGCCAAGCACATGCTCGCTCGCGTGGCCCGCGGCGCGGAGACCGAGGTGCGCCCAGCAGCCCTCGTCCGCCTCGCCGTCGATGCCCTGCGCGAGCTCGCCGGTGGCGGCGCGGGCTTCGTGCCCGGCCCCGCATATCGCGACGAAGGCGGCGCGCCACCGGCGCTGCAGCTTCCGCCAAGGCTGGTCACCTACCTCGCCGACAACGAGGTGGCCCTGGTGCGCGGCACCGACCTGGCCGCGGAGGTCGCCGACGCCTTCCGGCACGTGCACGCCGACCGCATGGTCGCCGTGCGGCGCGGCGGCGCCTTCTACGGTGCGCTCACCCTGGAGCGCGGGTGTTGCATGGACCGCGACACGGTGACCGGCGCGGTTACCCTGGCCGAGCATCTGGCGCTGAAGCTCGAGAACTGCGCGCTCTTCACGGAGATGCTGGCGCTGCGTGGCGAGCTGGAGGAGTCGCGGCGCCTGGCCTCGCTGGGCGCCTTCGCGGCAGCCATCGCCCACGACATCCGCACCCCGTTGACCAGCGTGCAGATGAACGTCCAGATCCTCCGCGGCAAGGTGAGCTTGCCGGAGGACGACATGGAGTACTTCGACATCGCGCTCGACGAGCTGCGGCGCCTCAACGGCAGCGTGCAGGAGATCCTCGACTACGCCAAGCCGGTGGAGATGCGCCCCGCAGAGGTGGAGCTGTCCGGCCTGGCCGACGAGGCGGCGCGTCGGATGGCCCCGCTGCTCGAGGAGCGACACGTGGGCCTCGACACGCGCCTCGGCGCCGGCCTGCCCCCGGTGCTGGCCGACGCGCAGCACCTGCGCCAGGTGCTGATCAACCTCATCGACAACGCCGCCCAGGCCTCGGAGGAGGGCGCGCGCATCGAGCTCGTCACCCGCCGCAGCGACGACGGCAAGGTGGCCTTCGAGGTCGCCGACCGCGGCCGCGGCATCTGCGCCGCCGACCTGCCGAAGATCTTCGAGCCCTTCTTCACGACGCGCGCCGACGGCACCGGCCTCGGCCTGGCCATCGCCCAGAAGCTGGTGCGCGCCAACGGGGGCGAGATCCGCGTCGCCTCCGCAGTCGGGAGCGGCTCCACGTTCACCGTCCTGCTGCCCGCCGCCTGACCCCGGCAACGAGGCCCGACCGGCTTCACGTGCACATGCACGGGACGTTACTGCCAGGCAGTCACGTTTCGTTACCTGCGTGCCCTCGGGGCGGCCTGCACCGCAGCTACCGGCGCGGCACGACTGGTGCGAGGGACAAACCGCACGCCGCCGCCTTCCCCGGACGGCCGAGCCACCCTACCGAGCCTGGACGTGGTGATCGTCGATGCCACGCGGGGCTGGGCGATCGTCGGCGCGGGAGGAGACTGCGATCAGCACTGCCTGGTGCCCATCGATCCGATGACCGGCGCCGCGGTCCCTCCGGCCCTGACGTTCGGGATCGACGAGATGTACGGCTTGGCCTGGTCGATGGGCATCGCCTACGGGTTCCACTTCGACGGCCGCGTGTTCGAGGTCGACCTCGCCACGTCGAACATCCTGGAGGTCCCCAAGGGCGGCGATGACGATTACGGCGACGGCGTGTGGGGCGCGGCATCCGCGCCGGCCCCGCCCGCGCCGCGCTGAAGCAGGTGCGCGCCGGCGCCGCCGTCGTGCGGGGGCAGAACCCGACCCTCGCCGGGCCATGGAAGCGCGAAGCTCGCGCCCCGAGGGGACGCGAGCGTCGTGGTCCGCACGCGCCGAGCTCAGCCAGCGCCGCCGGCGCCGCCCGCGCCAGGCCCGGAGCCGCCCGCGCCGCCCGTGGCCGCGCAGGGGTCGTCGGCCGGCGCGGCCTTGGGGGCGATGGCCCCGAGCTGCACCTTGGCGGCATCGAAACCGAGGCCGATGGAGATGCCGTCGCACTCCACGCCCGGGTCGCCGGCGCTGCCGTCGGCCATGATGTCGGAGTACTGGCGGAGCTGCGTGGCGATGCTCTCCACCGTGGTGCCGGTGCAGAGGCTGGGGTCGAAGGCACCGGCCACCTTCTTCAGCTCCTCGATGAAGGGCTCGGTCTCGATGACGCCGGCGATGATGCCCTTGGTGGCCGCGGTCCGGCCCTCGTTGATGTCCATGGCGATGACCGCGCTGCCGATGGTCAGCTGCAGGGTGAAGCCGGCCACCGAGAGGGAGAGGTTGATCGGCGCCTTGGTGCCGGAGACCCAGGTGTTGTTGGTCAGGTAGCTCTTCGGGAACTGGACCTTGGCCGACTCGATGTCGGTCTCGTTGGAGAGCAGCTCGCGGAGGACCGGCCACTGGTCGGTGCCGTCGAACTTCGGCGGGGCCTCGAGGCTGGCGCCGCCGTAGAGCTTGGTGACCAGCGGGTTGTAGTTGGCCCCGGCACCGAGCTTGTCGATGTCGAGCATGATGGTGAAGCTGCCCTGCGCGATCTCGTCGTTGACCGACTTCGAGGTGTCCGGCGCCAGGGGCGCCAGGATCTTGCCGATGACGTTCTTGCCGAACGAGTTGTCGATGCCGTTGTTGCCGTCCGGATAGGCGTTGGTCTTCTTGCCGCCGGCCCTCGGGGCGCAGAGGTCGGTCGAGGTCTCGGTGGAGATCTTGCCGTCGAGGTTGAAGCCGTAGTCCTTCCACGCGCTCGGGCTCTTGGCGCCGTTGCGATCGGTGTCGCCGAGGTAGAGCGCCTTGATGGCGAACACGGTGCCCGCGCCGTCGCCGGGCCCGGCGCCATCGGGCGGGCCGGGCGGCTGGGCGCCGGTCTGGTTGCCGCCGCCAGAAGCCCCGGCCGAGGTGGCGTCATCGGGGTTGGCGTCGCTGCCGCAGCCGATGCCGGTGAGCGAGAGGACCAGGGACGCGGTGACTCCGAGGGCGCCTAGAACGAAGTGCGTACGCTGCATGGAAAAAGACCTCTCTTTCTGAAGCCGGAAGCCCCGCGCCGTGAGCCGGCGGCGAGGACCCATCGTGAGGGACGCGCGATCCGGGTGCGCGCCAGCTCTCGAAGAATGAATAGGAAAGCCTCGGTACCGAGACAGTGCATTCTAGCGGCAGCGATCCGCGCACTCAAGCGGTTCACCGAGCTCGTCGGACGGAAGGCGCCTTCTTCGCCAGCTCCGGGTATCGAAGTGTGCGTGTGCCGCCTCGGAACCGGGGCCCGGGGCGGCTCGCGCCGCAGTGCGTCGTGCCGCGTCGTGCGCCCTTGCAGCGCGTGGTTCGATCGCCGACTGTCCCCACCCTCACGGCGCCGGCCTGGCGCGCCGTCGCACCACCCATGTCCGCCGAGTTCGTCCACCTCCACGTCCACTCCCAGTTCTCGCTCCTCGACGGCGCGCTGCGGGTCAAGGACCTGGCTGCCCGCGCCAAGGCGCTCGGCATGCCGGCGGTGGCGCTCACCGATCACGGCAACATGTTCGGCGCCATCCAGTTCTACAAGGCGTGCCAGGGCGCCGGGCTGTCCCCCATCCTCGGCTGCGAGGTCAACGTGGCCCGCCGCAAGAGCAACGCGCCGGCGGGCTCGACGCGCCCCGACGACACCGCGCTCGAGCACCTGGTGCTGCTGGCCAGCAACGAGGAGGGCTACCGGAACCTGATCCGCATCGTCTCCGAGGGGCACGTCTCGCCGATCAGCGAGGCGGCGCCGAGCGTGACGCTGGACACGGTGGCCGCCCACAAGGGCGGGATCCTCGGCCTCACCGGATGCATGGGCGGCGTGGTGGCGCAGCGCATCCTCGAGGAGGGCGAGCAGGCCGGCCGCGCCGCCCTGGAGCGGCTGCAGGGCTGCTTCGACCCCGGCAACCTCTACGTCGAGCTGCAGGATCACGGCCTGGTCGAGCAGTCGGTCTTGAACGGCATGCTCGCCGCCGCGGCGCGAGACATGGGCCTGCCCATGGTGGCCAGCAACGACTGCCACTTCGGCCTGCGCGAGGACGGCGAGAGCCACCTCTACCTGGGCTGCATCGCCGCCAACCGCTCGTTCGCCACCGCGCTCGAGGGCCACCACGGCAGCTACGAGATGTTCCTCAAGCCGCCGGACGAGATGACGCACCTCTTCCGCGACCACCCGGAGGCCATCAGGAACACGCTGCAGATCGCGGAGCGCTGCCAGGGGCTGAAGCTCAAGCTCGGCCAGCCGATGCTGCCGACCTTCGCCGTGCCCGAGGGCTTCGACACCGACAGCTACTTCCGCCACGTCTCGCGCGGGGGCCTGGCGCGCCGCTTCTCGGAGATGGCCGAGCGCGGCGAGCGCGTCGACGAGGGCGCCTACCGGCAGCGCCTGGAGACCGAGCTCGACGTCATCGTGCAGATGCGCTTCCCGGGCTACTTCCTCATCGTCTGGGACTTCATCCGCCACGCCAAGGAGAGCTCCATCCCCGTCGGCCCCGGCCGCGGCTCCGGCGCCGGCTCCATCGTGGCCTACGCGCTGCGCATCACCGACCTCGATCCCATCCCCTACAACCTGCTCTTCGAGCGCTTCCTCAATCCGGAGCGCGTGAGCATGCCGGACTTCGACATCGACTTCTGCATGGACCGGCGCGACCAGGTCATCGCCTACGTGGCGCAGAAGTACGGCGTCACCAGCGTCGGGCAGATCGCCACCTTCCACGAGCTCAAGGCGCGCAGCGTCATCAAGGACGTGGGGCGCGCCATGGGCTTCCCGGCCATGGAGGCGCAGAAGATCGCCAGCCTGGTGCCGCAGAAGGCGCCGGGCATCATGTACACGCTGGTCGAGGCGCTGCAGATCGAGCCCAAGCTCAAGGCGCTGGAGACCAGCGACCCGACGGTGGGCGAGCTCCTCAAGCAGGCGCAGAAGCTGGAGGGTCTGACGCGCCACGCCGGCATGCACGCCGCCGGCGTGGTCATCAGCGAGGGCGCGCTCTGGGACCACGTGCCGTGCTTCAAGAACGGCGAGCATCTGGTCACCCAGTACGACAAGGACGACGTCGAGGCCGCCGGCCTGGTGAAGTTCGACTTCCTGGGCCTGAAGACGCTGACGGTGATCGACATCGCCGTGCGCCTCATCAACGCCCGCCCCGATCACGGCGAGCAGAAGAAGTTCGAGCCCGAGAAGATCGCGCTCACCGACGCCGCCACCTTCCAGCTGCTGCAGTCGGGCGAGACGACCGGCGTCTTCCAGCTGGAGTCGAGCGGCATGCAGCAGCTCTTCAAGGACCTGCGCCCCGACGCCTTCGAGGACATCGTGGCCGCGGTGGCCCTCTATCGCCCGGGCCCGCTGGGCAGCGGCATGGTCAAGGACTTCGTCGACTGCAAGCACAAGCGCAAGCCCATCGCCAAGATGCACGACCTGGTGGACGAGATCCTCCAGCCCACCTACGGCGTCGTCGTCTACCAGGAGCAGGTCATGCAGGTGGCGCAGCGCCTCGCCGGGTACACCCTCGGCGGCGCCGACCTGCTCCGCCGCGCCATGGGCAAGAAGAAGGCCGAGGAGATGGCCAAGCAGAAGGCGACCTTCGTCGCCGGCGCGCGGGGCTTGGGCGTCTCGCAGGAGGACGCCGATCGCATCTTCGGGCTGCTCGAGTACTTCGCGGGCTACGGGTTCAATAAGTCACACAGCGCCGCCTACGCGCTGCTCACCTATCAAACGGCCTACCTCAAGGCGCACTTCCCGGTGGAGTTCCTCTGCGCGCTGATGACCGCCGACCGCGACAAGATCGACAAGGTGGTGCGGATCATCGCCGAGGGCCGCGCCTGGGGCGTGAACATCCTGCCGCCGGAGATCAACGAGTCGCAGACGGACTTCACCGTCGTCTACGCCGCGCCCGGCGCCGCGGCCTCGACCGCCACCAACGCCAACAAGGCAGCCGAGCTGCGCGCCCGCAAGCGCCGCGCCAAGGACCCGCTCGATCCCAAGATCCGCTTCGGCCTCGGCGCCATCCGCGGCGTGGGCGAGAGCGCGCTGGAGGCGGTGCTCGAGGTCCGCAACGCCGGCGGCGCCTTCTCCGACCTCTTCGACTTCGCGGAGCGCGTCGACGCGCGCCGCGTCAACAAGGGGGTCCTCGAGTCCCTCGTCCAGTGCGGCGCCTTCGACGCCACCCTGGGAGCGCGAGGCGTCTCCCGCGCCCGCGCCTTCGCCGCCGTCGAGCGGGCCATCGAGCGCTCGCGCACCGCCAGCAAGGATCGCGAGTCGGGCCAGATCGGCCTCTTCGCGGCGCTCGGCGCGGTGGCTACGCAGCGCGCTCAGGATTACCCGCTCGCCGAGCCGTGGGACATGCGCGAGACGCTGGTGCGCGAGAAGCAGTCGCTCGGCTTCTACGTCTCCGGCCATCCGCTGGAGCGGTACGGCGTGGAGCTGTCGCGCTTCGGCCTGGAGCCGACCACCGCGCTGGCCACCAAGGACGCCTGGTCGCGCGTGCGCGTGGGGGGCATGGTCGAGGGCTACCGCGAGCGCGTCTTCAAGGGCGGCGGCGGCAAGGTGGCCTTCTTCACCCTCGAGGACACGCAGGGCCGCGTCGAGGTCAAGGTGCGGCAGAACCAGATCGAGACCTACGCCGCGGTGCTCACCAGCAACGAGCCGGTGGTCATCTCCGGCAAGGTCAGCTTCCCGATGACCGACGACTCCGCGGACGACTTCGACTCCGGGCCCAAGGAGCCGACGCTGCTCCTCGACGAGGCGGTGCCGCTGGCGGACGCCATCCGCGCCGAGACCCGCAGCGTGGCCATCAAGCTCAGCGCCCAGCGCGCGGACCGCAGCCACATCGAACGCCTGGCCGAGGTGCTCCGCGCCTGCCCCGGCGCCTGCCCCGTCTCGCTGGTCATCCAGCTCGACGAGGGCGAGGCCACCCTGAGCATCGGCCGCGACCTGCGCGTGGAGCCCAGCGACGCCATGCTCACCCGGCTGGAGAAGCTCTTCGGGGAGAAGGTCGCCGAGCTGCGCTAGCGGCGTCGGTCCTGGCAGCAGCTCATCGCGAGCGGGCCGCTCTCGGAACTCGAGCGCGGCACGAGCGCGGTCGCGCGGACCACCACGCTGGCGCGCTGAGCCCGGGCAGGAACCCAGCTTCCACGATGCCGCGTTACAGGTTCACACCACGCCGCCGACCTCGATCAACTCGGTGATGGAGTAGGCTTGATCGTTCGGATGGGGGTGGACCAGCTCCGCCGACTGGACGGCGCCCTCGCGGTAGTCGCCGTCCTGCAGCACGCCGAGGTAACCGAAGTCGACGCCGAACGGCCCGAAGCCGAGCTCCGGCCCGATGGCGTGGCGAAGCTGGTCGCTGCCGAAGTCCCACACCACGTCCGCGAACCCTCCGGCCCACACGCCGTCCGAGAGGTAGACGACGCTCGCCTCCGGCCCCACGAAGAACCCGCCCCGGTCCTGGCCGTCGAAGGAGCCGCCGAGCGCCACTCCCACCGGTGACCAGATGCCGTTCAGATCGTAGCCGCCCGCGCGCGCCTCGCCGACGGCGGTCAGGGCGACCGCGGCCGCGGCGAGGGCGGTGACGAGACGGGGCATGTCTGGAAGAACGGCCGGCGGGAGGCGAGCTTACGGCGACCCCGGCAGCGCCCCGGAATTGGAGCAGGTTGGCGGCGGGCTGG
Organism: Polyangiaceae bacterium; assembly: GCA_037720395.1. Taxonomy (GTDB): domain Bacteria; phylum Myxococcota_A; class Polyangia; order Polyangiales; family Polyangiaceae; genus JBBJMR01. Next base: position 25,973 of record JBBJMR010000012.1, read on the forward strand.
TATAGATCTGTCGATGGAGGACGAGCGCGAAGAGCTGGTGCGCATCGACTCGACCGGTGCCGCACACCCGGTGGGCCGCATCGCCAGCCAGCGCCTGCGCGCGCGCCAGGGCGCCTTCCGGCTCATGCCCGCGCCCGCCCACCTGGTGGTGATGCGCCTCGTCGGCGAGGACGGCCGGCGCGACGACGAGGATGGGCCCGTCTTCCGCCTCTCCGGCGAGATCCCCACCCCCGGCGCCCTCTGCGACATCGTCGGCCTGGTCGGCCAGGCAGGTTGGGCCGGCGAGCTGGTGGTCCTCGACGGCAACACCAGCCGCTCGGTCTTCTTCGAGCACGGCCACGTCGTCTGCGCGCAGTCGAGCGCCGAGGGCGAGCGCCTCGGCGAGGTGCTCTATCGCTATGGCGCGCTCACCGAGGAGCAGGTGGAGGCCACCGCGGCGGCGGTGACCTCCGAGGTGCGCTTCGGCGAGGCGGCGGTGCGCCTCGGCTTCCTCACCAACGAGCGGCTGTTCCACCTGATGAGCAAGCAGGCCGAGGAGATCGTCTACGCCGTGCTGCTGGTCGGCGACGGGATGTTCTACTTCCTCGACACCTACGACGCCTCGCGCCTCCACTGTCGCATCAACCTGTCCGTCAACGGCCTGCTCATGGAGGGGGTGCGCCGGATGGACGAGACGAAGTACTTCCGCGAGCGCATCCCCAGCGAAATGCACGTCCCGGAGCGCCTCCCCGGCCGCACCCCGCCCGAGCCCGAGCTGCAGAAGCTCTACGACGCCGTGGACGGGGCGCGCTCGGTGGCCGACATCTGCCGCGTCGTCGGCCAGGGCGAGTTCGAGGTCACCCAGGGGCTGTTCCAGCTGGTGCAATCGGGCAAGGTGGTGGTCCACGCGCCTCGTCCCACTGGCCCCGCGGCCATCGTTGCCCTGTTCAACCAGGCCATCGGCATCATCTTCGACGATATGGATCGGGTGGAGCATGGCGCCGAGGTGCGGGAGCAGCTCGGCTCGTTCGCCACCAGCGCTGGCATCTACGACGTCCTCTTGCAGGGCGCCGGCCCGGCTGCCGATGGGACCGTGGACGTCGACCGCGTGGTGCAGAACGCCGCCGTCCTCATCGGCCCGGAGCAAGGCGAGGCGATGCTCGCGCAGTGGCTCTACGAGTATGTGTCGTTCGCGCTCTTCGTTGCCGAGCCGCTGCTCCGCCAGGGCGACGCGCCGGTCTCCCGCGCCTCGCCCGAGCAGCGCGAGCTGTCGCGGCGCGTGGCGGAGCTGATCGCGCCCCTGGCCCCCGGCTGAGCTCCCTCCCGGTCCGCGGCGGACGCCCGAAACCCATGGATTTCGGCCGAAATATCCATTCGGTGCGTAAACGCTGAGCCATCGCGACGCCGCCGCGCGTCTGGTGGAGAAGGCACGAGCATCCGCACGCGTACGACCCACCGCGCAGCCAGTCGAGTGAGCGGCCAGATGTCGGGTCACCGGTTACCGCGCCTCGCGCGGCCACCGTCCGATCACGCCGCTCGCGGCACAGTGACGCAATGCTTTCGCCAGGTCGCCCGAGTGAAGTAAAAGATGCCGCCGTTTGAAAGAAACCCTGCGAGCTTCGTCCAAGAGCACGGCGCGCTCGCAGCGCGTGGTCGACCTCGCTCTTCCGCGGCGGTCACCACAGTCGCCTGACCCGCGAGCGAGCCGTGCTTCCCTAGAGGAGAGAGACTTCCATGCGCAACTACGTCGCCCCCATCCTATGCGTCGTGATCGCCTTCGGCGCGCTCGGCTGCACCGCCTCGGCGAAGCTCAACGCCGGCGCCAACGAGCCCAAGGCCGCGCCCCCGCCGCCCCCGCCGCCCCCCGCGCCCGAGCCCGTGAAGGAGGAGCCCAAGCCGGAGAAGCCGACGCTCGACTTCAAGGTCGAGGGAGGCCAGCTCAAGCTGCCCGGGCCGGTGGTCTTCGAGACCAACAGTGACAAGCTGAAGCCGGAGAGCGATCCGGTCCTCGAGATCGTGCACGAGTACCTCAAGGCCAAGCCGGACATCACCCTCCTCCGCATCGAGGGTCACACCGACATGGACGGCCAGGACGCCGCCAACCAGACGCTGTCCGAGAAGCGCGCGCTCTCCGTGGGCCGCTGGCTGGTGGCCAAGGGCACCGACTGCAAGCGTCTGCTCCCGGTCGGCTTCGGCGAGTCCAAGCCGGTCGCCGGTGCCAAGGACAAGCAGACGGAGGAAGAGAAGGCGCAGAACCGCCGCACTTCCTTCGTGAACGCCGCCCTCAAGGGCAAGCCCATCGGCGGCCTGGCCGTCGACGGTGGCGGCAAGGTCGCCGGCGACCCCTGCACGTGCGGGAGAGGGTCTCGGACGCGATCCGCTGCAAGTGATCGTCTGAGCTCGACGCGCGAGGCGCCTTCCCCCGGGGAGGCGCCTCGTCGCTTTTCGAAGCGCCGCCGCGCGCCCGTGCCCGCCCGGCCAAGCTGGCGCTCGCTGCGCACTTGTCCTCGCGGTGACCGCGGCGTACACCACGCCATCCGCGTGACGCCCGCCCCGCGCCCCGCCCTTCGCTCCGGCTTCTGCCTCCCGGTGTTGCTCGCCGTCGTTGCGGGCGTGGCTGCGTGCAGCGACGGCGGCGAGATCCGCGAGTGGCAGCCCGGCGACCACGACCACGCCACCAACCAGGCGCCGCAGGTGAGCGCGCGCGCGGCACCCCCCGACGCCGCTGCCGGCGGCGTGGACAACGGCCTCATCGACCTCGCCTGGCGCCGCAACTGCGAAAAATGCCACGGTCCACGCGGCCGCGGCGACGGTCCCGAGGGCCCGATGGTGCGCGCGCCGGACCTCACCCGGCCCGAGTGGCTCGAGAAGACGAGCGACGCCCAGATCCTGGAGGTCGTCCGCAACGGCAAGAACAAGATGCCCGGCTTCGGCGCCGCGCTGCCCGCGAACGTCCTCGATGGGCTGGTCAAGCGCATCCGGAGCGGTGGCGGCGCGCCCGCCAAGCCCTCGGGCGGGCGTTGACTCCGCTGGCGACCGCCGTCAGGGTGCCGCCGCTCCCATGAGGTGGTTCTTCGTCACGTTCGGCGCGGTCACGGCGATCCTGTTCCTGAGCTTCGTGGCCTGGATCGTGACCCGGATCCTGCACCTCGACTCGGCGAACTACGTGGTCGGGCGCATCATGATTTACGACCTCTACGCCATCGGCGTGGTCGCCGCGTACGTGGCGTTCGTGGGCGCCTGGCACACCTGGGAAAAGCTCACCGGCCGCATGGAGGCCGAGAGCGACGGCCCCGGCGACCGCCGCTGAGGCGCCGCTCTTCGCGCCAACCTCGCTCGACGAGCGCACGGACGGGTCGTGCGGGGCGCCCCGAATGCCGTCCGTCTCGCGCTGGATGGGACCCGTGAGCCGACCGACGGGATGCCAACCGGGACGGGGACCTTGCGATGTGTCCTTCCGGCATCACCTCGAGTCCGCAGGGACACGAGCGACAGCTCGTCTGAAACGCGAGCTCTGCTGGGACAACGTCCTGCAGCAACTGCCGTTTCGGCACGCGGCTGTTCGTGGCCCGGGAGTGGAACGAAATCTGGAAACGAATTCGCTTGATGGACCGACCCCGCAGCGGTTACTTCTTTGGCCCGTCGCGTTGGGGTGTGTCACTTTATCCTACACGCACTTACCCGCTCGAGGCGTCGCGAAGCAACAGCGACCATCGCTGTCCGGCGACCCGGTGGGCCGCAGTGAAGCAGGAGGAACGATGACGATCACCCCCTGGTACCTCGCCGCTCTCGCTCCGTTCGCAGCCATCGGATACAGCGGCGCGTACCTCGGTCACGCGCTCGTGCTCGTCCTCACCGTCGGCATCTTCGTGGGCACGCTGTCCCTCGGGAAGAGCCCCGCGCCTCAGGCCCGCACGCCCGAGGCGCCCGCGGACCCTGCGCCGCGCGCCTGACGCGGCAGCGCTGAGATAGACTCGCCCCCTTGACGGAGGCTCGCCCCGCTCCCTGGGCAGTGACCGCGCCGCGAGCCACCTCGCCTGGCGCCCGCGCTGTCAGGGGCGGCCGATGAGCGGCGACCCCAGGCGGCGCGAGCCGCCGCTCGACCCCCCTGTCGGGCGGCTCAAGCGCATCGAGGAGTTCAAGCTCCCGGAGCTGGAGAGCGTGCGCCTCATCCTGCGGGGCGACTCGGTGATCGACTGGCATCGCCTGAACCTCGAGACCGAGGCCGAGGCGCGGGGGCTGCTCGAGGCGCAGGAGTTCCGGCCCGACGACCCGGCCGACCGCGCGCGCCTGGAGAGCATCAAGAACGAGGCCATCGCCTACCTGCGGCGGCACTTCGACTTCCCCATCCCCAAGCCGGTGGCGCGCGCCTCGGTGGAGGACCTGCTCCTGCTCGCCTCGGGCAAGGGGCACCGGCAGCTGTGCGCCTGCACCATCCTCAAGGCGATGCACATCATGCATCACCTCGATGGGCGCGAGCTCCTCTTCTCCATCCCCATGTCGGACCAGGATGTCTTCCACCTGGTCGAGGAGAAGGTCTATCGGGTCATCGGCGGCATGCTCGCTGCCGGCTTCCCGATCACCGAGTTCATCGGCGGTCGCAAGAACAAGGACTCGCTCTACACCAAGCTCCTCTCCAAGACCGACTCCTCGGCGTCCAACGTCTACGACAAGCTGCGCTTCCGCATCGTCACCCGCGACGCCGACGACATCCTGCCCGTCCTGCTCTATCTGTCCGAGCGGCTCATCCCGTTCAACTACGTGGTGCCCGGGCAGAGCATCAACACCATCTTCCACTTCGGCAGCTACTGCGCCGACAAGCCGCACCTGCAGCGGATGACGGAGCAGTTCCAGATCGGCGCCGACGACGAGTTCACCATCAGCGAGAACTCGTTCACCGCCGAGGGGTACCGGGTCATCCACTTCGTGGTCGACCTGCCGGTGCGGCTCCCGGTGGACACGATGGAGATGGCGCCGCCCGCCGCCTGGGCGCTGGGCCCGATCATCTTCGTGCTCTGCGAGTTCCAGCTCATCGACCGGCAGACGGAGGCCTCCAACGAGCTCGGCGACGCCAGCCACGCGAAGTACAAGGAGCGCCAGAAGCAGGCGGTGATGCGTCGCCTCAAGCTCGGCGTCCGCGATATGGTCACCCCGCGAAGCCAGCGCCGGCGCTGAAGGCGGCCGCGGGCACGGACGCGCGCACGGGCACGGGCACGGGACGGCTCGCGGGCGCACCCATCGCTGGCGCTGCGTGTCAGCGCAGCCCGGCGATCAGCACCAGCGCGATGACCAGCAGCACCGGGACGCCGATCAGGATCGCCCAGCCCTTTCGCTCCCACTCGCGGTCCGAGGCGTCGAGCGCGCGTACGCACAGATCCAGCGCGCGATCGGTGGCGGCGAGGCGAGACCTCGGCCTGCCGGGCACGCTCGACCAGCTCCTGGGCGAGCTCCTGCGGGCGGGAGCGCAGCACCTCGGCCAGCCTCCGCGTAGGCCACCAGTCGGCGACTGCGCGCGCTCTCCACGCCGCGCTCGCCGACTCGCATGCTCTCGCGCGCGGCGCGGTCCTGCTGCTCGGTGACCTTCTTCTTCTCGCCGGCCTGGCGGCGCAGGCCGCGCGCCACCGCGCGGCGCTCGCGCGCACGGACCTCGACCTCTGCGTGCAGGCGCGTCGCCTCCGCCAGCTCGGCGGAGCGCTGCACCCGCTCCGCCTCCAGCACCTGGATGCGCACGGCATGCTCCGGGGGGGCGAACTGGGCTCCCTCGCCGGCCGCCAGCCGCGCCGCGTCGTGCGCCGCGCGCAGCTCGATGTCGCCGCGCTTGAGCCGCGCCTCGATGCGCGCGCGAGCCTGCTCGGCCTCGGCCAGCTCCGCCTCGGCCGCCGCCAGCTCGGCGTCGGCGCTGGCCTTGGCCCCCTGCAGCTGGTCGAGCTCACCGTGGAGGCTCTGCCGCTGCGCCGCCTGCTGCCGCGCGATCTCGGCGCTGGCGTCGTGCGCCGCCTCCTGCACCGCGTCGTAGCCGCGCAGCGTCTCGAACAGGCTGGTCAGTGGATGGGTGGGCGCCGCCCCCGCACGCAGCGCTTCCATGGCCGCGGCCAGCAGCTGGTCGCTCTCTGTCTTGGCGTGATCACGCGTCCGCCGCGCCACCCCTAGCTTGTCCTGCACGCGCTTGCGCCTCTGGAAGACGCGCCACGCGTAGGCCGGCGCACCGATCAGGGACGTCGGCGGCTCCCCGTACCCTGCGAGGGCAAGGACCTCGGCATCCCCCGTCCCGGGCTCCGTGCCCGCGCCCGTGCCCGCGCCCATGCCCGCGCCCGTCTGCGCGCCCATGCCCGCGCCCGTGCCCGGGCCCGGCGACGCGCCCATCCCGGGAACGTCCAGCTCGAGCGGCGCCCCGTACGGCTCCTCGTCCTCGTCGAACGCGTGCAGACCGGGCGGCGCGACGGCGTGCACGCCGCCGGCGGGACGTCGATGGTCCAGCGCGAGCTCGAGCGGCGCCTCGCCGTCGTCATCGAGCGTCGCGCCGGCCACGGGCGGCGTGGAGCTTCCTTTCGGCACCGACTGCGATGGTAGCGCCGCAGCGGCACGCCGGCCTAGCCGGCGGGTCCAGAGACATCCCTGGTGGCGCCGGTTCGGTGCTTGCCTCTCCGATCCCGGACGGCTACATGCCGGAGCGCCCGACGGCCGTTCAGCGACCGCGGGCCCCGGCGCCGCGGGGGTGCCGCGTCCGCGACCAGCACGACGAGAGCGACGGGCCAGCCCGTCACCACCATCGCGACGGCAGCAGCCCGTCGACAGGACCAGGCACGATGCGCCTCTTCAGCGGGATCGTCGATCAACTCAGCGAGGACATCGTCAAGACCCTCCTCGCCGCCAAGGACATCGAGGTCGAGGAGCGCGCCGAGGTGGTGCGCGACATCGTGTCCGTGTTCCAGAACTACCTGACCATCGATCGCCAGGCGACCGAGAAGGCCAAGGACCTCATCCAGTCGCGCAGCATGGCGCAGACGGAGTTCCCGCGACTGCGCAAGCTCACCGCCGAACAGGCCGGCATCAAGGTCGGCGACGACATGATGGACTACCTGCTCGACCAGCTGATCGAGATCCTCATGCACTCGCACAACGTCGACGAGGTCTTCGCCGAGGACCACGGCCTGCGCCGCACCATGCGCCCGGTGCTCAAGAAGCACCTCGACGTGGAGGCCGAGCTCGACGCAGAGGCCCGCGGCAAGCTCAAGCACATGCAGGAGGGCACGCGCACCTGGGAGGTCGAGTACCAGCGCATCATGGGCGACATCCAGCGCCGCCGGGGGCTCAACCGCTAGCCTCGACAGGTGCGAGGTCTCCTGCCGGAGCCTCGACTCCCGGCGGTTTACCGAGATGCCCACGCCCGGCCCCTGGACCCCGAAGGTCGAAGAGCGGCGGCACTTCTGCCACCAGTGCCGCGCCGAGCTGGACTTCGCCGTCAAGCTCCAGCGCACCGACGCGTGCCCGCACTGCGGCGTCGACCTGCACGTCTGCAAGAACTGCCAGCACTGGGAGGCGACATCGCGCGATCAGTGCGCAGAGCCCATCGGCGAGTTCGTCCGCCATCGCGACCGGGCCAACCACTGTGCTGGGTTCACCTTCGCCGTGGGCGGCCCTCAGCGGCGCCCCGGCGACCGGTCGCTGGCAGACAGCCAGGCCGCCCTGGCGGCGCTCTTCGACAAGAAACCCTGAGGCGCACGCACCCGCGACGCCCGAGCACCGCCACCCGGACGAGGAACGACGAAGATGGGCAAGACACGCTACCTGGTCACCGGCGGTGCCGGCTTCATCGGCTCCAACCTGACGGCGGCCCTGGCCGCTGCCGGAGAGCGCGTGCGCGTGCTCGACAACCTGGCCACCGGCAACTGGGCGCACCTCGACGGCATCGCGCAGCAGTCGCTGGTCGAGCGCGTGGAGGGGGACATCCGCGACGCCGCCGCGGTGGCCAAGGCCATGGATGGCGTCGAGGTCGTCTTCCACCAGGCCGCGCTGGGCTCGGTGCCGCGCAGCGTGGAGACGCCCATCGAGTCCGACTCGGTGAACACCGGCGGCACGGTGACCGTGCTCGACGTCGCGCGGCGCTCGGGCGTACGGCGCGTCCTGTTTGCCGCCTCGTCGTCGGCGTACGGCGAGACGCCGCAGCTGCCGAAGCGCGAGGACATGGCACCCATGCCGCTCTCGCCCTACGCGGTGACCAAGCTGGCCTGCGAGAAGTACCTCTCGGTCTTCGCCGGCATCTACGGCCTGGAGACCTTGAACCTGCGCTACTTCAACGTCTTCGGCCCCAACCAGACCCCCACCGGCGCCTACGCGGCGGCCATCCCGCGCTTCGTCGAGGCCGCCCTCTCCGGCCGGCCCATCGAGATCTTCGGCGACGGCGAGCAGACCCGCGACTTCTGCTACGTCGACAATGCCGTGCACGCCAACCTGCTCGCTGCCGAGAGCCCCCGCAAGCTCTCCGGCGAGGTGGTGAACATCGCCGGCGGGCGGCGCATCGGCCTCAACGAGCTCTGTCGCGAGCTGGAGCGCCTCCTCGGGGCCGGCCAGCCCGGTGTCCCGGCCGGCGCCAGGGTCGAGGTCAAGCACGTGGCGCCGCGCGCCGGCGACATCCGCCACTCGCTGGCGGACATCGGCGCCGCGCGCGAGCTGCTGGGCTACGCGCCGCACGTGCGCTGGGAGGACGGCCTGCCCTCGACCATCGCCTACCTGGCTGCCCTGCGCGACAAGGGCGCGGTCGATGCCGGCAAGACCATGACCTCGCCGGGACTTCCGGCGAAGTTCGGTCCCGCGGCCGGCGAGCGCGCCTGGCGTCCCGCGCCGGCGCCGGACGCCTGAGGTCGACTTGCGCAGCATGACCGGCTTCGGCAGCGGCGAGGCCCCGCTCACGGGCGGGCGCGTCGTCGCCGAGGTGCGCTCCGTCAATCAGCGCTTCCTCGACGTGCGCTCGCGCCTGCCGCGCGAGCTCGGCGACCTGGCGCTCTTCGCGGAGCAGGTGGTGCGCGAGCGCCTGCGCCGCGGCCGGGTCGAGCTCGCGGTGCGCGCCGAGGGCGGCGCCCTGCCCGCCAGCACCATCGACGCCGCCCGAGCGCGCGAGGCGTTCCGCGCCCTGGGCGCGGTGCGCGACGACCTCGCGCCCGGCAGCGACCTTCCGCTCTCCCTGCTGGCGGCGGTCCCGGACCTGTTCGTCGCGCCCTCCGGTCTGGCGCTGGAGACGTTGCGCGAGGCGGTGCGCGCGGCTCTGCTGGCCGCCCTCGATGCCCTGGCCGCGATGTGTGAACGCGAGGGCGCCGCGCTCGCCGCCGATCTCGCGGCGCGGGCCACCGCCGTGCGTGCGGCGTGCGCGCGCATCGACGTACGCCTCCCCGCCGTCCGCGAGGCGGCGCGCGGCCGCCTGCTGGCCCGGCTGGCCACGGTGGTCGCCAGCATCGAGACACGCCTCGACCCGGCTCGCCTGGAGCTGGAGGTGGCGCTGCTCTGCGAACGCAGCGACGTCAGCGAGGAGCTGACCCGCCTGGTGAGCCACCTCGATCAGCTCCAGCCGCTGCTCGTCGGCCCCTCTGCCGACCCGGTCGGGCGCCGCATCGACTTCCTGCTGCAGGAGATGACCCGCGAGATCAGCACCCTCGGCGCCAAGGCCCAGGACGCGGCGCTGGCCCATGAGGTCATCGCCATCAAGGTGGAGCTGGAACGAATGCGGGAGCAGGTCCAGAACGTGGAATGAGCCCCCGAACGGACACGCTGGACCCCCCGCACGATCGCGACGATGCTCCCGCGGCCATGAGCCAGTCCGTCCCCAGGGACTTCCTGCTGCTCATCGTCTCCTCACCGTCCGGCGCGGGGAAGACGACGCTCTGCAGCAAGCTGCGCAGCACGTACCCCGATTTGCGCTTCTCGGTGTCGCACACCACGCGCAAGCCCCGGCCCCGCGAGCTCGACGGCAGGGAGTACCACTTCGTCGACACGCCGACCTTCGAGGAGATGGTCCGTGCCGGCGCCTTCGCCGAGTGGGCGCGCGTGCACGGGCACCTCTACGGCACCAGCCTGAAGGAGATCGAGATCGCGCGCACCTCGCACCACGGCGTCATCTTCGACATCGACTATCAGGGAGCGCGGCAGATCAAGGCCACCGTCGAGGGTGCGGTGGGGGTGTTCCTCCTGCCTCCCTCGCTCGAGGAGCTCGAGCGGCGGCTGCGCGGGCGCGGCACCGAGGACGAGGCCACCACGCGCCGCCGCCTCACCGCGGCCAAGAGCGAGATCGCCCACTATGGGCTCTTCGATTACGTCATCGTCAACGACGACATCGATCACGCCTTCGAGCGGCTTCGGGCCATCGTCCTCTCCGAACGCAGCCGGCGCGCGCGCCACGCTCCCCTGTGCGAGAAGATGCTGCTCGAAGGGATGGAACCCCGATGAGCGGCCGGGCACCCACGCTGGCCATCATCGGAGGCAGCGGCCTCTACGATGTGAGCGAGCTCGACGTCCCGGAGGAGGTGCGCATCGACACGCCCTACGGGCCTCCGAGCGACGCCATCATCCGCGGCAAGCTGCGCGGCACCGACAGCACCCTGCTCTTCCTGCCCCGTCACGGGCGCGGCCACCGGCACAGCCCCTCGAGCGTCAACTACCGCGCCAACATCTGTGCTCTGAAGATGCTCGGCGCCACCCACCTGCTCTCGGTCAGCGCGGTGGGCTCGATGCGCGAGGAGATCGCCCCCGGCGATCTGGTGGTCGTCGACCAGTTCATCGATCTCACCAAGCACCGCGCCTCGACCTTCTTCGACGAGGTGGCGGCGCACGTGGCCTTCGCCGATCCGGTGTGCCCGATCATGGCCGCCGCGGTCTTCGCCGCCGCCGGCACCACCGGCGCGCGCGTGCACAAGGGCGGCACCTACGTGTGCATCGAGGGCCCGCAGTTCTCCACCCGCGCCGAGAGCCTCCTCTACCGCAGCTGGGGCGTGTCGGTCATCGGCATGACCAACATGCCGGAGGCCAAGCTGGCTCGCGAGGCGGAGCTGCCGTTTTGCACCCTGGCGCTGTCGACCGACTACGACTGCTGGCACGAGGGCGAGGAGGCGGTGACCGTCGAGGCGGTGGTCGCCACGCTCCGCAAGAACGTGGCGCTGGCCCGCGCCGCCGCGGCGGCGCTCGGCAGGAACCTGCCCGATGTCAGCGCCAGCCCGGCAACGAACGCGCTGAAGAACGCGGTGATGACCGACCCCGCCGCCATCACCCCGGCCGTCCGCGCCAGGCTGGGGTGGCTGCTCGACAAGTACCGGTGACGAACGCGGGCTCGCGGGCACGGGCGCTGGCGCGGATACAGGGACGGACGCGGTCGCCGACACGTGCTAAAGGCCGGCCTCGTGACCGATAGCGCGCACCCCATCCTCATCGTCGGCTCGATGGCCTTCGACGATCTCGAGCTGCCCGTCCAGAGCGCCGGGAACGGCCCGTCCACGACCCACAACAAGGACGTGGTCGGCGGCTCCGCCACCTACTCCGCGTTCGCGGCCGCCAGCTTTGCGCCGGTGCGCGTGGTGGCCGTCGTCGGCGAGGACTTCCCGGACAAGACGCTCGACGAGATGCGGGCGCGCGGTGTCGACACCTCGGGGGTGGAGAAGGCCAAGGGCAAGACGTTCCGCTGGGCGGGCCGCTACGACGCCGATCTGGCGGGCCGCACCACGCTCGACACGCAGCTCAACGTCTTCGCCGACTTCGCGCCCAAGCTTCCCGCTGCCTACCGCGACTCGCCCATCGTGCTGCTCGGCAACATCCACCCGGCGCTGCAGCTCGATGTCCTCGAGCAGGTGCGGGCGCCGCGGCTCGTCGTGGCCGACACCATGAACTTCTGGATCACCGGGGAGCCGAAGGCCCTGGCGGCCATGCTCCAGCGCATCGACACCCTGGTCATCAACGACGAGGAGGCGCGCCAGCTCTCCGGAGTGCACAACATCAGCCGCGCTGCGCGCGACGTGCTGCGCCGAGGCCCCAAGCGGCTGATCATCAAGCGCGGCGAGCACGGCGCGCTGCTCTTCGACGACCAGGGCATCTTCGCCGCCCCCGGCTTCCCGCTGGAGAACGTCGTCGATCCGACCGGCGCCGGCGACTCCTTCGCCGGCGGCTTCGTCGGCTACCTGGCGAGCCAGCCGGAGCTGTCGCCGCTGGCGCTGCGGCGCGCCATGGTGCACGCCACGGCCACTGCCTCGTTCTGCGTCGAGGCGGTGGGCACGGCGCGCATCGCCAAGCTGTCGCGCGCCGACATCGCCGACCGGGTGACCGCGATCCGCGCCCTCTACGACTTCGGCGCCGCCACCATGTGACGGCGCGCCGCGACGCGCTGCGCCGTGCGCCAGCGCGCTCGGAGCAGGCTCGGAACAGCTCGGAGCGGCCGTCCGCTCGAGCATCGTTCCGACGCCGAGCGCTGCTAGACTCCCCTTCGCTCGACCTTCGAGGAGGCACCTGATGCGATCGAATCCGCTCTTCCTTTCCGTGCTCGGCGCCCTCGGCGCCTGTGCCCTCTTGGCCAGCGCCGCGTCCGGCTGTGGCTCCGACGCCGATGGCGACGCCGCCGACCCGAGCAGCAGCGGGACGGGCGCGGGCTCCAGCGGTGGCGACTGCACGCCGCCCGCGGCCTGCACCGACGTGGTGAGCGAGTGCATCGCCCAGGAGGACAACACCGGCAACGACAAACCGGGCCTGCGCATGTCGTACCTGACCATCACCTCTCCGGAGGCGCTGGCCAGCCTGTTCGTGCAACAGCTCGTCCTCGACGGCGTGCTCCTCGACAAGCCGGCGTGTTACCTCGACGGCCAGGGCACCTTCTCGTGGCTGCTGGAGTTCGACAAGGCGGCCGGCACGCTGAAGACAGGCGGCGCGGCGCCCTCCACCCCGGAGCAGGGATACTGCTTCCTGCAGGGCGACCTGGGCGGGCTGAACGTCTCGCCGATCGTCGTCGACGCCGCCCTGGACAACGGCCAGTTCAGCGTCACCACGGGCAAGGACGTGGTGGTGCCCATCTTCGACGACACCACGGGCGACAGCTACATCCTGCTGCCCCTGCGCCAGGCGCGCATCTACGACGCCACCCTCAGCGCCGACGGCAACTGCATCGGCAAGCACAACTCCGATGGGCTGACGACCATCGACCAGTGCCTCTCCAGCGTTCCCGACTATCCGGCCTTCGTCGCCGGCGCCAGCCTCGACGGCTTCATCACCCTCGAGGACGCCGACACGGTGATCGTCCCGCAGCTCGGCGCCACGCTGTGCACGATCATCGCCAAGAACGAGAACGACGGCGGAACCCCGAAGAAGTGCGTGCGCGACGGCGAAGGCAAGGTCACCTACGTGGGCGACTGGTGCTCGGAGACGAACACCGCCGGTGGCTGCAAGGACGCCGTCCGGCTGGGCGCCACCTTCTCGGCCAGCGCCGCCAAGATCACCGGCGACTGCCCCCAGTGACCGGCCGCGCACGCAGTGCGCATCACGCAGAGCGTCATCGACGTTGACGCATCGGCGCCCCTTGCGACGGATCGCGGGGGGCAGCTACGATCTGGAGTGGATCGGTGCATGACCAGGCGATGCGTCCGCGCATCCGCCGAGGACCAGCCCGATTGCGTCGCGCTTCCGGGAGGTTCCTTTCATGCCTAAGCCGCGCTTCCTCGCCTCGCGTTCCTTCGACGACCGCGCGACGGGATCCTCCGTCGACAGGAGGGCTTCGAGATCGCCCGTCGACGTCTACCGGGTGCTCAAGCACCTGCTGGCGATCCTCTCGGTGATCGTCGTCCTCGGTTGCGGTGGTGGCGCCGGCTGCAGCAGCTGCGCCGGTTGCGGCGTGACGCCGCTGCCCGAAGGTTTCGATCCCGCCGCCCGCGTCGAGAACGCAGGCGCGGCGAGGATCACCCAGTCGGGGTTCACCTTCCTGCAGCAGAACCTGGCGCCGCTGGCCAAGACGCTGCTCGGCGGCGACTCGCCAGATGGATCGTTGACGTTCGAGGTGCCAGAGTCGAAGGGTAAGATCGACAACCCCATCCCGTTTCTGCCGGACATCGATTACACCATCTGCCCCGGCGGCCCGGACGCCGCAGCGAACCCGCCCAAGTGCACCGCGGAGATCGGCGTGGGCGACTCGAACCTCGTGCTGACCCCCGAAGGGCCGCACAACCTGAAGATCACCGGCACCATGCCGCTGCGCCTGCAGTACCTGCCCATGGACAGCGACCTCGGCGGCATGGACATCACCCTCAGCGGCAACCAGTCCTGCCCCGGCGATCCCTCGGAGTACGCCCAGATCCCGATCAGGGTGAACCTCTCCATCGAGTCCAACAAGGACACCTCCCAGTCGTTCCATGGGTACTCCCGGGTACGCATCGAGGAGTTCTGGGTCGACAAGAACGCCATCGAGAACTCCATCGAGTTCTGCGGTGGCCTCATCGCCGACATCGCCGGCTTCCTCAAGGGCTTCGTCGTCGACTTCGCCTACGACGCCCTCATCGGCACCTTGGGCGAGCAGATCGAGCAGCAGCTCTGCCGCCAGGCCAACCCGGCGCTCGATCCCCCCTGCCCGAGCGGCACCAACGACGTCAACGGCGTCTGCCGCTACGGCACCGACGAGAGCGCCGCCTGCGCCTCCATCGTCCTCGGCACCGACGGCCACGCCGACCTCGGCGCCCTGCTGGCCAGCATCTCCGCCGGCACCAAGGGCGGCCTCGACTTCCTCTTCGCGGCCGGCGGCCACAGCGACGCCGGCGGCGGCCTGACCTACGGCGACCTGAACCCCGTCGCCAACGGCGCCACCATCGGGCTCTACGGCGGCAGCGAGCCGAAGCCCATCTCCAAGTGCGTGAAGTTCTCCGAGGCGGCGCTGCCCACCGGCATCCCGCTGCCCGACGAGCTCCTGGGGAACACGGTCACCGGCTGGCCGACGGCGGACGGCCCGCACGTGGGCATCGCCGTCTCCGAGCGCTTCGCCAACTACGCGCTGGCGGGCATGTACAACAGCGGCCTGCTCTGCCTCGGCATCTCCACCGAGACGGTGGACCTGCTCAACAGCGGGACCCTGTCGCTGCTCATCCCCTCCCTGACGTCGCTGGCGCTGCAGCGCGAGACGCAGCAGGTGGCGCTGATGGTGCGGCCCGGCGAGCCGCCCACGGTGGTCTTCGGCAACGGCACCAACCTGGAGACCGACCCCTCCATGCGCGTGCGGATGAACAACGCCTCGTTCGACTTCTACATCTTCTCGCTCGATCGATTCGTGCGCTTCATGACCGCCACCTTCGATCTCGATGTGCCCATCAACCTGGCCGTCACCCCGGACGGCCTGCAGCCGGTCCTCGACAAGATCGGCGTCAGCAACGGAAAGATCACCAACGCCGAGCTGCTCAACGAGTCCGAGGACGCCCTGGTCGGGGCCCTGCAGGATCTGATCACCTCCCAGGTCGGCAGCGCGCTCGGCGGCATCGCGGCCATCGACCTCAACAGCTCGCTGGCCTCGCTGGGGCTCACCCTGACCATCCCGGAGAGCGTGGAGGGCGCGGGCTCGCCCGGCCTGCGGCGCCTGGAGAAGGGCAGCGACGGCTACCTGGGCATCTTCGCCGGCCTGGGTGTGGCCCCAGCCATGGCTCAGCAGCAGCAGCAGAAGGTCGACACCGAGATCGCCCTCGGCGACAAGCACATCGACCCGGCCGGGCTGGTGGCGCGCACGCGCACCGACGACAACATGCCGAGCGTCACCGTGCTCCTGGACTCGCCCGCCGACAGCGGCGCGCAGCCGGTGGAGTACTCGTATCGCATCGACGGCGGCGCCTGGAAGCCGTTCTCCACGCAGCGCATCCTCACCGTGCGCGACCCCGCCTTCCGCCTCCAGGGGCGCCACCTCCTCGAGGCGCGCGCGCGCATCGCCGGCCAGCCGATGACCCTCGACGACACCCCGGCGGTGACCGAGATCGTCATCGACGCCGAGTCGCCGCGCGTGGAGATCGGCCCCGTCGACGCCGGCAAGGTGACGCTCACCGCGCGCGACGTCTCCGGCACCGTGGACGCCATGGTGCGCACCCGCCTCG
This sequence comes from Polyangiaceae bacterium, assembly GCA_037720395.1. Lineage (GTDB taxonomy): Bacteria > Myxococcota_A > Polyangia > Polyangiales > Polyangiaceae > JBBJMR01. The sequence continues at coordinate 42,031 of JBBJMR010000012.1, forward strand.
GCGACGGCGCCTGGAGCCAGTGGGCGCCATTCGAGGGCGCCGAGGTGGTGACCGTCGGCGACTCCGACGACGACCTGGAGGTCGAGGTCAAGGACGCCTCCGGCAACATCGGCACCGCCTCGCAGGCCATCATCCGTGGCAAGCCCTCGGCGGCCGCGGGGTGCAACTGCGCGGTCACCGGCGACCGCAGCGCGCCCCCCGGCATGCTCTGGCTGCTCGGCGCGGCGCTGTTCGGCATCGCCGCACGCGTGCGCAAGGCGCGTGACCGCATGCGCCGTGCCGCCTCCGCCGCCTCGCGGGGTGCCGCGCGGCACGCCGTGGTGGCCAGCGCTCTGTGCGTGGCGGCGGGCATGAGCGGCTGCTCGTGCGGCGACGACGGCGACGACCCCGGCAAGCAGAGCGGGAGCGCCGGCGACTACAGCTGCAAGGATCCGTGCCAGCCGCTCTCCCCGGGCCTGTCCGGCGCCTACACCTCGGCCGCGGTGGCCAGCGACGGCACCGTCTGGGTGGCCGGCTACCTCGAAGGCGATTTGACCCGCGAGCTGCAGTACGGCGACCTGGTGGTGGGCAAGTGGAACGGCGAGTCCGTGGACTGGACCATCGTCGACGGCGTGCCCACCGATCCCCCGCCCAACGGCGAGGCGTGGGACCTGAACGGGTTCCGCGGCGGACAGGATGCGCCGGGAGACGACGTCGGCCTCTGGACGTCGATCGCCATCAACTCCGCAGGCGTGCCGGCGGTTGCCTACTACGACCGCACCAACCGCCAGCTCAAGTACGCCTTCCAGGCCGGGGACGGCTGGGACGTCTCGGTGGTGGAGAGCATCGCCGGTGGTGACGTCGGTCGCTACGCCAAGCTGGTCCTCGACGGCGACACCGCGCTCATTGCCTACAGCGCCGTGGAGCCGGCCAAGAACGGCGCGGTGACCTCCAAGGTGCGCTTCGCCAAGGGCACCTCGGACAGCTGGACGTTCGAGGACGTCGCCGTGGACCCGGCGACGCCGTGCCGCAAGGCGTACTGCACCGCCAGCGATGCGTGCGTCATCGAGACCGGCCTGTGCACGGCCATCGAGAACGGCTGCGACCCGGCCTGCGCCTCGGGCTCGGAGTGCGTGACCACCGCCGACGGCGTGGCCTGCACGGACGTCTTCGCCGACGCGCGCGTCGACTCCTACCCCGACGTGGTGGGCGCCTACGTATCCCTGGCGCTGGGCGACGACGGCACGCTGGGCATCGCCTTCTACGACCGCATCCACGGCAACGTGGTGGTGGCCGCTCAGTCGGGCGGAAGCTGGACGACGAAGATCGTCGACGGCCAGCTGGCCGACGGCACCGACACCGGCGACGTCGGCATCGGCGCCTCGCTGTTCATCGACGGCGACGGGGCCTGGCACCTGTCCTACGTCGACGGCTGGGCGGAGAGCCTGAAGTACGCCCGCCTGGCCGACGGCGCCAAGGACGGAGGGGCGGCGCCGGAGATCGAGACGGTCGACGACGGCCTGACGCTGGCCGGCGCGCAGTTCGACGACGGCCAACCTGGTCGGCGACGACCGCGGGTGGCGGTCAGCGGCGCAGGTGACGTCCGCATCACCTACCAGGACGCGACCACCGGCACCCTGCGCTACGCCCTGGGCACCGCCGGCGGCGCCGGCCACACCTGGGAGGTGTCGGTCGTCGAGCAGGAGGGCCGCTTCGCGGCGCCTTCTCGCAGATCGAGGTCAACGGCCAGGTCGAGCTGATGAACTGGTGGCGCACCGGCGGCGAGACCGTCGCCGGCGGTGTGGCCATCGTCTCGCCCTGACGAAGGCCAGCGCAGCACCCGTGGAGGCGGCGCCCACCCAGGGCCTCGCCTCCGCGCTGTTTCCGCGCCCGGGGGCGGACTCGGGCCGCTGGCTGCGGGACCGGAAGACTAGCCAACCCGCCGTCGTTCCAGTAATCGGTGGGCCGCCGCTGGTGGCCTGCGGCGCTTGCCCGCGCGCGAGCGCGCCGAACCCAGCGACAACGGGTCCTTTCCCGGTGAGCCAACCGACGCCGACCACGCCGCAGCCCGACGCGGACCGCGGCGCGGACGCGGTGGCCCCGGCCGTGGCGGGCGCTGCCCGCGGCCGCGGCGGCCTCGATGGTGGCGGCCGCAGCGCCGGCCACGGTGGCGCCCTCCGCGCCGCCGCTCGCCGACGACGCGGACGTGGTGCAGGTGGCCTGGCGGCACGCGCGCGGTGAGGACCTGGCGCGACTGGTGCACACCGTGGCGTTCGCGGCCGCCGACGAGCGGCGCTCGCGCATCGACTCGGGCATCGACGAGCTCGCCGAGCGGCTCGGCGTCTCGCACGCCGACGCCGACACGCTGCGCGGCAACGACCTCGACGCCCTGCGCGCGGTCTTGCCCGGCGCCGGCGAGCGCACGCTGATCGGCGCCCTGCTCTCGCGCGGGGTGGCCCTCTCGCCGCCGGAGGGCGGCCAGGCCGAGGCGCGCGTCGTCGAGACGCTGGGATGGCTGGCGGCGCACACGGCGCTCGACGCCTTCCCCACACTCGACGCCACCCTGGGCGCTCGCGCCTCGGGGCTGTGGCGCGCCGCCGCGGATCTCGTGCGCCGGGACGGCGGACAGGGCGGGCGCGCCGCCGCGGTGGTGGTCACCGCCCACCTCGTCGGTTCGCCCAGCGATGCGGCGCGCGCCGAGGCGGCCACGCTGGCCACCGAGGTGACCGACCCGGCCCTGTGCGCCATCCTGGCTGCCCGCGTTCGCCGGCGGCCGCTGCGGCTCAGACCACGCTGCAGGGCGAGGTGGTGCGCGCCGCGCGGCCGGTCGCGCTCTTCATCCTGGGCATCACCGGCCTGCTGGTGGCCTACCACGCGCTGCGCCTGCTGGCGCGGCTGGTGCTCCGCTTCCGCGCACCGGCGGAGCTGCGCGTCTCCTCGGCGGGCGTGACCCTGATCTCGCGCACCGAGCTCCTCGGCCGCACGTTGCGCGAGCGCGAGCAGCACGTCCCCGTGGGCTCGCTGGTGCGCGCCGCGCGCGAGGTCCGCTATCCGTCGCTGCCGATCTACGCCGGCCTCGCGGCGCTGGCGCTGGGTAGCTACTTCGGGCTGCGCCTGTTCACCGAGGGCGTGCTCGCCGGAGCGCCGGAGTTCCTGGCCATGGGTGCGGCGGCCATCCTCCTCGGCGTCGCCGCCGACTTCGTCCTCGAGAGCGCGGTGGCCGGCGCCCGCGGGCGCTGCCGCGTGATCCTGGTCCCGCAGCGCGGTCCCACCATCGCCGTCGGCGAGCTGGACCGCGCCGCCGCCGACGCCGCCCTCGAACGCCTGCGCGGCCGCTGAGCAGCCCGCGCGCGCGGTCCGGCAAGCGCGCGCGCCCGCGTTTCCGTGTCCGCGCGTCGTTCGTGGCCGCGCGTGTGTCCGTGTCCGCGCCTCTGTCGGTGTTCGTGAATTTGGCCCGTCGGCGCTGCTTCCGATATCGCGACATCTCAAGGGTGACGTCGAGCGCGCGCGACGCGTGCCGACGCCTGCAGCCTGCGGGAGTCGACCGATGCGAACGAAAGCCGAGATGCTGGACGAGCTCAAGGTCATGCTGCGCGATGTCTTCGTCGCCCGCACGGGTGGCGCGAGCTATCCGCGCATGGCGCGCGCCCACGGCTACGTGGACGGCTACATGCGGGCGCTGCTGGAGAGCGGTCAGGCCACCAAGGAGGAGCTGCTCCACCTCGTCGCCGCCGAACGGGTCGCGGTGAGCGGGCCGGCGACGCGCGAGCTCCTCCGCGAGGACAGCGAGATCGTCGCCGCCTGACGAGACCTCGCGCCTTGCGCCGCGCGCGCGCCGTGGGTCAGTACGGCTCGCCGGGGGTCGGCGCGCCCGGTGGCACCGGCACGGGCGTGGGCGTGGGCGTGGGCGACGTCTCGGGGGCGGGCGCGGGCGCGGGCGCCACCTTGTTGGAGGGCACCTTCGGCTTGCGCTGGCGATCGGTGCGTCGCTGCCCGATGCGGGTCAGCTCGGCCTCGACCCAGGTCATGATGCGCCGCAGCTGACCCTCGCTGATGCGCGTGCCGAGCCGGATCATGGCGCCCTCGGTCGTGGTGCTCACCGGCCCGAAGAGCTCGATCGAAGCCAGCCCGGCGAAGATCCCGAGGTCCGGCTTGCGGATGGCCTCGATGGCCCTGCCCATCTCCGCGGCGTGCTCGGTGGCCGAGGCCTCGGACTCGTCCATGAGGTCGAGCATGACCTCCGCCCCGCCGTCGCTGCCGGGGATGACCGCGAGGCGCATCCACTTCAGCGACTCGGGCACGGGCACCGGTGTGTTCTTGAAGGCGCGGGCCGGTGTGACCATCGACACGGCGATGCCCACCGTGGACGACTTGTTGAAGGTGCCGGCGCTCTTCAGCTTGCCGAGCTGCTCCCTGGCGTCCGCCGGCATCACCACCAGCAGGTGCTTGCCGGGGACCATGGCGAAGATGCGATCCCCGCCGTCGGCCCGCGCCACCGCCGCCGGCACCGGGGAATCGTCCAGCCAGGCCCCCGGGGGGTCGCTGCGCTGCACCACCACGTCGATGGCTTGCTTCACCCGCGCCTCGGGCAGGTTGTAGTCCATCACCGCGACGACCTTGCTCGAGTCGCGGAACTGCGGGCCGGCGATGAGCACGTGGTCGACGTCGCGGATGGGATCGAGCTCGGTCCCTTCGAAGAAGCTCTTCCACTCCGGGATGGTGGTCAGCAGCCTGCCGAACGAGGCGCCGAGCGGGTGCTTGCGGATGCGGTCGCTGGCGATCAGGACCTGCACGTTGGGATCGGTGGTGGCCAGCTTGCCGACCGCACCGGCGGCCGCCAGCGGGTCCTTGACCGGCGGCTTGTGCGCGACGCCTGCGTCGGGCTCGGCGCTGGCCACCGGCGCGCCCGCGTCGGGCGGCTCCGGCGTGGTCTTCTCCGGCGGCTTCGGCGCGTCGCCCACGGTGCTGGTCGGGGTCGCGCGCTCGGCGGTGCCGCTGCGGGCGCCGGCTCGGGCGGGGCGCGGGCGGCGCGGCCGGCGCATCCGGCACGAGGTCGAAGTCGATGGGGATGATCGTCTCGCCCGGCTGGTCGACCATCTCCATGTCGCGGGCCGAGAGCGCCAGGCGCAACCAGTCGAACAGCCGCGTGGGCACGAGCGGCGCGTGGAGCAGCGCCGCCAGGCAGAGGAAGACGACCAGCGCGTCGGCGCGCGTCACGCCCGAGGAAGGGCGTGTCGCTGGAACCACGCGCATGCGTCGCCGTGAACACGGAAATCAACCGTAGCAGTCTCCCCGCCAGATCCGTTCGACGGTGGCTCCCCGGTTCGATGCAGGCCGCTCGCTGGCCGATTCCGGGTTTCCGCATGCTTCCGCCTGAGCCTGCACGACCCGCGCCCGCATCTTCCCACTGGCACGGCGGTCGCAGCTCGCGCTTGCCGAGAAGTGGATCGACACCAACACCAGCAGGTACTAAGGACCGTCGACCGCTCGGCGGCGGCTGAATTCGAGCCATCCGACACCATGAGCGCCCCCAAGTCCCCTGCCCCGCACCGCGAGGCCCGCGGCGAGATCCGCGCCCGACCGGGCGCGGCGGGCGCGGCGGTGGTGCGTTCGTCGGCAGCGTGCTCGGCTTCCTCATCGCCGGGGCCGCCGCCGGCGGGGCCGCGGTGTGGGCTGGCGGCTGCAGCGGCGACGAACCGCCCGGGCCCTCGAGCGATTCGACCTCGCGCGTCACGCGGCTCGACGCGCCGACAGCAACGGCCACGGCGTCTGCGGCCGCCGCTGCCGAGGTGCGCGATGCAGGCGCGGCGCCGGCCCCCACCGCCGTGCCCGACGACAAGCCGTACAGCGGACCGTTGCTGGGGGCGATGGCGCTGCAGACGCCCGTCTACCCGACGCCGGACTTCTCCAAGGATCGCATCGGGTACATCCGCCTCGGCGGGAAGGTCCCCGTCGATCCGACGCCCATCAAGGGCACCTCCTGCCCCAAGGGCTGGTACCGGCTCCTCGATGGTGGCTACGTCTGCGGCAAGTACTCCACGCTCGACGTGCAGTCGCCGCAGGTGCGCCTGGGCATCACCGCGCCGAACCTCGACGACGTCCTCCCCTACAAGTACGCGTACAACACCGCGCACGGCACGCCGCTCTACAAGTCCGTGCCCTCGAAAGAGGACATGATGCGGTACGAGCCGTACCTGGCCGAGGCCAAGGAGAAGAAGAAGAAGCGCGACGAGGAGGGTGCCGGTGGTGGGGGCGCGGTTCCCTCCTCGGAGAGCAACGCGGCACCGCCCGCGCAGGCGGCGTCGGTCGCCTCGCCGGACACGGCCGTGCCGCCCGCCGGCGACGACCAGAGCGCCAGCGCCGTGGCCGCGGCGGCCGCGCTGGGGCTCGGCGACGCCGGCGTCGAGCCGCCCCCCGAGCCGCCGAAGCCGTGGTGGCAGCAGAAGCAGGAGAAGGGCAAGTCGCTGGAGGTCAAGCTCTCCGACCTCGAGTCCGACGCCGACGGCACCGTGGCCAAGCGGATGGTCAAGGGCTTCTTCGTCGCCGTCGACAAGACGTTCGGTTGGAACAACCGCCTCTGGTACAAGACCACCGCCGGCCTCGTCGCTCCGAGCGACCGCATGTACATCGCCAAGGGTCCGGCGTCGCAAGGCATCGAGGTGCCGGACGGCGTGACCCAGGTCGGCTTCATCACCGCGACCAAGGCGGCCAAGTTCGAGATCGACACCGAGAAGAAGGAGGTCAAGACCGTCGGCTCGGTGCCGCGCTTCAGCGCGTTCGGCCTCACCGGCGCGACCACCAGCGTCAAGACCATCATCTATCGCCAGACCACCGAGGGCTGGTGGATGAAGGCCATCGACGGCACCTACACCGATCCAGGCGCGCGGCCCGCCGACCTCGCGCCAGGCGAGAAGTGGGTGGACGTCAACCTGACCCGCAAGACGCTGCTCGCCTTCGATGGCGACAAGCCGTACTACGCCGCCCTCGTCTCCCCGGGAAAGCGCTCCAAGAAGAAGGACAAGGACCACTCCACCCCGACGGGCATGTTCCGCATCCGCGAGAAGCACATCACCGTGACCATGGACGGTGACGGCGCGGTGGCCGGCGACCTGCCGTACAGCATCGAGGACGTGCCCTACGTCGCTTACTACGACCGCTCCTACGCGCTGCACGGCGCCTTCTGGCACTCGAACTTCGGGCGCGAGATGAGCCACGGGTGCGTGAACCTGTCGCCGCTCGACGCCAAGAAGATCTTCTTCTGGACCGAACCGCGCCTGCCGCGCGGCTGGCACGCGGTGTGGGCCACCGACAAGAACCGCGGCACGCTGGTCGTCATCCACGACTGACCGCGTCGCGTCTCGCACGGCGCGTCGCTGTTTGAACGCCCGTCGCTCGGCCGTCCGCCGCTTGACTCGCGGCGGGTCATCGAAGACGTTCCGGAGCGATGGACCAGTTCTCGGCGCACCTCGACCGCGGGTGGGATCTCGTGCAGCGCGGAGATACACGCGGCGCCGAGGCATCGGCGCGGCGCGCGCTGGAGATCGACCCCAACTCGCCGGAGGCCCACAACCTGCTGGGCTACGTGGCGGCGCTCGAGGGCGAGGGGGAGGAGGCCATCGAGGCCTACCGCCAGGCCATCGCGCTCGACGAGACCTACCTCGAGGCCATGCTCAACGCGGCCGAGGTCTACATCCATCCCATCGGCGACTTCGAGCAGGCCATCGAGATGTGCGACCAAGCGCTGGAGCTGGCCGAGGTCGACGAGGAGGTCATCGATGCGCTGCTCCTCAAGTTCGACGCCTTGCTCGGCAAGGGCGACGCGGAGGAGGCGGCGCGCGTGGTGGCGCGCATGCCCGAGGGCCCCTACGACAACCCGAACCACACCTTCCTCGTCGGGCGCGCCTACTACGAGGTGGGCCGCACCGAGCGCGCCACCCAGCTCATCGAGGAGGCGTCCGCCAAGGACCCGCGCCACGCCGAGGCCCACTACTACCTCGGGCTGGTGCGCGACGAGCAAGGTGACATGCCCGGTGCCACGCAGGCCTTCTTGCGGTCGCGCGAGCTGGATCTGGAGATGGGCATGCCGCCCTGGGCCCCGGATCGCGAAGCGTTCGCGGCGCTGGCCAAGAAGGCCAGCGACGAGCTCAACCCCGTGCTCCGTCGCTACGTGGAGCGCGCCGACCTCTACGTGTCCGACCTGCCGGGCATGGAGCTGGTCGCCGAAGGCGTCGACCCACGCGCGCTGGTGCTCCTCGACGGCCTGGCCACCGACGAGCAAGGGCGCCCGGAGCGGCAGACCGTCGACAATCGGCCGTGCGCGCGCGTCTTCGTCTACGGGCTCAACGTGGCCCGTCTCGCCGGCAACGTCGACGGCCTGGAGCGCGAGGTGACGCTCGCGCTGGAGCGAGAGATCACCGCCACCTTCCTGGAGACGGACCAGGACGAGAAGACGCTGAACTGAGCGCGCCCACGCGGGCGGACACGCGGACCGGCCCCGATCAGTGCCAGACGCCGATGCCGGCGGACAGGCTCTGGTAACGAGGTGCGAGGTCGAACGAGGTCTGCAGCTTGTAGATCACCTCGGGCACCAGGCCCCACCAGGTGGAGGGGAAGGCGCGTAGATCGGCGCCGAAGGTGAAGTGTTGCCGCCCGACGCGACCGTCGTCGAGGCGGTTCGGCTCGTAGTAGCTACCGAATCGGGTCTTGACCAGGCCGGGGACGGGCTCGGTCTCGATGCCGAAGCGCGGCCCGAAGTTGACCTCGCTGCCGGCGTTGCCGGGCTGCGCTTGCTTCGTCTCGCACGCCGGCCGCTCCTCGGGGGGGACGTCGCGGCAGACGTCGCTCGGCTCGTTCTGGCCCAGGAACTGGGCAAGGGTGACGGCGCTGGAGACGGGGCCGGTGATCAGCACCTCCGCCGTGAAGAGCAGGTGCGGCCGTGGCCAGTTCCAGTAGCGCGCGCGACGCTCGCGCTTGAGCCGCGCGCGCGCCGCCTCGAGGCGCCTGTCCTCGTCGGCGGCGCGCCGCTTCTCCTCCAGGGCCAGGTCACGCGCCAGCTTGGCGCGCAGCATCGGGTCGGGCTCGCGCACGATCTGTCTCTGGCGTGCGTGCTCGCGCGCCACCCGCCGCCGCTCGAAGTCGGCGGCGAGCTCCGCCTCCTGGGCGTGCGGGTCGATCCACTCCGGGTTGAGCGGGCGCGGACCGACCTGAATGGCCACGCCCGCCTCCACCTCCCACGGCAAGACGACCTTCTCCGGAAGCACCAGCCCCCCGGCCAGGCGGCGACCGCTGGGCTCCACCGTGTCGGCCTCTCCCAGCAGGCCGCTGGCGGTGACCGGCATGCGGTAGGTGGCGCCGATGCGGAACGACTGCCAGTCCGGCCGCACCAGAACGCCGATCTCCGGCGCCACGCCGGCGAAGGTCAGGTTGGCGTTGGGCGCATTGAGGCCGAGGGTGACGGCGCGCGGCCCGGCACCGAACACCAGCTGATCGCCGAGCAGGCGGATGCCGGCGAGGACGTGGTACTTGCCGACGGTGACCGAGGTCTCCCCGCCGGTGCTGCCGGTGATGGTGTAGCGCTGCAGCTCGGCGTTGGCGCCGAGGGCGAGGATGCCGGCTTGCAGCAGCACCCCGCCCGTCAGGTAGATGAAGTTGGAGAAGTCGGAGTCGAGGGCGTTGCTGTTGTCGAAGTCGTTGTTCTCGAACAGGCTGAGGGGAATGGAGATCGAGACCGCGGCGTCGAACTCCAGCCAGTTGAAGCTGAACGGCTCGCGCACAGCCGGCGCGGCGGCGTTGCTGACCATGCCCTCGATGCCCTCGGCGTATCCGGCATAGGAGCCGGCGATGCCGGTGACGCGGATGGGCGCCAGGATCGGGCCCTGGAAGAGGTCGATGGCGAAATCGTGGCTCGGGAACGGCTCGGCAGCGGCGGGCGCCGCGCCGAGCCACAGCGCCGCGCCGAAGGCAGCCCGAACCCATGCCGCGGCGCGTACGCGCCGCGGCCGCGCGCCGTCCAGGTTCCGCGTTTCCGGGCACCGCTCCACCGGCAAGGTGGTAGAGCCCATGGCATGAAAAGATCGCCGCCGCGAGCGGGCCGTGCGCGGGGCGCGCGGCCCGACGCTGCCGCGGCGTCCGACGACACGCCGCCTGCGCTGTCGCGCGCCCGGCGGCGCGGGCGCTCCGCCACCATGGGCGCGTACTACGGGTTGGCGGCGGTGATTTCCGTCTTGGCCACCGTGCAGATCGCCCGCCAGGTGTTCTGGAGCGACACGCTTCCCTCACCCTGGGGTTCTTGCCGGGAGGGGCTGCTCGCGCTGAGCGCCGCGGTCGACCGGGCTCGCGCCGCGGCCTCGGGCAACGAGGGCGAGGACGCGGCGCTCGACGGCTTCCGGCGCGCCCTCGAGCCCGAGTGGCGCAGTCGGGACGCCGTGGCCGACGCGTGTCGCGGATCCCGTACCGACGAGCGCGCCCTCGACGCCATCGAGCGGCTCCGCTATGCGGAGGAGCACGCGGTGCGGCACGAGGCAGGCGACCTGGCTCCCCTGCGGCGGCGCGTGCAGACCATCCTGCAGAACGACCTACTTCTTGCGCCGGGAGCCGCCCGGCGACTGCCCGTCGCCCCGCGGCCGGAGCGGCAACCCAGATGACCGACCTCGATACCCAGGCAGCGACGGAGGCCTCGGCCCCCCCGCGCCCCGCACCTACCTTCGACCTCCTCCCCCTCTCCAGCGAGCTCCGCGAGACGCTCAAGGAGATGGGCTACCTGAACCCGACGCCGGTGCAGCTGGCGGTCTGGGAGCCGGTCACCCGCGGCCAGGACGCGGTGGTGCAAGCCCGCACCGGCACCGGCAAGACGGCGGCGTTCGGGCTGCCCATCGTCGACAACCTGGTCAAGCGGTCGCTGGCCGCCGTGCAGGTGCTGGTGCTCTGCCCCACCCGCGAGCTGGCGCTGCAGGTGTCGGCGGAGATCGAGCGGCTCGGGGTGCGCAAGGGCATCAAGCCGGTGGCCATCTACGGCGGCGCGCCGATGCCGCGCCAGGTCGACGCCCTCGCCGCCGGCGCCCAGGTCGTCGTCGGCACGCCCGGGCGCGTGCTCGACCACCTCCGCCGCAAGACGCTGGAGCCCAAGGACATCCGTCTGCTGGTGCTCGACGAGTCCGACGAGATGCTGAGCATGGGCTTCGAGCGCGAGCTCACCGCCATCCTCGACCACCTCCCCAAGGCCCGGCAGACGCTGCTCTTCTCGGCCACCGTCCCTCCGGACATCGAGCGCATCGCGCGCACCCGTCTCAAGGCGCCCGAGTTCCTCACCCTGTCCGGCGACCACATCGGCGCGCTCGAGATCGAGCACTTTGTCTACATGGTCGCGGCGGACAAGCATGGCGCCCTGCTGCGGGTCATCGACGTCGAGAACCCGGAGAGCGCCATCGTCTTCTGCAACACACGCGACGAGACGGAGGCGGTCGCGCAGGTCCTGAACCGTCAGGGCTTCGACGCCGCCTGGCTCACCGGCGAGCGCTCGATGCCCTTCGGCCCGGACGGCGAGCA
>JBBJMR010000445.1:0-5566 GCA_037720395.1 Polyangiaceae bacterium
CTGCTTCAAGCGGATGACCCGCCCGAACCGGTACCCGGGGAGCGAGCCCTCGTCGATGAAGCGGTAGAGGGTGCGCGGGGTGATCCCGAGGTACTTGGCGGCCTCGGCGGTGCTCAACCAGCTGATGGATGCGGACATGGGCTCACCCTACTCCTCACGTCCTTTCATGGTGGGCCACTCCTTACGGCAGGCCTCGGCGAGGCGCCGCTCCTTCCCCGTTCCAGGTCGGACGCCGTTTCCGATAGATCGACCGATCCTCGTTTCACCACGGGCAGTGCTGGACATGCTCACGTTCCGAAACGACCGAACGGGGTGGGGGCACTGGACCGCAAGCTGATCACGACATCGCCGCCCGACCAGCCAGAGGGCAGCGACACCTCGGGTGGTCGGCCTGGCCCGCCCACTGGTCGCGGTGGCCCGGCGGCCGCGCGGCGCCGAGCGCCTCCATGGCCGCCATGGCGTCGCCGGAGCTCCTGCCCGGTGCCGGCTCGCCTTGCAGCGCCAGCGTCGGGAAGCCACCGAAGCGGTCCAGCTTCGGAGAGGCGTAGCGCCAGTGCCCGCCGGCGAAGGCGGAGAAGGGCACCATCTCGCCCCCCTTGTTGCGCACGAACCAGCGCCCGAGGTCGCGGGGCTGCATGCGAAATGGCGCGTCCCCCTGGAGGTAGACGCGCTTGGTGCGCCCGTTGTCGAGGAAGTCGTTGACGTACGCGCCGCCCCAGGTCGTCTGCAGGGTGGAGTTGATCTCCGAGAGCGAGATGCCGAGCGCCGAGGCCTTCTCCTGGTCGACGTCGACCTTGTACTCGGGGCGGTCCTCGAGGCCGGCGGGGCGCACCTTGGTCAGCGCGGGGTGCTTGGCGGCCTTGGCCAGCATCTCGTCGCGCGCGGCGATGAGCGCCTCGTGGCCCAGGCCGACGCGGTCGACGATCTGCATCTGGAAGCCGGCGGCGTTGCCGAGCTCGCTGATGGCCGGCGGTGCAAAGGCGAAGGCCTGGGCCTCCTTGATCCCGCCCAGCGCCTTGCCGGCGCGGCGTACCACCGCGTCAGCGCGCAGCTCCGGTTTGTCGCGCACCTCCCAGTCGCGCAGCTTGATGAAGGCCAGTCCGGAGTTTTGCCCTCGGCCGGCGAAGCCGAAGCCGGTGATGCTGAAGACCGAGTCGACGGTCGCCTTCTCCTCGTCGAGCAGGTAGTCGGAGATGCGCTCCATCACCGCGCGCGTCTGCTCCTGGGTCGATCCCGGCGGCAGCAGCGCCTGGGCGTTGAGCTGGCCCTGGTCCTCGTCGGGGAGGAAGCCCTTGGGCATGCGCGGGAAGAGCGCCACCAGCGCCACCACCAGCACGGCATAGCCGATCATCCCGCGCACCCGGCGCCGCACCAGGAAGCCGACCACGCGTCCGTATCCGCGGCTGCTCTTGTCGTAGCTGCGGTTGAACCAGCCGAAGAACCCGGTCGTCTTCTGGGTGTGCCCGGCCTTGAGGACGGTGGCGCACAGCGCCGGCGTGAGGATGACCGCCACCAGCACCGACAGGCTCATGGCAGCGACCAGGGTGATCGAGAACTGGCGGTAGATGACGCCGACCGAGCCCGGAAAGAAGGCCATGGGCACGAAGACGGCGGCCAGCACCAGGGCGATGCCCACCAGCGCGCCGGTGATCTGGGACATCGACTTCCGGGTGGCCTCCCTGGGGTCGAGCCCCTCCTCGTGCATGACCCGTTCGACGTTCTCGACGACGACGATGGCGTCGTCCACGAGCAGCCCGATCGCCAGGACCATGCCGAACATGGTCAAGGTGTTCAGGCTGAAGCCGGCGGCGGCGAGCACGCCGCAGGTGCCGAGGAGCACCACCGGCACGGCGATGGTGGGGATGATCGTGGCGCGGATGTTCTGCAGGAACAGGAACATCACCAGGAAGACGAGGACGATGGCCTCGAGCAGCGTCTTGACCACCTCGTGGATGGAGAGGCGCACGAAGGGTGCGTTGTCGATGACGTAGTTGATGGTCAAGCCGGGCGGGAAGCTCTTGGACAGCTCGTCGAGACGTGCGCGCACGGCGTCCGCCGTGGCCAGCGCGTTGGCGCCGGCGGCGAGGCGGATGCCCATGCCGCCGGCCGGCTTGCGGTTGACGAAGCTCTCGATCTCGAAGCTCTCGCCGGTGAGCTCGACGCGGGCCACGTCGCGGATGCGCACCTGGGCGCCGTCGGGCTGGACCCTGAGGAGGACGTTGCCGAACTCCTCCGCCGTCTGCAGGCGGGTCTGCGCGGTGATGGTGGCGTTCAGCGTTTGCCCGGGGAGCGCGGGCGTCCCGCCGAACTGCCCCGCCGAGACCTGGGCGTTCTGCGCCTGAACCGCGGAGCTGACGTCGAGGGGCGTCAGCTGGTAGGCGGTGAGCCGATCCGGGTTGAGCCAGATGCGCATCGCGTACTGCGTGCCGAAGGCCTGGATGTCGCCGACGCCCGGGACGCGGCTGAGCGGCTCGACCAGCACCGACGCCACGTAGTCGGTGATGTCGTTGCGCACCATGCTCCCATCCTCGGAGACGAAGGTGGCGATCATCAGGAAGTTGCGGTTCGCCTTGGCGACGCGCACACCCTGGCGTTGCACCTCCTGCGGCAGCTGCGGCGCGGCCAGGGCGAGCTTGTTCTGCACCTGCACCTGGGCGATGTCCGGGTTGGTGCCGGGCTCGAAGGTCAGCTCGATGCTCGCCGAGCCGGTGGAGTCGCTGGAGGAGGCGATGTAGCGGAGGCCGTCGAGGCCGGTCATGCGCTGCTCGATGACCTGGGTCACCGTCTCCTCGAGCGTCTTCGCCGAGGCGCCCGGGAAGGTGGCCTGCACGCTGATGATCGGCGGGGCCACCGCTGGGTACTGGGCGATGGGCAGCTGCAGGATGGACAGCACGCCGGCGATCATCACCACGATGGCGAGGACCCACGCGAAGATCGGGCGGTCGATGAAGAACCTGGCCACGCCTCCTCCTCTTGCCTTCAGCGAACGGGTCGGTCGGCGGCGGGTGTGCCGCTGCCGCAGGCGCCGCGCTGGCGCCCGGGGGCGGGACGACGCCCACCTGAGCGCTGCCTGCCGCACCGGCCGCTGCCGCCGCCGCCGCCGCCGCGCTCGCCGGCGGTGGCGCCTCCTTGGCCGGCACCACCTTCACCTCGGCGCCAGGGCGAACCTTCTGCAGCCCCTCGACGATGACGCGGTCTCCGGCGGCGAGGCCGCCCAGCACCAGCCAGCCGTTGTCCACCTCGCGCTCGGTGTCGACCTTGCGGCGCTCGACCTTGTTGTCCTGGCCGACGACGAGCGCGGTGGCCTTGCCGTTGGCGTCGCGGGTGACGCCGCGCTGGGGGACGACGATGGCCTGCGCGCGCGTGCCCTCCTCCAGCCGCGCGCGCACGAACAACCCCGGCAAGAGATCGCGCTTGGGGTTGGGGACGAGCACCCGCAGTGACACCGAGCCGGTGGTGGGGTCGACGGAGGCATCGGTGAACTGCAGCTCGCCCTTCTGTGGGTACGAGCTGCCGTCCTCGAGGACGATGGTCACCAGCGCCTTGCCGCCCTCGGCCTTGATCTTCCCGCTCTCCAGGTCGCGGCGCAGGCGCAGCGCATCGGCGCTGGCCCAGGTGAGGTCGACGTAGAGCGGGTCGAGCTGCTGGATGGTGGCCAGCAGGGTGGCCGTGGTCGCCTGGGCGAAGCCGCCCTCGGTGACCTCGGCGCGACCGATGCGGCCGGAGATGGGCGCGGTGACGTTGGTGAAGCCGAGGCTGATGCCTGCCGCCTGGAGCGCCGCCCGGGAGGCGGCCACGTCGGCCTCGGAGGTGCGCGCGGCCGCGGCGGCGTCGTCGGTCTGCGCCTTGGAGCCGACGCCCTCGCGGGTGAGCATCTCCGCGCGCTCCGCCTGGACCTTGGAGTTGGCAGCGGTGGCCTCGGCGCGCGAGAGCGCCGCGCGCGCGCGGGCTGCCTCGGCCTGGTACGGCGCGGAGTCGATGGTGAACAGCTTCTGCCGCTCCACCACGTCGGCGCCCTCCGTGAAGAGGCGCTTCTGCACGCTCCCGGTGGCGCGCGCGCGCACCTCGGCGACACGGAACGGCGAGGTGCGACCGGGCAGCTCGGTGGTCAGGGTGACATCGCGCGGGGCGAGCGTGACCACCCCCACTTCCACCGGTCCGCCGGGCGCGCCCCCCGCGGCTCCGGGCTTGGGGTCACAGGCGATGGACAGCAGCGGCAGGGCCGTGGCAACCAGCCAGGCGGCGAGGGGGCGACCGATCATCGTGAAACCTCGGCCGAGCAGGGGGTCGATGGGCGCCGAGCTCGGGTCGGCAACGTGGTCGCGCGTGGCAGCAAAGTCAAACTCGGCGCCCCCGGCGAGCGACGTCGCCAGGCGTAAACGATCGCGGCACCGGCCCGGCGTCGCGGAATCACGCAAGTCTGCGTCTCGCCCGAACATTTAACTAGGGGCGGTCCGGTCGTCCGATGGTCAACTTGTCCGTTCGAGTGAGCGCCACCCCCGCACCCATCTCCCCATCGGACAGGAACACCGACCGCCGCGACGCAGGCTCGGACGGCGCCAACGCGCTCGCCGCCGGCTCGGTGTTCCAGGGCCGCTACCAGATCGTCCGCTGCATCAACGCCGGCGGCATGGGCGCGGTCTACGAGGCGGTGCACCTGGAGACGCGCCGCCGGCGCGCGCTCAAGGTGATGCTGCCGAGCATCGTCGCCAACGCCGAGATGCGGGCGCGCTTCCAGCTCGAAGCGACCATCGCCGCCGACATCGAGAGCGAGCACATCGTCGAGACCTTCGACGCCGGCGTGGACTCGGAGAGCGGCAGCCCCTTCCTGGTGATGGAGCTGCTTCGCGGCGAGGACCTGGGCACGTTCCTCGATCGCCGCGGCGCGCTGCCGGCCCCGGAGGTCGTCGCCATCCTGGCCCAGGTGGCGGTGGCGCTGGACAAGACGCACCTCGCCGGCGTCGTGCACCGCGACCTCAAGCCCGAGAACCTGTTCGTCACCCACCGCGACGACGGCACGCAGCGCATCAAGATCCTCGACTTCGGCATCGCCAAGTACGTCGCCCAGAACGCGCAGAGCGCGAAGCAGACGGCGTCGGTGGGCACGCCGCTCTTCATGTCCCCGGAGCAGATCCGCGGCGACGGCACCATCGGTCCGGCCGCCGACAACTACGCGCTGGCGCACATCGCCTACGCCCTGCTCACCGGAAACGCCTACTGGAGCACGGAGGCGGAGGAGGTCGATGGCGTCTACCCGCTGCTGGTCAAGGTGATGGAGGGCGTGGCGCACTCGGCCGTGGTGCGCGCCGCCGAGCGCGGCGTCAGCCTGCCGCTGTCGTTCGACCCGTGGTTCGAGCGCGTCACCTCGCTCTCCCCCGACGATCGCCCGGCGACGGCCTCGCTGGTGGTGGAGTCCCTGGCCGAGTGCTTCGGCCTGCCCGCGCCGCGCCTCTCCATGCCCACCGGGCCGACGTCGCCGCGCAACGGCGTGCCTGCCGTGCACGACGCGCAGACCGTCGAGTCGTCGCCGCTCGGTGTCTCGCCAGCCGCGTCGCCCGGCCCCGAG
>JBBJMR010000013.1:0-53529 GCA_037720395.1 Polyangiaceae bacterium
TGGAGAGCTACCAGCTCGTGGTCGAGCGACAGCGGGCGAAACCGGTGGGGAGCAACACGCCCGCCCCGATCCCGAAGCGACGAAGCAGCCGGCGCATGACCTGAGTGCCCGCCGGCCGCCCCTGTGCGCTGGAAGCGATGGTGGCTGGCTAGCTGCTGCGCAGGTGCTTCTCCACGTCGGCGGCCATCGTGCCCGCCGCCTGGACTGCCTCGCGCAGCTTCTCCGCCGAGACGCCGAGCTTCTTCGTCCAGTAGCGGACCTCGTGGTCCTCGTTGACGTTGATGCGCTTCGCGTCCGCCGGTCCCCGGTTGCTGGTGTCGTCTGCCATCGATGTTCTCCTTGTTGGCCGCGTCGCGGCTGGCGACAATGTCGGTCGCGCACGGCGATCCGCGCAGTCGGGAAGATCCCGCTGTTGTGTCGGCGTGGCCCGCGCTGGAAACCGGTCAGCGCTCGACGCGGGCTACCGGACCGAGGGCGCAGGCTGCGCGCGGAAGCCGGCGATGTTGGCGACCGCGGTCACCAGCTCGGCGGGCTGAATCGGCTTGCCCACGTGGGTGGTGAACCCCGCAGCCAGCGCCGTGGCCCGGTCCTCGCTCCGCGTGTAGCCGGTGAGCGCGATCGAAGGGATCCCGCCGCCCTGGTCCCGCGGCAGGGCGCGGACGCGGCGCAGCAACGCGTGGCCGTCCTCGCCCGGCATGGCGATGTCGCTGACCAGGACGTGGGGCCGCGCGCGCGGCAAGGCCTCGAGCGCCTCGGCCGCGGACGCCACCGCGGTGACCTCCGCCCCCGCTTCGTGGAGCAAGATGGTGACCAGCTCGCGCGCGTCCGCCTCGTCGTCGACGACCAGGACGCGGATACCGGCCAGCGATATGGCGCGGGTCGGCGTGACGGCCGGCACGCGGCCGACGACGCCGTCGGTGATGTCTGGCGTCGGCATGTGGCTGGGCAGGAGAACGGTGAACGTGGACCCCAGGCCTGGGCCCGCGCTCTGCGCGGAGACCGTGCCGCCGTGCATCTCGAGGAGGTGGCGCACCAGCGCCAGGCCGAGCCCCAGCCCCCCATGCCGACGCGTGGCCGAGCTGTCGGCCTGCTTGAAGCGGTCGAAGACGTACGGCAAAAAGGAGGGGTCGATGCCGCTGCCGGTGTCGACGACGCAGAGGCGGGTGCGGCCGAGCTCGCGGGTGACGCTGGCTACCACCGAGCCTCCGTCGCCGGTGAACTTCACCGCATTGGAGAGGAGGTTCCAGATCACCTGCTGGAGGCGCTCGGGGTCACCGATGACGGTGCACGGCCCCGGGCTCCCCTCCACGCGGAGCTGGATGGCCTTGCCCGCCGCCGACGGCCGCACCACGTCGATGGTCTGCTGGACCAGTGCCATCAGGTCGGTCGGCCGCGTCTCCACGCGCAGCTTGCCGCTGATGATGCGTGAGACATCGAGCAGGTCGTCGATGATCTTCACCTGCGCGTGGGCGTTGCGGTCGATGACCTCGATGGCTCGCGCCACCGCGGGCTCCAGCGGCCGGCTGCGCAAGATGGTCGCCCAGCCGACGATGGCGTTGAGCGGCGTGCGCAGCTCGTGCGAGACCGTGGCCAGGAACTCGTCCTTGATGCGGTTCGCCTCCTCGGCCTTGCTGGCCATCCCCTCCGCCGCCTCGCGCGCGACCTGCTCGCGCAGCAGGCGCCGCTCGTTGACCTCGGCGTCGCGTTGCTGCGTCAGATCCTGGGTGACCTTGGCGAAGCCGATGAGCTCACCGGTGTCGTCGCGCAGTGGGGTGACCACCACCCGGGCCCAGAAGCGGCTGCCGTCCTTGCGCAGGCGCCAGCCCTCCACCTCGAACCGGCCTTCGGCGAGGGCCAGCGCCAGCTCCTGTGCCGGCTTGCCGGCGTCGACGTCCTCGGGCGGGAAGAAGCGGGCGAAGTCGCGGCCGATGATCTCGTCGGCCCGGTACCCCTTCATGCGTTCCGCGCCGCGGTTCCAGGTCGTGACCCGGCCGGTGGGGTCGAGCAGATAGATGGCGTAATCGGTCACACCCTCCACCAGCAGCCGGAAGCGCTCTTCGGAGACACGCAGGCGCTCGTCTTCCGCCCGTCGCTGGCTGAGGTCGCGCGTGATCTTGGCGAACCCCATCAGATCGCCGTGGTCGTCGAGCATCGGGGTGACGGTCACGTTGGCCCAGAAGCGAGTGCCGTCCTTGCGCAGTCGCCACCCCTCCTCGTTGAAACGTCCGTCGCGCAGCGCCATCGCCAGCACGGCGGCGGGCTTGCCGGCCTGACGATCCTCCTCGGTGTAGAAGACGCTGAAGTGCTGGCCGATGATCTCGTCGCGCGTGTATCCCTTGGCCTTGCGCGCGCCCGGGTTCCACGTGGCGACGTGGCCGCCCGGGTCGAGCATGTACATCGCGTAGTCGGTGATGGTGTCGATCAGGTGGTGGAAGCGCTCCTCCGAGCGCCGCAGCTCCTCCTGGGCCTCGCGGCGCTCCGTCAGATCGCGGGTGACCTTGCCGAAGCCGCGGACGCGCCCGCGCTCGTCGCGCAGCGCCGTGATGAGGACGCTGGCCCAGAGGCGGGTGCCGTCCTTGCGCAGCCGCCACCCCTCGTCGCGGAAATGCCCGGTCTCGGCGGCGGTCCGCAGCGCGCGCTCCGGCTTGCCGGCGGCGACATCCTCGGGCGTGTAGAAGCGCGAGAAGTGCTGGCCGATGATCTCTGCCGGCGCATAGCCCTTGATGCGGTGCGCGCCGCGGTTCCAGCTGACCACCGTCCCGTCCGCAGCGAGGAGGAAGATGGCGTAGTCCTCGACGGCATCGACGAGCGCGCGGAGATCGCTCACGACCGATGTGTCGAGCGGAGCGTTCGGCGGCGGTTCCGAGGCGGGCTGCAACCTCAGGAATCTACGCCGCATCCGCACGGCGCGCAGCACGCGTCCACAGACTGCCGTCCACGCCGGAACGCAGCGGACTGCCGCACGCAACGCCGGGCCGGCTCGGGCATCTCGTGTGGAGTCCGCGGCGGCTCTGCGCCGTTGCGGCCCAACGGTCATGTCCAGCAAGCGACCCCGTCCCGAGCGCACCGGCCTGCGACGGCTCCTCTACGAGAACGGGCTGAGCCTGGTGGTGGGCGTGCTCTTCCTGGCGTCGCTGGTCGGGCACATCCTCTCCGGCCGCGCGGTCTACAACGAGGAGCAGCGGACCCACGGCGGCCACGAGGTCGGCCTGGCGCGGTTCCTGACCACCGGGGAGTTCGGCGAGACGCTGTTCGAGAACTGGGAGAGCGAGTTCCTGCAGATGGGCGCGTTCCTGCTGCTGACGGTGAAGCTGCGCCAGCGCGGGTCGGCGGAGTCGGACAAGCTCGATGACGAGGAGGGCAAGGCGGAGGACGAGGATCACCCCAGCCGGGAGCGAACGAAGGACTCACCCTGGCCCGTGAAGCGAGGCGGATGGGCCCTGGCGCTCTATCAGCACTCGCTCGGGCTGGCGTTCTTCGTCCTGTTCGCGGGCTCGTTCTTCTTGCACCTGTGGACGGGAACCGACGCGGTGAACGAGCAGCGCGCTCAGCATGGCGAGTCCGCGCTCACCGTGCTGCAGTACTTCGGCGACGCGCAGTTCTGGTACCAGTCGTTCCAGAACTGGCAGAGCGAGTTCCTCTCGGTGCTGGCCATGGTGGTGCTGACCATCTTCCTGCGCGAGCGCGGCTCGGCCGAGTCCAAGCACGTGGCGGCTCCGCATCGGGAGACGGGCAAGTAGCCCGCTCGCGGACCGGTTCAGCTGGCGCCCGAAGAGACGATCAGCCGGTCCCGCGCGCCCGCACATCGGCCAACCTCTGCGCCTGGTCCTCCTCGCGCAGGCTGGTCTGGATCTCGGTGGCGGCCTGGGCACCCTCGGCCGCCGCGACGACGGCCATCTTGGTGGAAGGCGAGGCGTCGCCGGCGGCCCACACGCCCGGCACGCAGGTGCGACCGTGCCCCTCGGTCTGCACCTCCCCCTCGTCGGTGAGCTTGCAGCCGATCTCGGCCGCCAGCTTGGTGGCCACCGTACAGTCCGGCTTGAGGAAGAGCGCTTCGCACGCCACCCGGCGTCCGCCCTCCAGCACCACCGCGGAAAGAGCGGGCCCCTCGCCCTCGAGACGCGCCACGCGCTCGCGGACGATCTCCACGCCGAGCGCTCCCAGCCGCTCGGATGCGTCTGCGTCGATGCTGGCGAGTCGAGTCTCGAACACGGTGACCGTAGGGCTCCACGCCAGCAGCGCCTGGCCCAGCTCCACCGCGTCGCTGCCGTCTGCGAGTACGCCCAAGCGGCGATCACGCTGCTCCCAGCCGTCGCAGTAGGGGCACGTGAAGACGCTGGTTCCGTAGCGCGGCTCGAGCCCGTCGACGTCGGGCAAGCGGTCGCGGAGCCCGGGCGCAAGCAGCACGCGCCGCGCCTCGACGGATGTACCTCCACGCAGATAGGCGCGGAAGCTGCCCAGGCTTCCGGAGATGCGGTCGACGCTGTCGTCGAGGAAGCGCACCGCGTACGCCGCGAGCTGCGCGCGCGCCAGTCGCCGCAGCTCGGCGGGCGGGACGCCGTCGTGCCCCAGGAATCCGCGCACGCCCTCGGAGCGCGCGTTTCGCGGGTTGCCGGCGTCGCACACCAGGACGCGACGCCGGCAGCGACCGAGGACGAGCGCGGCGTTCAGGCCCGCGGGGCCTGCGCCGACGACAAGAACATCGAACATGGCCTCGAATCCCGTGCGGTGCGTTCCACGATGGGGACTTGCTCACGCCCTCCGAGGCGCGTGCGCATCGTTCCTGCGCCTCCGCGGGCGTGGGGGCTACCGGGGCCATTCTGCGAAGCGGCATGCAGCGCGCCCTCACCCACGGATGCATATCGCTTCGACCGTGAACGCTGCGGGAGTCCCGGATCACCCGCTCGGGGCGCGCCTGAACCTAGCTTCCCGTCCCAGGTGCTACAAGACGTTTGCGGGCTCGCCTGATGGGGTTCTGCGGGCTGCGCCCTTAAGGTGTGGCAGTGAGCACCACCCCTGCGCGGCCGCGCCGCAAGATGTCGACCCCAGCGCCGAGCTGGAGTGTTTACACGACCTTCCGCAAGGCGCGCCTGGCACTCGGAAGAGGCTTCCCGACCTGGGAGGTGGCCCGCGACTTCGCGCTGCGCCTGCGGGCCGAGAGATTCCACGATCGCGACGCCATCCACGTGGTCGACGATGCCACGGGCCAGGTGTGCGCCCTGCCGTCCGTAGAGGCGCTGCCGGAGACGGATCTCGTGGCGGTGCCCGACCCAGTACCCGTGTCAGGTGCGCGGCGCGTCGGGTTCACCGTCTACGCCACGTTCCACCGTGGCCACATCCCCCTGGCGCGCAACGTGGCCACCCTGGAGGAAGCCGCGGCGGTCATCGAGCGCTTCCGGCGCAACCGGTTCGACCGTTCCCAGTCTCTGGTCGTCGTGGACGAGGCCACCGGCGAGCGCCTCGTTGCCGAGGAGGTGACGGCCAGGTCATCCATGCCGAGCCGCGAACGGCTCCTCGAGCTGCACGAGCTCGCCGACGACGTCGGAGAGGTGCTGTCATCGGCCGCCGCGCGCGAGCGCTGGCAGCCCTGGGCCGAACGGGCAGCGCGTGTCCGCGAGGTGTGCCGGACGCTCCTGGTCTGCGGCCAGGGTGCCGCCAGCCGTCGGCGCGCCCGCCCCGTGTCGGGCACGCGCCGCCGTCTCGCGGGCGCGGCGTGAGCGGCATGAGCGCACCTCAGGGCCCGGCGCCGTCGCCGGAAAGCGGCGCTTCCGGGGTGACCAAGGCGCTGGAGCAGGCGCTGCGCACCCTGGAGCGCGAGCAAGAGGCGCTGACCACAGAGCTCGCCGCGGCACGCATGGCGCGTGCGCAGGCCGAATCGCTGCTCTCGGTGCTGGCCGAATGGAGCCTCTTCATCGACGGAGCGGCGCACGACCGCATGCGGCTGCTCCGCGAGGCACCGCGCCTGCTGGTGCCGCGCCTGGCCGAGGCGGCGACCATCGAGATCGCTTCCTTCGGCGCTCGCCCATGGGCCGTGGCCCATGTCGACGCGGCGCGCGCGGCCGCCCTGGAGAGCGGTGAAGCCAGGCCACGCCCGGAGGGGGGTGCCGGCGTGCTGCGGATGCCGCTGATGTACGGCGATCGCGCGCTCGGCTGGCTGACGGTGTGGTGGGAACGGCCCCAGCCCGTATCTCCAGCGGTGACCATGGTGCTCGGGCTGCTCTCGCAGCAGATGGCCGCGGTGCTGGCGGAGGCGGAGAGGCAGACCCGGCGCATCGAGGCCGAGCGGGCCGGGACGGCGCTGACGGTGGCCATCGCCCAGGAGCTGACCAATCCGCTGCAGGCGCTGGCGCTGTCGCTGGAGATGGTGTTCAACGCCCACGCGCGCGGCGACACCACCGAGGACTGGCTCGAGCAGCGCCTCGCCGCCATGCGCCGCTCCACCCTGCGCATGCAACGCGGCGTGGAGATGCTGCTCGCCGCCGATGCGGTCCGCGAGGACCGCGTGCGCCTCTCGCCGGAGCGGTTCGACCTGGCCGAGGTGACGCGTCGCGTGGCCTCCGCCGTGACGCTGGAGATGGAGGGCGCAGGCGCGGCCTGCGTCGTCGTCGACGGCCCCGCCGTGGAGGGTCGCTGGGACCGCACCAGCGTGACGCTCGTCCTCGGCATCCTCCTGCGCCAGGCCTCGCGAGCGGCGACGGGCACGCAGGTCGACGTTCGCGTGCATGCCGACCGGTGCGCGCGGGTCACCGTCGCCGATCGCGGTGCGTCTTCGAACGGCGACGGCCTGGGCGACGGCCGCGGCCATGGCAGCCATGGCTCGGATGGCGTGGATGGGCCTGGCGTTGACGCGAACGACCCAGACGACGCAATGCAGGTCGGGCTGTGGGTCGCGCGCGAGCTGGTGGCCGTCATGGGCGGGACCCTCGGCGCCAGCTCCGCCGTGCCGCAGGGCGCGACGCTGGTCATCGAGCTACCGCTCCCGTGAGACCGGTGTGTGCTGCGCTTCGGCGCGGCGCACGGCGTCGAGCAGCACGTCGATGTGGAACGGCTTGGCCAGGATCTCGACGCGCGCGGCCACCGTCGGCGGAACGGCGCCCCACGCCGCCGTCATCAGCACCACCGGCACGTCGCGATAGCGCGGCTCATCGTGCATGTTCTCGATCAGCGCGATGCCCCCCATGCCCGGCATCATCACGTCCACCAGCGCCACCGCCGGCAGCTCCACCGCCAGCGCCTGCAGCGCTTCCCGTCCATCGCCGGCCATGACCACCCGGTAGCCCTCGAGGCGCAGCAGCTCGGCAACGGCCTCCAGGATGGCGAACTCATCGTCCACCAGCAGCACCAGGGGTGCCGGTGCCCGCGCCTCGCCAGCGCCGCTCATCGCTTGGTCTCCTCTTCCAGCGTTTCATGGTGCACGCCTCGCTCGTGGCGAGGTGCCGAGACTTCGTCCTTCATCGCCAGCGGGGCGGCGGCCATGACGCCACCTAGAACCAGTATCTGCCATCGTCCGGCCCCGTCACGCCTGGCTTGCGGATCAGGAGCGCCCCTATGGTGGGGCTGGCCTACCGGTCCGCGCTCCTGCGGCCGAGGCCACGCTCGACCGCCGCCAGCAGCCGTTCCAGGTCGTACGGCTTGCGCAGGACGGGGACGCGCTCCGCGATCTCCGCCGGCACCGCCGAGGGCACCGCGGTGGCGAGCAAGATGGGCACCTCGCGAAGCATCGCGTCGTCCCAGATTGCGCGGATGAGGTGCGGTCCGTCCATGCGGGGCATCATCACGTCGGTGAGCACCAGGTCGGGCAGCTGTACGCGCATGGCCTGCAGCGCTTGCAGGCCGTCCCCGGCGGTCAACACCTGGTAACCCTCCCAGGCCAGCAGCTCCGACACCGCCTCGACGATGGCGTATTCGTCGTCGACGAGCAGCAGCGTGCTGGAGCCGTTGCCGCGCACGTCACCCCTCCGGGTCCGCTTCCACGTTCGGCTGCGTCACGCTGAAGGACCCATCCCCGGGGACCGGGCCGAGCACGCGCAGACCGCCTGCCGCCACCTCGACGCGGTGGAAACGCCGCGTGTGACCGCTGCAACGGACCTTCAGCACGGACAGGAGGCGCTCCACCTCGCCCCGCGCTTCGACCTGACAGAGGAACACGATGTTCTCGCACAGCGCGGACAGGCCTCCGGTGGGGCTATGCGCACGTCGCACCAGCAGGTCCTTCGTCTCGTCGGTGATGATCGTCGTCACCTTCCGCGCCCGCAGCTCGTTGGACAGCACGGTGAAGAACGGGCCGAGCCGACCCGGCTCCACAGCGGCATTCTTGAAGCCGACGAGGCCGTCGATGACCACCCGGCGCGCATCGATGGCCGTCACGTGATCGAGCAGCCGGTCGGCGAGCTTATCGATGTGGTGCTCGGCCGCGGGCTGCCAGACGATCCGAATGTTGCCGTCCCGGACAAGCTTCGTCCAGCCGAGCCCGAGGCGCTCCCCCTTGCGCGCCAAGGCCGCCTCGTCCTCGTAGAAGCCGAAGTGCAGACATCGCTCGCCGAGCCGAGCCCCCGCCACCAGGAACTGCATGCCGACGATGGTCTTGCCGGAGCCCGAGCTGCCGAGGACCATTGTCGTCGAGTCCGACTCGACGCCGCCGTCCGTCAGCGCATCGAGCCCAGGCACGCCGGTAGTGACGCTGGTCGACTCATGGCTTCGCGAAGGCGCGCGCAGCAGGGCCTCCAGGCGCGGATAGACGCCCACGCCGTCGGGGGTGATGTCGTAGCAGTGATCCCCCTCCAGGAACGCGGAGCCGCGCAGCTTGCAGACGCGCACCTGCCGGACCCGCCGCATGCCGGCGGGGACCGCCTGCAGCAGCACGACGCCGTCGACCATGGTGTACTCGGGGCGGGTGGCCTCGTCCGCCCCCGCGCTGGTCAGCAGGACGGCGGCGCATCCCACCATCCCGCACCACGACTGCAAGTCCTGGACGAACCGCTTGTATTCCGTCTCGGAGCGGGCGCGGAGCTCGGCGCTGACGACGCCATCGAGGACGAGCAGCGACGCCTTGGATTGCCGCACCGACTCGCGGAGCAGGTCACGCAGCGCCTCCAGGCTCGTCTCGAGCTGAACGTACGCGTTGAGGTAGCGCACCTGGGTCCCGGTCAGCGCCGGATCGAAGAAGGAAAAGCCCGAGAGTTGCCAGAGGATCTGCGCGTGGGACTCCGCCATGAGCGTCACGTAGAGGACCTTCTCGCCGCGTCGCGCCGCCGCGTAGGCCATCTGGTTGGCGAGGATGGTCTTGCCCGAACCGGGGGCGCCGGCGATGACGTAGACCTGTCCCTGGAACAATCCGCCGCCGAGGACTCGATCGAGGCCCTTGCAGCCGGTGCTCAGTCGTTCGGGCGCGCGCGGGGGCGAATCCATGGACATGCGGCACGACCTCCGGACGTGTGCCAGCCGTACGAGACCGTTGGGTCTAGCAGAAAGGCTCGCTGGCCAGATAGGGCGAACCCCGGCGAACAACAGGCGGGGGAACCCCGAACACGGCGACCCACCGGCGCTGCGCATGCCGGCGGGCCCCGATGGTGGCGGCAACCCGGCGTAGGGCCCACCGCGTCAGGGTCGATCCCGCAGCCGATACCGGTTCGGTCCGCGTTCCGACCAAAGCGAGGCGCGCCCCGTCCGGCGGCTCAGCGCACCAGGCCGGAGACCACGCGGCGCACCGACTGTGTGTCGAAGGGCTTGTCCAGGAAGCGATTCGGCACCCGGTCGCGGAAGCTCATCGCGCGTGCGGTGAAGGTGCCGCCGGTGATGAACACCACGCGCTCGCAGAGCGTGGGCTGCTCCGCCGAGAGGGATTCGAAGACGTCCATCCCGGTGGTGTCGGGCATCATCAGATCGCAGAGGATGACGTCGAAGCCCGGGTCGCGCGCCAGCAGCGCCAGCGCCGCCGAGCCGCTGGTCTCGATGCACACCTCGTGATCGTCGACCAGCGTGCGGCGCAGGGCCGCCGCGACCTGCGCTTCGTCGTCGACGATGAGCACGCGCCCGCGCCGGCAGGCGGCAGTCTCCACGCGGCTCGGCGGCGGCTCGGCCACCACCGTGGTCGAAGGCAGCGTCACCGAGAAGGTGCTGCCCCGACCGACCTCGCTCTGACACTCCAGCGTACCGCCGAGGGCCCGCACGATGCCGTGGCAGATCGACAGCCCGAGGCCCGGTGCCCTCGCCGATGGGCTTGGTGGTGAAGAACGGCTCGAAGATGCGCGCGCGGATGTCCTCCGGGATCCCCTGGCCGGTGTCCTGGATGTCGACGCGCACGTCACCGCCGGCGGTCACCGAGCTGGTGATGCGGATCTCGTTCGTCGCCGCGTTGCCGGCCTCGATGGCGTGGGCGGCGTTGACGATGAGGTTCAGGAACACCTGCCCGAGGCGCGGAGCGTTGCCTTGCACCATCGGCAGCTCTCCGTAGGCCCGCACCACCCGAGCGCGGTGGTGGATCTCGTTGCGCGCGATGGCGATGGAACCCTCCAGCACGCCCTGGATGTCCACCGGGCCGACATGATCCTCGTCGCCGCGGGAGAGCGCCTTCATGTCACGCACGATGGCCGCGATGCGCGTCACGCCCTCCACCGCGTCGGCCATGGCCTCCTCGATGTCCCCGCGGATGCGGTCGTTGTCGCTCCTCGGTAGCGCGCGGATCCACTCCTGGGTCAGCTCCAGGTTGGCGCCGACGAAGGCCAGGGGGTTGTTGATCTCGTGAGCCACGCCGGCGGCCATGGTGCCGATCGACACCAGCCGATCGGAGAGGCGCAGGCGCTGCAACAGCTCCTCGCGGCCCTCGAGGAGCTTCTGCAGCTCGTAGGTCCGCTCGCGCAAGGCGCGGTTGTGCTCGATGAGCTCCTGGGACGTCTGCTCCAGGGCCCCCTCGGCGACGGCCAGGTCCTGTTCGTGCTGCTGATAGCTGGTGTCGACCAGCTCCAGCAGTCGTGCCGCTTCCTGGAAGCGGCGCCTCCGAAGGACCGGGCGACCTGGCGGGCCAGCAGTTTGTGCACTGGTCCATGAATCGGCCCTGCGGGTGCCGCCTTGAGCCGACGGCCGCCGGACGGCGACGCGTCCTGCGCGCTCAAGCCGCACCCGGATACGCCGATTGGCCTGGGACCATGTCAGGGGCCCACGTGCCGCGGATCGATCTCGAGTTTGCGCCGGATGTCGCGCAGATCTCTCTCGTCCGCACCCTGGTGGCCCGCATTTACCAGAGCAGTGGCGCGGAGATGGCCGACCGCCTCGGCCTGGCCGTCCACGAGCTGCTGGAGAATGCCCTCAAGTATGCGGCGGAGGGGCTCACGCACCTGTCCATCGAAGGCGGGCAGGGGCCAGGTGGGGACCACATCCAGGTGCGGGTGACGAACCGCTCCACCACGGAGCACATGAGCGCCGCCTGCCGCCTGGTCGACGAGCTGGCCGCCGCGCCGGACGCACAGGTGATCTACCAGCGCGTGATGCGCCGCAACGCCGGCCGGCTGGAAGGCTCCGGCCTCGGGTTGGCGCGCATCTCGGCCGAGGGGGACATGGCGCTCGACTACCAGGTGGACGGCGATCGTCTCTCGGTGACGGCGCGGGCGCGCACCGGTGAGTTCGTATGACGTCCGACGGGATCCCGGCTGCGTTCCTCATCGACTCGCGCGTGCGCGATCGCGTGCTCTCGGTCGTCCTCGCCGGCACGGCCGACATGGATGCGCGGGCACCGCTGCAGACGTTCCTGCGCGCGCTGCACACGCAGGCCTGCGGCCTCGGGGTGCAGGAGGTGGCGGTGGACTTCCGCAACGTCGAGTTCATGAACTCGTCCTGCTTCAAGGGCTTCGTCGACTGGCTGTCCGAGGTGCAGAGGGCCGGCACCGAGCGCCACTACCAGATCCGCTTCCTGTCGAACCCCGCGCTGACCTGGCAGCGGCGCAGCCTGCAAGCGCTGCGCTGCTTCGCCATGGATGCCATCCGCATCGAGCATTGACGATGCTCGTCGAACGCTCCAACTCCTCTCCGGTCGCCGCGCGCCCGGCGTCGGAGCTCCGCCTCTCGACTCCGGCCAGGCGCCCGGCGAGCAGCATGACCCCCAGCCCCCCGCCGCCACGGGCAGCGGTGCGGCGCTGGCCGTCGCTGGGCACCAAGCTGGTGCTGGTGACCACGCTGGTGCTGATGCTCGGCTCGGCGCTGCTCTTCGTGGAGCTGACGCGCCGCGAGCGGGAGCAACTCAGCCGCGGCAAGGCCACGGCCGCCAACATGGTCGCCGACCTGATGGCCATCTCCCTCTGGGCGCCGCTCGACTTCGAGGATCACGAGGCGGCGCGCACCGACCTCCAGAACTTGCGCGCCAACCCGGACATCGTGTCGGCCGGTCTCTGGTCGTGGAAGGCCGACGACCGCGTGGCATTCTGGGCGCGCGACGGGACCGATTCCGCGCGAATGCCGGGCCGCGACGCGGAAGGCCCGCCGGAGCTGGGCGAGACATCGCTGCAAGTGACTCGACTGGTCAAGACGCCGGATGCCCGGCCGCTGGGCAGGCTGTCCATCGTATTTTCCCTCGATGCGGAGCGCGCGGCCTACGAGGCCAGCCGCCGGCGGCTCTTCTGGATCTGCTTCGCCATGGCCGCCGGATCGGCCATCGTGCTCCTCGGCGTCGCTCGGCGGACGATCATCTCGCCGGTGCGCGCCATGGCCGCGGCGGCGCAGCAGCTCGAGGACGGGCACGGCGAGGTGCGCGTGGACGTGCGCTCGGGCGACGAGATCGGCCAGCTGGCGCACGCCTTCAACACCATGGGGATGGCCGTGGTCGAGCGGCAGCAGCGCTTCCAGGACGAGCTCGACATCGCCACCCGCATCCAGACCTGCATCCTGCCGCGTGATCTGCGCATTGTCGGGCTGGAGATCGCCGCTGCCATGCGCACTGCCAGCGAGGTCGGCGGCGACTACTACGACGTGCTGGCCACGCCGAAGGGCGGCTGGCTGGCCATCGGCGACGTCTCCGGTCACGGCCTGAACGCCGGGCTGATGATGCTCATGCTGCAGAGCGGGGTGGCGGCGCTGGTCCGCCAGGACCCGGAGGCCTCCCCCACGGACGTGACCACCACCCTGAACCGCGTGGTCTACGACAACGTGCGCGCCCGCCTCGGCAAGGACGACCACGCCACGCTGTGCCTGTTCCGCTGGGCGGGCGAGGGCAAGATGGTGTTCGCCGGAGGGCACGAGGATGTGCTCATCTGCCGCGCGCGCGGCGGGGCCTGCGAGGTGGTCGAGACCGAGGGCGCATGGGTCGGCTCCATGCCCGACGTGTCCGGCTGCATGCCGGAGGGGTCGCTCCAGCTCGACCCCGGGGACGTCATGCTCCTCTATACGGACGGGCTCACCGAGGCACCCGACGCGCACGGTCAGCTCTTCGGTCACGACCGCCTCTGCCGGGCCTTCGAGGAGGTGCGCGATGCGGGCGTCAGCGAGATCCGGGACCACCTCCTGGCCCGGGTGCGGGCCTGGGCCGCCGAGGACCGGGACGACATGACCGTGGTCGTGGTGCGGCGCGCGGCGACAGCGGCGGCAGCTTCAGCCCTCGCCAGCTGACGCCGATGGAGAGGGTGGGCCTGCCCGGCCCGCCCCCGTCGTGCCCACGTCCTCACACCCTCCACCGGCCCTCGAGGCCCCTGCGCCCGGCGCCCCGCTCATCGGGCGCCGCGCGCTGCTCGCCGGTCTCACCGCGGTCCTGGTGCTGCGCGACCGCGCGGCGCGCGCCGAGGAGGTGTCGGTGCCGGTGGAGCTGCAGGCCGAGCTCTTCGTGAAGGTGGCCGCCTACGACCGGTCCTTCGCGGCGCGCGCCGGTGACCGCGCCCGCGTGGTGGTGGTGAGCAACGCCGACGACGACGGCTCGAAGACCGTCGCTGCGCAGATGACCCGCGCGCTGGCCGGGATCGACACCATCGGCGGCATCCCCAAGGAGGTCTCGGCGCACTCGTTCACCTCGGCAGCCGCGATCGCCGAGCTGTGCCACGCCCGCCGGCCGGCCATCGTCTACTTCGCGCCCGGCATCGACCGCGCCGTGCCGGCCATCGCCAGCGCGCTGTCCGGGGTCGACGTGCTCAGCCTGGCCGCCGTCCCCGACTACGTGGCGCGCGGCATCGTCCTCGGCGCCGAGCTGGCCTCCGGCAAGCCCAAGCTCCTCATCCACCTGCCGCAGGCGCGGAGCCAGAACGTGCAGCTCAGCCCCGAGCTCCTGAAGCTGATGAAGGTCTACAAATGAAACGCCTTCGGCTCACCGTCATCGCCGCATGCGGCGTGCTCGCGGCCGCCAGCCCCGCGCGCGCCGACGACGCCGAGGAGCTGCGCGGCCTGCTCGATCAGCCGGTGGTCAGCGGCGCCTCCCGCGCCAGCGAGGTGGCCAGCGAGGCCCCGGCCACGTCCTCGACGATCACCGCGGAGCAGCTGCGCCGCTACGGCATCCGCACCCTCGACGAGGCGGTGAACTTCCTCTCCCTGGGCATGACCGTCAGCGATCGCCTGCACGGCGTGGAGGTCGGGGCGCGCGGCGTGCTCATCAACGGCGACTACGGCAACCATGTCCTCGTGCTGGTCAACGGCCACACCGTCAACGAGCAATGGACCGGAGGCGCCCTCTACGAGCGCGGCGCCGGCATCCCCATGGAGATGGTCGACCACATCGAGGTCATCCTCGGGCCGGGGTCGGTGCTCTACGGCTCCAGCGCCATGCTCGGCGTCATCAACGTGGTCACCAAGCGCGCCAGGGACTACCGCGGCGTGCACCTGATGGTCGAGTCGGAGCTGCCCATCTCGGCGCGCGTCGCGGTGGGTGCCGGATCGGAGCTCGAGTACCAGGGCGAGCGCGGCGAGGTCACCGCCCAGGTCGAGTACTACGCGCAGCGCGGGCCGACCTTCGACTTCGGCCAGCAGCAGGTCGGCACCGACTCGGTCAGCGGCCAGCCCAAGCGGTACTCGCCGGACGGCCCGGCCGGCGTGTGGGGCGGCGCGGCCGACCGTTCCTACTGGAGCGCCGTGCCCGCCGGGCACCTGCGCGTCATGCTCGGCCCCTGGGAGCTCAACCTCCGCGCCTCGAGCTACAAGCGATCCATCCCGGTCATCGACACGCTCAGCAACCCGACCGGGGACTTCAACGCCGAGGACAACTACGAGTCCGAGACGTACGCCTCCGCCGACCTCGTGCATCGCGCCCGCCTCGCGCCCGGGCTCACGCTCTCGTCCCGACTCTACGGGGACATCTACCGTTACGACTGGTGGGGCACGTCGACCGCACCGGAGGACTGCATCGGCGGCCAGCTCGGCGGTTGCCGCGGCAACCTGTTCGGCGAGACGGGCGTGGGCGGCCTGGAGCTGCAGCCCACCTTCGACTGGTGGCAGGACGGCGCCTCGGTGACCACGCTTGGCGTCGACGTCCGGGCCCGCCACAACCGCCAGACCAGCACCGAGCGGGGGCTGTCGGACGGGTCCTTCAGCGAGACCGTGGACCAGAACCGCGTCGATGGGGCGCTCGGCATCTACGGCCAGCAGGTGGTCCACCCGCTGCCGTGGCTCTCCGTGAACGGCGGCGTTCGTGGCGACGTGGACCCTCGCTTCGACGGCATCCGCTTCTCGCCGCGCGGAGCGGTGGCCTTCACGCCCTGGTCGGGCACCACGCTGCGGGTGATCTATGCCGAGGCCTTCCGTGCCCCCTCGGTGTACGAGGCGTACTACTCCGAGCGCACCTACTGGGCGCAGAGTCACGACCTGGTGCCGGAGACGGTGCGCAGCATCGAGGCCTCGCTGGAGCAGCGCGCGGGTGCCCACCGCGTCTTCGCCGGCGTCTTCCGCTCCTGGTGGTCGAACCTGATCCTGCTCGAGTCCATCTCGGGAGGCGACGTGGCCACCGAAATTGCCAACGGCAACCTGGAGGTCGACGTCACCGACGCCATCCAGTACCGCAACGTGGCGCAGATCGACAACCACGGGGTCAACGCCGGCGTCTCCGGCACGCTGGTCGGCGGCCGCGTCGGCTACGGCGCTACCCTCACCGGGGCGATGAGCCGGCGGATCGACGCCGACGGCTCGACGCATCCGCTGACGGTCGGTCCGGCGGTGTCTGGCAACGCTCGCGTCTCCTACGACCTGGGCGCCGACCTCCCGGTGCTGGCCCTCGTCGGCCAGCTGCTCGGGCGGCGCGCGGCGGACCGCGCCTTCGACGGCGGTTTCTCCAGGGAGCCGTGGGTCGGTACCTCGGCCGTCCTCCGCGCCGCGGTGACCGGCGACATGCCCAGCCTCGCCGGCCTGTCGTACCGGGTGACGGCCGACTACTCGACGGCGAGCAGCGCGCCGTACGTGGTGGGGCCGACGCAGTACGCCGCCGACTCGACCTCCAGGGCCGCGCTGTCGCCCATCGATCGATTCCGGGTCGGGCTCGGCCTGCGCTACGACTTCGGCGGCGGCGAGGGCGGTGCCGAGTGAGCCGACTCGCTACGGCTGGTCCGGCGGTGGCGCCGCCTGCATCAGCAGCGCGACCTCGTCGACGTCGACCAAGTAGATGACCGCGCCCTCGACGCGATTGTCCGCCGTGCGATACGGGCGAATGCGCATGGCATATCGCCGGCCGCTGGTGTCCGTCACCAGACGATTGCGCTCGTGCATGGAGGTGAGCACATCCCGCACCGTCTCTTCGAGATCGTCGATGTCGACCTTGGGCTTGATGTCGCCGACCGGGCGGCCGATGTCGGTGGGGATGAGGTCTCGAGCAGCACGATGGCCAGCGAGTACGCTTCCTCGCCGGACGCGCAGCCGGGCACCCAGATGCGGATGGGATCGTCGTAGGCACGGCCCTGCGAGAGCTGCGGCAGCACGCCGGCCTCGAGGGCCTCGAGGGCCTCGAAGACCTGCGGGTCACGGAAGAAGCTGGTGACCCGGATGAGCATGTCGTGGAACAGCGCAGCTCTCGGTGACGGCGGCCCTCAGCAGCGCCGTCACCATCGCCGGGGATACGTCGGCGCCGGAGTGATCGTCGACGAGGTAGAGCCCATCCGGGTCGTGGAAGCGATCCGCGCGCGCTCGATCCAGGAACGCGGCCGCGGTGGCCAGGCTGGCGAAGTGGCGAGCGAGCGCGATGCGGCCATTCCGGAACCGCGCGTAGACCGAATAGCTCGGCCCGGACGGCGGGCTGTACCGGTTCCGCCGCATGCCGTTCGGTTGCGAGGGCACCCTGCGCGACATGGTAACAGTGTCGACCCGAACGCCGCGCCAGGCAACCACTCATCGCACCGGAGCCCGCGCTGGCCGCGCCCGTCCGCCGTGCCACCCTCAGGCGCAACCCGATGCGATGCGCCGGTCGCCGCGGCCCTGCCAGGAGCGTTGCGGCATCGCCCGATTGGTCGCGGTCGCCGCGGACGCTAGCGTCAGGGGGTGAAGATCGCGAGCTCGACTGGGCTTCGAGGTCGCCGATACGCAGGTGTGGTCGATCGCGCCGTCGCTGGTGTGGCCCGCGCGACCGGACCTGGACGTGGGGATCGGGATGGTGTGGCAGGCCGATGGCGGGCACCTCGTCACGCGCGGGTTGGCCACGCTGACGTTCGAGGTGGAGCTGGGCGCGCGCAGGCAGGCGGAGGCACCGCATGCGATGGCCCACGCGCTGCGCCCGGCGTCGGCCGGGAACCCGTAGCTCGAACGGCGGACGCGGGGAACGGGATCCGCCGGCGCCGAGGCCTCGGCACCCGCGAGTCTCACCCCGTCAGGCGCCGTGCGCTTGCAGGAGCTCGTTCTCGACCTTCACCAGCTTGTTGTAGACCCCGATGACCAGGAGCGACGGCGCCCACTGGCCGATGAAGCTCGCCACGCCCTTCTTGTCGAGGAGCATCATCGCCGCGACATCGCTCCGAGGCAGCCGCACCACACGCGCGGATCGTCCGGCAAGGCACGCTTGCCGCGTCACCGCGCCCAGAGCTGAATGGCCTCCAGCAGCCGCTCCAGGTGGATCGGCTTGCGGAAGTACACGATGACGTGGCCGTCCGGTCTTCGTGGCTGCCCCTCGAGGTTGCCCGAGAGCACGATCACCGGCACCGCTGGCAGGAAGGCGGCTGCCGTATGCGCTTCGAGGAAGGCCTGGCCGCTCATCACCGGCATGGCCAGGTCGAGCAGGATGAGGCTGGGCGGGTCGTCGGCACGCAGCGCCAGGCTCTGCAGCGCCTGGTGGCCGTCCTCGGCGACGCTCACCCGGTAGCCCTCGGCAGACAGCACAGCGACGAGGACCTCCCGGAAGGCCGGATCGTCGTCGACGACCAGGATCTCCTGCCCCGCCCCCCTGCCTGGACCCGCCACGCTTCGTCCCCGCCCGCTCGCAGCCGCTGTTCAGGAAGCGATGCCGGGCACCAGGCCGGGAATCACGGTTGCCCGCCCGGCGCGGAGTCGCGGCTCGGCGGCGCGCAGATCGCGGCGAGCGTGCCGGTAACCAGCTTTGGGTCAGCGCCATTCGCGACGCCTCGCGCGGTCTGGCTCTGGCGGGCAAGGTCGGACAGCGACACCACACCGACCGGCCGCCGCTTGGCGTCGATCACGGGCAGGCGGCGCACCTGATGTTCGCGCATGAGCGCCTCGGCAACTTCGAGCTCGTCCGTCTCGTGCACGGCCACCAGACCACTCGACATGGCGCTCGCTACGGATATTTCCCCCAGAGCGCGTCCCTGCGTGTAGGCCGCCATGCAGATGTCGCGGTCGGTGATCATGGCGATGGCCGAGCCGGCTTCGTCCACGACGGGCACGCTCCCGCAATCGTTGTCCCACATGATCTGGGCGGCTCGGTCGAGCGCATCCCGCGCCGAGCAGGTGTGAGGTCCCGGTGTCATCAAATCCTGGATCTTCAAGACGTCCTCCCGGCCTGTGCCATTCACGGCCTTGCTTCGAGCTTCGAGATTCTGGGACACGGCGGTCGTTCGAGCGCCACAGCAACGCGAAGTGGGGAGCAGCCCGAGCGGCGCCGACGGGCTCGCGCTGGTCAGGACCGCGGCGCGCCCACCAGGTCGAGGACGGCGCGCACCAGCGCGGCGGGCTCCACCGGCTTGGCCATGTAGACGTTGAAGCCGGCGAGCAGCGCCTTGGTGCGATGCTCGTTGCCGACGAACGCGGTCAGCGCGATGGCCGGCGTGTTGCGATTCTCGGACGGGAGCGTGCGGATGGCGCGGATCAGCGAGTAGCCGTCCTCGTCGGGCATCCCGACGTCCGAGATGACCACGTGCGGCGTCCAGGTCGCGAGGGCGCCCAGCGCCTCGGCTCCGCCACCCGCGAGGCGCACTTCCATGCCCGTCGATTCGAGGACGTAGGCCACCAGGTCGCGCGCGTCGCGCTCGTCGTCCACCACCAGGACCTTGACGCCATGTAGGCCGGTGGGGAGCAGCTCCCCCGGTTCGGGGCGGGTGGCGGGGACCTTGCCGACCCCCACGGTCGACGAGACCACCGGGCTGACCGGCAGCCGGACGACGAACGTGGCGCCGTGACCCAGGCCGTCGCTCCGGGCCTCGATCGAGCCGCCATGGAGCTCGACGAGCTGCTTGGAGATGGAGAGCCCCACGCCCAGCCCACCGTGGCGACGCGAGGTGGTGGTGTCGTACTGACGGAAGCTCTCGAAGACCTGCGGGAGGAACTCCGCCGTGATCCCCTCCCCGTCGTCCTGCACGACGAGCTCGAGCTCCGAGGCGATGCGTCGCAGTCGCACGCTCACCTGCCCGTTCTTGGGGGTGAACTTGATGGCGTTGGCGAGCAGGTTCCAGACGACCTGCTGCAGGCGCTCCCCATCGCCCCGCAGCGTGGCATGGGCACGGTCGAGCTCGGCGACCACCCGGATGCGCTTGGCCTCGGCGGCGGGCGCGAGGCCCTCGATACCCATGTCGACGATGTTCGCCAGGTCGACCTGCGCCAGCGTGACGCGCAGCCGCCCGGCGATCATGGTGCTGATGTCGAGCAGGTCGCTCACCAGGCGGTTCTGCGCGTTGGCGTTGCGCTCGATGACGTCGAACGCGTGCTGCTGCTTCTCCGCCGGGAGGCCACCCCGGATGAGCCGCAGCCACCCGAGGATGGAGCCCAGCGGCGTTCGCAGCTCGTGCGAGACCATGGCCACGAACTCGTCCTTGGCGCGCGCCGCGGCCTCGGCGCGCGAGCGCTCCTTCTGCGACAGGTCGTAGAGCCGCGCGTTGTCGATGGCCGCCGCCGCGCTGCGGGCCAGCTCGGCGACCAGCGTCAGCGATGCCTCGTCGTAGTGCCGGCCGGAGTCGCTGTAGGCCAGCATGAGGGCGCCGAAGGCGGCGCTCTGGACGCGCAGCGGGACGATGATGAAAGAGCAGGTGCCGATGGCGCGCATCAGGGCGAGGTGCGCGTCGCTCTGCGCGAGCTCCTCGTAGTGAGCGGGCTCGATGTGGGACACGAGCTGGGGCAACGCGCTCTGGACCACCTGCAGGTGCCCGTACGGCGAGCCTGGCGGCGGCGGGAAGCGCGTGAACAGCTCACGCAACAGCTCGCCCTTCGCCGGATCGACGTGGGCGATGGGCATCTCGGCGTCGGGGACGCCGGAGAGATGGACCGCGGACCAGTCGGCCAGGCGCGGCACGATGAGGCCGGTGAGCCGGCTCAGGGTGGAGCGGTAGTCCAGGGACGACGACAGGAGCTGACCGGCCTCGGCGAGGAAGGCCAGGCGGGCCCGCTCTCCCGCCAGCTCGGTGTCCCGGGAGCGAATGTACGCCGTCGCCGCCTCGGCCATCCCGACCGCCAGGCACTTCTCGAGGACGTCGACCTCGTCGATGCAGATGCTGGCCTGCTGCTCCTTGGCCGTCTCCAGGATGCAGTGGCGCAGGACGCCGTACTCGCGGATGACCTCCGCCAGGTCGTAGCCCAGGCGCCAGCGCTGGCCGCCGTGCTCGCGCGCGGTGGCGCTGGTGTCGGCGGCGTCCTGGCCAGCCCGGATGCGCTCGCTGCGCGCGAGCTCGGCGATCACCTCGTCGAGAAACTGGGGGATGTGATCGACCACCAGCGAGGGCGCCACGCGTGG
The DNA here is from genome assembly GCA_037720395.1 of Polyangiaceae bacterium. Classification (GTDB taxonomy): domain Bacteria; phylum Myxococcota_A; class Polyangia; order Polyangiales; family Polyangiaceae; genus JBBJMR01. The sequence continues at coordinate 21,053 of JBBJMR010000013.1, forward strand.
AGACCGGCCCTCCCGCTGCACGTCGGCGACAAAGCGCGCGACGATGGCGTCGCGCTGCTGGGTGAGCAACTGTTCGAGGTTGGGAGGCATCGTCGGATCCGCGGGCACGCCGGGCCGAAGCTCGCCGAACGATCAATCATCCATCACCGGCACAGTCCAGTCGATCCGTGCGGGCGCCGCGCCCAGGCGGACCGCAGCGCGGGCCATGCCGTCCACGGGAGAAATCGACCGCCCTCGACGGCCGCCGGGCGCAGGGACCCACCCCTGCCAGCTCGATTGCAAACGCGGCTAAGCCTCCGTTCCTGATGGCGGAGCGTGGCCCGGCCGCACCCGGACAGGACGAAGGACCGCCCGTCGATCTTCGGTCCTCCTCGCCACCAGATATTTTCGGGGCCTGCCCTACCGTTTGTGGCGATTCACCCGCTCCCCAACGGCTCCCCGGGGCGGTACCTTGTCGTTCGAGTGACCCCACACATTCCGACCGAGCCGATCGGCAGCATCCCCAGGCCACCGGCCCTCATCGACGCGGTTGCCAAGAACGGAGGCAACATCGACGACCCCGCGCTCGAGGCGCTCTTCGCCGAGGCCATCCGGGACACCGTCGCCCGCTTCGAGGAGACTGGCTCGCCGGTGGTCACGGACGGCGAGCAGCGGAAGTACCACAACTTCTGGGACTACTGCGTGCACGGGCTCGGCAACATGGCGCCCGACGGCTTCCGGATCCCGTTCGCCGCCGGTCACACGCGGCGCATGCCACGCCTCACCAGCGCGCCATTCCGCTACAAACTGCACGCGGATCGCTACCTCGAGGTGGCTCAGCGCCACGCCCACGTGCCGGTGAAGCAGGCGGTGATCTCACCGTCCGCGCTGAGCCTCCTCTACCCCGCAGAAGGGATCCCCGGCTATTCGCGGGAGCAGTTCATCGAGGACCTGCTCACCGAGCACGAGGGCGAGGTGCGACGGTGCCTCCAGAAAGGCGCGCACGTGGTGCAGCTGGACTTCACCGAGGCCCGCCTGGCGGTGAAGCTCGACCCCACGGGCATGCTGCTCGCCAGCTTCATCGACCTCAACAACATCGCCCTGGCCCGGTTCTCCGATCTGGAGCGAAAGCGCATCGGTGTGCATACCTGTCCGGGCGGCGACCGGGACTCGACCCACAGCGCCGACGTCGACTACGCCGACCTGCTCCCGAGCTTGCTGCAGCTCAACGTCACCAACTTCTACGTCGCGCTCGCCGGTGAAAAGGACCGCAAGCGCGCCCTGGCCCTCATCCGCGAGCACCTCCAGCCGCACCAGCGGATCTTCGTGGGCGTGGTGGCCCCCATCGATCCGCACGTCGAGACGCCGGAGGAGGTGCGCGACCGCATCCTCGAAGCTGCCGAGTACATCCCGGTCGACCAGCTCGGGACCACCGACGACTGCGGGTTCTCTCCCTTCAGCGACGACACGTCGACGTCGCGCGACACGGCGTTCGCGAAGATCCGCGCGCGCGTCCAGGGCACGGCGCTGGCCAGCGAGGTGCTCGGAGCGCGCTAGATGCTGCAGGACGACGAAGACAAGCTGCTGCGCTCGGCGGCGCTGCAGAACGTGCAGACGATCCTCGAGGCGCGGCAGCGCGCCGAGCGCGAGCTGCTGAGGACCAAGGAGGCGCTCGAGGAGGAGACACGGATCCTCGAGCTCCTCAACAAGACCGGGACCACGCTCACCTCGAAGCTCGACCTGCAGACCGTGGTGCAGACGGTCACCGACGCAGCGACCCAGCTGAGCGGCGCCCAGTTCGGCGCCTTCTTCTACACGGTGAGCGACGCGCAGGGCGATGTGTTCACGCTCTACACGCTGTCCGGCGCCCCGCGCGAGGCGTTCGAGAAGCTCGGACATCCACGGGCGACGGCCATCTTCGGGCCGACGTTCCGCGGCGAAGGCGTGATCCGCCTCCACGACGTGACGCAGGACCCGCGGTACGGAACGATGGGACCGCACCACGGCATGCCCGCGGGGCACCTTCCCGTCCGCAGCTACCTGGCGGTCCCCGTCCAGTCGCGGACGGGCGCCGTGCTCGGTGGGCTCTTCTTCGGCCACCACGAGGCGGGCGTATTCACCGAGCGCGCCGAGCGCCTGGTGGTGGGCGTTGCCGCGCAGGCGGCGGTGGCCATCGACAATGCCCGCCTCTACGACGAGGCCAAGCGCACGGCCGAGGAACGCGCGCGCCTCCTGGAGACCGAGCGACGCAATCGCGTGGAGATCGAGCGCGTCAGCCTGATGAAGGACGAGTTCCTGGCCACGCTCTCACACGAGCTGCGCACGCCCCTGAACGCAGTGCTCGGCTGGTCGGGGATCCTGCTGGCCCGCACCCCGGAGGACGCGGACACCCGCCGCGGCCTGGAATCCATCGTCAGGAACGCGCGGGCGCAGGGCCAGCTGATCGACGACCTACTCGACATGAACCGGATCGTCTCCGGAAAGATCCGGCTCGAGGTGCAGCGCTTCGAGCTGGCCCCGATCATCGAGGCGGCCCTCGACTCGATACGCCCCTCGGCCAACGCCAAGTCCATCGTCCTGCGCCGGACGCTGGACACCGCCGCCGGGCCGGTCCTCGGCGACCCCAATCGGCTGCAGCAGGTGATCTGGAACCTCCTCAGCAACGCGGTCAAGTTCACCCCCAAGGGCGGCAAGGTCCACGTCATCGTCCAGCGGGTGAACTCCCACATCGAGATCACGGTCAACGACTCGGGAATGGGGATCCCATCCGAGCTCCTGCCGCACATCTTCGAGCGCTTCCGTCAGGCCGACTCCTCGACGACGCGCAAGCACGGCGGCCTCGGCCTGGGCCTGTCCATCGTCAAGCAGCTCGTCGAGCTCCACGGCGGCACCGTCACGGCACAGAGCCCGGGCGATGGGGAGGGCGCGACGTTCATCGTCAGGTTGCCGGTCCGCGCCGTCCGCCGCGCCGACGAGTCGAGCGCGCACGAGCCGGAGTCGGCGCGGGCTCCCGACGTCTCCTTGGCCGGGCTCTGCATCCTGGTGATCGACGACGAGCTCGACGCGCGCGAGCTGGTCAAGTCGGCGCTGACCGACGCGTCGGCGGACGTGCTGGTGGCCGCATCCGCCGCGGAGGGGCTGGCCATGGTGTCCGCGTACCGACCCGATCTGATCGTGAGCGACATCGGGATGCCCGACCGCGACGGCTACCAGTTCATCCGCCAGGTGCGCGCGCTGCCACCGGGTGGCGGCGGCCGGACCCCGGCCATCGCCTTGACCGCCTTCGCGCGCCCGGAGGACCGGACGCGCGCCATGCTCGCCGGGTATCAGGTCCACGTCTCGAAGCCGATCGAGCCGCAGGAGCTCGTCGCCACCATCAGGAGCCTGGCGAGCACCAGCGTCGATCGGGACCGCGAGCGCTGATCGAGGCGCCTTCCATCAAGCGTCCCTCGATGCCGCGCATCCGCCTCGTCTTCATGGTGACGTTCGCCAGCGCCGCGCTGCGGGCGCCGCACGCGGAGGGCCAGCAGCGCCCTGTCCGCCTCGGCTACGACGCGCCCGTCGGCTGTCCCGATGGTGGCGCGTTCTCGGCCAAGCTCGCCGAGCGCAGTCGGGGGCTGGGCATCGAGCCGGCCGGCGCCAACGCTCCGGATGTCGACGTCGTGATCCGCGCCGATGGGCAGGGCTACCACGGCAGCCTCGACGTGGTGACCCCCGACGGCCCGATCCGGCGCAGCATCGACGGCGAGCGCTGCGCGGATCTGGTCACCGCGCTTGCTCTGAGCGCCGCGCTCCTCCTCGACGATGCCAGCCAGGCTGGCGGCGCGGCACCGGCGGCGGCGACACGGGCCGGCGCCGCCGCCCGTGTCGCCGAGCTGCCCGTCGGCCCACCCGCGGCCACGCGCTGGTCGGCCGGCGCGCGCCTGGAGGCGAGCCTGTTGCTCGCGTCGGGCTGGGCCCTGGGCCCCGAGGTGTACGTCGGTGTCGGCTGGGACCGCGCTTCGATCGCATCGCCCAGCCTCCGCCTCGGCTTCAGCTACGCGGCGGCGAGCCTGGACGCGACGGAGCGCGGCAGCGCGGACCTCGGGTGGTTCGTCGGGCGAGTGTCCGGTTGTCCATTGCGGCTCGGCGGCGAGGCCACCGGCATCCGGCCGTGCTTCGGAGCGGGCGCCGGCGCCGTCCACGGCGCGGGCACGGGGGAACCAAGCGCGCCAGCCAGCGACACTGCGTTGTGGGCAGAGCTCGACGCCGGGGCACGCGCGCACGCGCTCCTCTTTCACCGCCTCGTTCTGGAGCTGGAGGGCGGCGCGGTGATACCGCTCACCCGCTACCGCTTTCTCTTCGAACGGCCCGAGGCGGAGCTGGGGCGGGTCCGCGCCGCCGGCGCGCGTATCGCCGTCGGCGCGGGTGGAATATTCTGAGCTCGGCACGGCACCGGCGACCGGCACCGTCGATTGCGGTGATCGATTCGGCACAGCCCGGAGATTGCTGACATGGGCGACGTCTCCATCACCTTGGAAAGGGCCGTCGCCACGACAGCGGCCTCCGAGGCCTCGACGGCGCGCCGGGCGCGCGCCATCGTGGAGGAGCACATCGACTTCATCTGGCGCTCGCTCCGCCAGCTCGGGGTGGCCGAGGCGGACGTCGATGACGCGGTGCAACAGGTCTTCGTGGTGGCGACGCAGAAGCTGGACCGCATCACGCCCGGAGCCGAGCGATCCTATGTGTACTCGGTGGCGCTGCGCGTCGCGGCGCGCGCGCGGCGTAGCCGCGACCGGCGGCGCGAAGCAACGGATCCCGGGTTGTTGAGGCATCCGGATCCAGCGCCCGATCCGGAGGAGGTGGTCGCCCGCCGCCAGGCCCTGGCGCTGCTCGACGAGATCCTCGACGAGATGCCGCTCGCCCTTCGGGCGGTGTTCACGCTCTACGAGCTGGAAGAAGTGAACGTCCCTGATATCGCGGCGATGCTCGGGATTCCGGTGGGGACCGCCGCCTCGCGGCTCCGCCGCGCCCGCGAGGATTTCCAGGCGCGGGCGCGCGAGATCGAACGAACCAGCCCGGTGTCGAAGCGCTATGGGGCTTGCCCTGGAGGGATGCGATGAACGGTCCCCGGCGCCTCGTGGATGAGACTGGCAGCGAATTCGAGCGCGGCCTTCTGCATGCCGCCCGCGGGGGCCGGCCGACCGCGCAGGCGCGGCGCCGCACCCTCAAGGCGGTCGCGGCGGGCGCGGGCGCGGTCGCGGCCGCCGCCGGCGGGTCTGGCTCGGTCATGGCCAGCGTGGGTTTCGCAGCGGCGCTCAAGTGGGGCGCGCTCGGCCTGATCGCGGCGGCCACCCTGACGGTCAGTGGTGCGGCAGCGCTGCGCCAACCGGCGACTCCACCTCCGCAAGCGGCGCCCGGCGCCATCCGCGTGGCCGCTGCCCGGGCTGCGGCCGCCGGGGTCGCGGCGACGTCCGCGCTGGTGGCCGAGGCACGACCCGAGCAGCGCATCGACGACGCGCGTACAGAGCAGCCGCGCGACGGCCGCTGGCGTTGGCTCCAAGGGCCGATCTGCCGGCGATCGCCGGTGCCGTCGCGGCAGGTCGTGCCCTCCGGGGCGGCGGCCGCGGCGGACACGGCCTCGGTCGCTGGGCCGGCACCGCCGAGCGCCTTCGTGACGCCGCCTCGCACGCTGGCCCCGGACGCCTCGCTTGCGGCCCACGCGGCCGCGACCGGTGGCGGTCCCACCGCGACGGGTCCAGCGCAAGGCGCCGCGGCGTCGAACGACGTCGCTGCATCTGCGCCAGCCGAGCGCGCCGCCGGGGGCGCGCCGGTGACCCGCGCCCGTCGCACCGCCTGCTCCCGCGCCGGGGCCGCAGGCGCAGTCGATGCGAGGACGCTCGCCGACGAGGTGATGGCGCTCGATCGTGCGCGCGCCGCGCTCGACGCCGGCGACGAGGACGGCGCCCTGCGTGCCCTGGAGAGCCGTCAGCGCAAGCATGGCTCTGGCCGCATGGGCCCGGAAGCGGCCCTGTTGCGCATCCGTGCGCTCCTGGCGAAGGGTGACCGACCCGCCGCCACGAAGCTGGCCGCCGCACACCTCGCGTCCGACCCGCATGGGCCCTTCTCCGCGCGCATCCGCGCCGCGCTGGCGGAATCGAAAAAATCTTCACCCCGTCCGTGATCGCCGAGGCGTCTCCGGGAGATTGCTGTCAGACATCTCACCAAGCGAGACACCCCATGCTTCGACTGCGCTTCAGCACTTTGGTCCTTCTCGCCTCCGCGTTCGCCATGGTTGGCGGTTGCGAGGACGACATGAAATTCGGAACGGGCTCGGCCAGCAGCGGCGCCCCGGCTGGCAGCGGCGCAAGCGGCGGAAGCGGCGCAAGCGGCGGAAGCGGCGCCAACGGTGGAAGCGCCGCCGGCGCCGGCGGCGCGGGCGCCTCGAGCCAGGGTGGCGCCGGTGGCGCTGCTGGAGAGTGCGTCGGTGAGGTTTGCGGCGCTGCCTGCGGCTCGTCCCGCGCCGGCCCCGGCACCTACGTTTGCGATGGCGCCGGCAGCTGCGTGCCCGAATCGTCGGTCATGTGCAGCGAGGAGTGTGCAGGCAAGCCTTGCGGGACCCGCTGCGGCTCGGCGGTGGCGGCGCCCATACCCTACGTCTGCAACGGCAGCGGTCAGTGTCTTGCCGAGAGCACGGTGAGCTGCGGCGCGGGTGGCGCGGGCGGCGGCGGCGCGCTCGATTGCACCGATGACCCGAGCGTGTGCCCCGCGGGTTACGGCTGCGCCTGCGGCGGTCCGGGCCCCGGACCCCATCCGTGCCAGTGCGGCCTCGACTGCAAGGACGATGCGGGTTGCACCGACCCAGCCCAGCCAGTCTGCTGCGGCGCGCCCGGCGCAGGCACGTGCACGGATGCGTGCACCTGCTTCTGCGACTGAGGGCCGAACGAGTGGGCTGACAACGGCCGGACGCCGAGGTGCCGCCCCCCCAGCCGTGCGTGCAGGATCAATGCGGGCAGCCCTGCACGTTTCGATAGTTCGGCGGCAGCGTGGGCTGCCACGTCAGCGAGCTGCTGCAATAGTACTGGCGCTGCGTGCCGATGTGTTCTTGCTGCAGCCCACGAAGAACCACGTGGTCGAGCCAGGCTTGCTGCACGAGCTACCGGCTCCACTGGCGGCCAGCTCCTCGCTGGATTCGACGAGCACCTCGTCATCCTCGGTATCTTCGTCGCTGAGGCCGACGTCGCACGCGCAGTAGCAACTGGCACCATCGAGCTCGGTCCTCCGCTGGACGAGCTCGCTGCGGGTCGCCGTCGCCGAGCGCGGGCACGGGCGGCGACGGCGCGGGCGGCCAGGGCGCGGTGTACGTCGACCTCGAACCTTCCGGACCCGACCTCGCCTCCGGTGAACGTCGGATCGGCCGATGTGACCTTCCACGAGAGCGTGGCCTACGCCTGGCCGGCGGAGACGCGCCTCGATGTCTTCGTGCAGAGCTCGATCCCGGACGCGCCGCTCATCCTGTACGTGCACGGGGGCGGGTTCATCCAGGTGGATCGCGCGGCGGTGTACGCCCAGAGCGCCGAGCTCCGCGCTGCCCTCGAGCCCTCATTCGCTAGCGGCAGGCAGCGAGTGGTCTACGAGCTCCCGGCGTGCGCGTCCCGATCCCGGCTCGGCTCACGCGAGGCGAGCGCGTGCATGCTCGTCGAGGAGGCCGAGCTTCTCGATGGCGCCATTGCGGGCGGTGTCCACGAGGTAACCGCTGTCACGCAGGTACTCGGCCATCGTTTCGCGCAAGTCCTCGTCGTCCTCGACGAGCAGCACCCTCGACACTCCGAGGGATCCATCGCGCATCCACCCATCCCTCCTGATCCGGGGATCGGCAGCCGGTCTCCGACCTTGAGCATGCGTGCCCATCAGCCGCGCGGACCTGACGAGCACCAGGCGCTTTCCACTGTCCGTGCAGGAGTCTCCTGACTGGACAAGCACGGCTGGACGGAAACGCCGGCGCTTTACGCCACGATAGCGGCTTGCTAGAGACGCCGCCTCGCAACGCCGACCGAACTCGTGCGCCCCGGCAGCATCGCGCGCATGCAACCCGAGTGATGCCTGATGGATGTCTTCAAGTCTCTGAGTGAAGGTGCAAGCTACTCCGAACCCACCCTCCAGCTGATCCTGGGCGCCTGGGTGCTGGGAACGCTGTTCGAGGGGAAGCAGAAGGTCGACGTGGTCACCGGAGACGTCTCCGAGGACGACTACGACAAGCAATCCATCTACTCGCTGCTGTACTCGCTCTACCGCACCGTCGGGCAGACGCGCAGCGAGACCGGGGAGCGATACGAGTTCACGTTCAACACCTGGGGCTACGCGTGGCCGGAGGCCTGGGGCGAGGGCCCCATCTCCGCGACCGATCCGCAGCGCTTCGGCAAGAACGCTTACTCCGGCCTCTTCCATTTCCGGGAGGTGGCCGCGCACGTGGCGGAGCGCGCCGGCAAGGTGCACGTCATCGAGCTCGGCTGTGGCACCGGCGCCGGCGCACACCACGTCTGCAAGAACATCCTGCCGGACTGCACCTACGAAGCGGTCGACATGCAGCGCGCCGCCATCGAGACCTGCAACCGCAAGTTCGTGCCCGAGCTCGGGGGTCGCCTGAAGGCGACGCACGCCGACGCCACCCGGCTCTCGACCCCCGATGGGCGGGCCGATGTGATCGCCGTCTGCGAAACCCACGTCACCGAGTACGCGGGCCGCGTGACCGACGAGGACCGCGCCTTCTTCCAGACGGCAAAGCGGCTGCTCGCTCCGGGCGGGTACCTGACCTGGGGCAACGCCATCCCCGACAGCACCTGGCAGCCGTGCTTCGACTACCTGGAGTCCATCGGCATGACCCGCGTCGACTCCGTCGATGTCACCGCCGAGGCGGTCGCCGCGCGCGACCAGGACAAGCCCCGGATCGAGCTGTATCTCGATCAGTGCATCGACAAATTCTTCGGCTTCCGGATCCCGGTCCTCGGCGCGATGAAGCGGCAGCAGGCGCGCGTGGCCATGGCCAACTTCGCCCGCCACCCGGGGACGCAGCTCTACAAGAACATGGTCGATCGCACGGACACGTACCGCGTGTCGCTGTTTCGCAAGACCGGCTGACGCTCCCTGATGGCGAGCCTCGCCGCGACTCAGGGGACCAGCGGGCACCCGCCGCGGCAGCCGGGTTCGTCGGGGCTGCAGGGCACGCTGCACAGCGAGTCGCAGTCCGGGATCCCGCACGGGTAGCAACACACCAGCCCCGTCGCGCACGTCTGGATCACGGAGCCCGCACACACCTCACCCTCGCCGGCGCCGCCGCCCACGCCTGCTCCGCCGGCACCGCCGCTGCCAGCGGTTCCACCCGCGCCCCCCGGGCCCGCGCCGCCGTCTCCGCCCTGTCCGGCCGTCCCGCCGCCGGTGTCGCCGCCCGCTCCTCCGTGTTGCCCACCCGAGCCGCCTGCGCCGCCCGAGGCCGCAGCGCCGCCGCTGCCCGGCCCAGCGGGACCGGTCCCACCGGTGGACGCGCCGTCGTCGTCGTCACTGCATGCGCCGAGGACCGACGCCAGGACGACAGTGAAACCCAGGACCGAGGGAAGGAAGCCGCGCATGCGCATGCGTCCACGGTAGCAGCCAACGCGGGGATGCGCCGCGCGGCAGCGACGACGGCGAAGCAGCGTACCCCGGCGTCCGGTGTCCGTGGGACAATCGCCAGGGTGATGGAGGAGCTCGGGCAACTCGAGGCGGGTGCCACGCTGGGCCGCTACGAGCTTCTCGCCCGCGCCGCGCACGGCGGGATGGCCGAGGTGTGGGCGGCCCGTCTCCGCGGCAGCCACGGCTTTCAGAAGGTGGTGGCCATCAAGACCATCCTGCCCGCGCTCTCGGACGACCCGCGCTTCGAGCGCATGTTCCTGGACGAGGCTGCGCTCGCCTCCCGCATCCGGCACCCGCACGTGGTGGAGATCCTCGATCTCGGCGAAGAGCGCGAAGTCCTCTACCTGGTGATGGAGTGGATCGACGGTGAGACGCTGGCCACGTTGCTGCGCAAGGTGGCGGCGCCGGTCCCGGTGGCCGTCGCCTCGCGCATGATGATGCAAGCGTGCGCCGGACTACACGCCGCGCACGAGCTCTGCGACGAACAGGGCCGCTCGCTCGACCTGGTGCATCGCGACGTCTCCCCGCAAAATCTGCTGGTCACCCGCGAGGGGGCGATCAAGGTCGTCGACTTCGGCGTCGCCAAGGCGCTCGGCCGCGGCGCGGCGGAGACCGCCGTGGGGCAGGTGAAGGGCAAGGTCCCCTACATGGCCCCCGAGCAGGCGCTCGCGGGCAGCATCGACCGGCGTGCCGACGTCTTCGCGCTCGGGACGGTCTACTACTTCCTGGTCACCGGTCATCATCCGTTTCGTGCCGACGGAGAGGGCGAGACGCTGCGCAACGTGATCGCGGCCACCCCGCGCCGCCCGCGCGAGGTCGAACCCTCGCTGCCGCCGGAGATCGAGGAGGTGATCCTCACCGCGCTGGCGCGTGACCCCGAGCGCCGCTTCGCGAGCATGGCTGCCTTCGAGACGGCCATCGCTGCGGCCCTCGGACGGCTGGGGATGATGGTCAACGACCAGGCCGTGAAGGAGTACCTGCGGGCCGCGCTGGGAAATCGCAGCGAGGCGCGACGCGACTGGCTGGACGCGGCGTTGCGCGCAGCCGATCGGCAGCGCACCGCGACCACGCCGTCCGGTGCCGGTTCGGCCTACGCCGTCGGGTCCATGACGCGAGCCACAGGCGACGCCACCAGCGTGACCGCTCCGACCGGCGAAGATTCGTCCGTGTCGGTAGGGGCGGACGTCGGGCCGTCCCCACCGCGGAGGCGACGTCTCGGCGCCGGGCAGGCTGCGATGTTGGCGCTCCTGTCGGCAGGCGGCCTCGCCGCGGGCTGGTGGTGCGTGGGCCAGGGCGCCCCTGCGCCCGCCGCCTCGGAGCTGGCCGCAGCGTCGTCGCCACCGGCGCCGTCGGCTTCGCCGACCTCGACGCAGACCAGCGAAGCGCTGCCCGCAGCGGTCGATGCCGCGGCCGGCTCCGTCGCTGCCAGCAGCAGCGCGCCGGCGTCGCTCGTCGCCCCTCCGCACACCGCGCCAGCGGCGCCGGACAGGCCACGCCCGCAGGCGAGGCCCCAGGCTGGCGCGCCCTCCAGCACCGCCACGTCAACCGCGTCTGCCGCGCCGACCACCGTTCCGCCGCCGACATCGACCAAGGCAGGCGTCGAGTTCTGAAGGCGCAGCGCGGCGCGCGCGGCCAGGGCGCGCACGGCCCGTGTCGCGACCGACTCAGCGGCAGCAGATGGTGACCGGACCGGTGCGACTCACCTCGCCCTCCAGGAACTGGTCGGTGGCCTCGCAGGAGGCCTGCACGTCGCAGTAATCGAAGCCGGCCGTACCGCTGTCGCCTACGTCCTGGCAAGAGCTCGGGTTGAGAGGGTTTCCCTTGTCGCGCTCGCACAGGTCGCAGCTCGTGCCCTTCCGCACCGTCACATCGCAGGTGGTCTCGCAGCTGCAAGCGCACGCACGCGGATCTTCGATCTCCAGGTATGCGACCCGGCGGTCCGTGCCCCCTTCGAAGCAGTCGCCCTCGTAATCGCGCTTGAAGTAGCAGTCCTTCTCCTCGGCGGGGAGGCAGGTGCGCTCGCTCCCGCAGCCGAACCCCCGGTCGTGCTGGCGGCAGAGCATCGCTCGCGTGCCGTACTCGACGGGCACGCTCTCCTTCTCGGGTGTGCATCCCGCGTCCGGATGCGGGTCCAGCATGGCGTGATCGCAGGTGCCCGTCTGGAACTGGTAGCAGCCCCCCTTCGGCTCTGGTTCCAGGTCGCACCGAGCGCCCGCCGCGCAGACATCGGACGCGTAGAAGGCGATGCCGTACTTCTCGCAGGCGGCGGCAGAGTCGTCCTGGCAGGCGCAGTCGCAGGTGGGCGTGTCGACGAGGTACGGGCCGTCGACCTGTTCGTAGCCTTGGGGACAGCTGCCCGGGTCGTGCCCGATGAAGGTGTGCACCGGCCCCTCCCAGCTCGCGGGCGGTGCATCCACACAGCGCGATCCCGGGCCACCGTCGCAGAGGAACGCGTTGCTGCCGTCCGCCTCTAGGTCGGGGAACAGGCACCCGGCAGGCAGGGACGTCGCAGCCAGCGCTCCGACGGCCAGCGCGCCGGTGACCAGGCCGAGCTTCATCGCACGAACGCGCATCAGAAGACCCCGCTGGCCAGCAGGCCGCCCGCGCCGGCGCGCACGACGACCGCGGCCGCGCCCCGGCGCTCGTCGCTGCCGTTGGAGTAAGCACGCCACAGGAGCACCGCACCGCCGAGCAGCGCGACGGTCCCGACCACCGCCGTCACCTCGGCCACACCGGTGTACGTTCTCCCGCGGTCGATGTCCTCTTGCGCGGCCGCGGCGCAGTGCCCGTCGTCCCGGCACAGCTTCTCGAGATCGGCCAGGACTCCCTGGCGCAGGCCGATGAAGACGCCCATCACCGCCAAGCTGGCCAGACCGACGCCGCCGATCACGTACCCAGGCGCCGTGGGCCGCGGCCGCTCCGGCAGTGGGGAGAGCGTCAGCGTGATGGCCCGCGATTCGCCTTCGCCCACGCGGACGATGCGCTCGAACCGGGTGACGCCGTCCACCAGCGCCGTCACCCGGTGCGGGCCGGGATCGACGGCGATGCGGCTGCCGCCATGGGCAGCGGCCACGCCGTCCACGAAGACGGTGGCTCGCTCCGCGCCGGCGGGCCGCTGGATGGTGAACGCGGCGATGCGCGGCTCGAGGGCGGCGATCCGCGCGTCCACGCTGGCACTCACCTGCGGGGCGTCGCCGCGCGCTGCCTGGCGCTTGGCCAGGCGGTAGTCGAGCAGCGCCGCCACGAGCTGACCGAGCTTCTCCTCGGCGAGCGCGATGTTGAAACGCAGACCGGGGGACTCGGCGAGCTGGGCTGCCTCGCGGAAGGTGGCCAGCGCGGTGATGACGTCGCCCGCGGTGAGCAGATCTCTGCCGCGCTCGGTGAGCGCCCGGGCGCGCTCGACGCCGGTGCTCGGTGCGGCGGCCTGGGGCGGGGTGGCCTCCGGCTGCGCGCGCGCGAGCGCGCCGAGCAGCGCGACCGCGAGTCCCACCGCCCACATCGCCTTGCGCACTGAACGAGCATACATCGAGGGACTCATGGCAAGCGTCGGTCGTGCGCCGCCCGCAGACCAGCGCCCGGCGAGTGGAAGCAAGCGCGCTGCCACCGCCCGCTGCCGGGCCGACATCGCCTTTGCCGCATCGCCGCGGTCCGTCGCGTCCTGGTTGCCGCGCAGTCGACGTGCACTTGCGCAATTGTCGTGCAGGCCCGGCTCCGCACCCTGCGCGCGCGCCGCCGCAGCGGGCGCCAGGCGGCAGCTGTCGCTCCGGCACGGGCGTTGCTCGACGGGCCTCGATGAACACTCGCTCCCTCGGCGCGACCTGCTGTCTGCTGGCGATGCTCTCCGGCTCTGCCGCATGCAGCGATGGGGCGGACCTACCCGGCGGCGTGGCAGCGAGCGCGGGTGGCGGGGGCCCTGGAGGCTCGCCTTCGAGTGGAGCCACGACCGAGAGCACGGCGTCGGCGAGCACCACCTCGGGCAGCGGGGGAGCAGGTCCAGGCGGCGGCTCAGGTCAGGGCGGTGGCACCGCGGCGTGCGTGCCGGTCGATCTGTCGGCCGAGCCGGCGTCGGTGGCCATGCCCGCCGGTTGCCCGGGGCCCACCTGCACGTCGATCGGCCTGACCCCGGTCTCCGACCTCGAGGATGGCGAGTACCGGGGATTGCAGGGCGGGCTCTACTGCGGCTCGAACCAGCCGCCCGCCGCGTACGCAGCCAAGGGCGTGGCGCTGGGGAACGCCATCGTGCCCCGAGACGCGGCCGGAGCGCCGGACCCCGACGGAAAGTACGCGATGGTGTCCATCGGCATGTCCCACACGACGATGGAGTTCTCGGCCTTCATCGCCAAGTACCAGGACAATGCGCAGCTCGACCCGCACCTGGTCCTCGTCGACGGCGCGCTCTCGGGACACACCACGGTGGCCTGGCTCGACCCGGCGAACGAGGTCTGGAGCAACCTCGGCAACCGCCTGAGCGCTCGCGGTGTCAGCGACGCGCAGGTCGCGGTGGCCTGGGTCAAGCTCGCGCGCAAGACGCCTCAGGAGCAATGCACCCTGGCGGGAATCGATGGGCCCTGCTTTCCGGCCTACGAGGCCCCGCTCGCCGAGGAGACTCGCACCATCCTGGGCATGCTGCGCGCTCGCTTCCCGAACCTGACGCTGGTGTACCTGGCCAGTCGCAGCTACGGCGGATACGCCTCTAGCGATCTGAACCCCGACCCCTTCGCCTATGGGTCGGCGTTCGCGATGAAGAAGCTGATCGTCGAGGGCATCCTCGACGCGCCGGCTGCGCAGGGGCTGCCGTGGCTCGGCTGGGGGCCCTACCTGTGGGCCGACGGCACCCACCCGCGCTCCGACGGGCTCACCTGGTCCGTGGACGACTTCATCGAAGACGGCACCCACCCTGGTCCATCAGGCCGGGAGAAGGTCGCCGACGCCCTCTTCGAGCACTTCCACACCGATCCCACGGCCACGCCCTGGTTCGTGGCGCCGTGAGCCGGCCGGCGCTCCGGGGCCACGGCCCCGTTCAGGCGCGCCGCCGGCCGAAGCCGTACTTGGCGAGCTTGTACGTCAACGCGCGCCTGGAGATGCCGAGCAGGCGCGCGGCGCGCGTCTGGTTGCCGCCCTCGGCGCCGAGCGCCTTCTCGATGGCCCGCCGCTCCATCGCCTCGATCTGATCACGCATCGCCGCTTCGTTGCCGGCTGTGGGCGCTGCGGCGTCGTCGCCGCTCGAGGGTGCGCGCACGGCCTCGGGCAGGTGGTGCGGCTCGATGACCCCACGCTCGGCGAGGACGACCGCGTGCTCGATGGCATTGCGCAGCTCGCGGACGTTCCCCGGCCAGGCGTGGGCACGCAGCACGGCCATCGTGGCCGGACTGAGCCGGGGGTTGGGCTGGTCGAGCATCTGGGCGAAGCGGCGCGCGAAGACGGCCGCCAGCGGCTCGATCTCCGCGGCGCGCTCGGCCAGCGGCGGGATGCGCAGGGTGAAGGTGCTGATGCGGTAGTAGAGGTCCTCGCGGAACCGGCCGGCGGCGACCTCGTCGCGGAGGTCACGATGGGTGGCGGCGATGAGGCGGACATCGACGGCGGTCTCGGTGGTGGCCGCGACGCGTGTCACCGTCCGGTTCTCCAGGACCCCTAGCAGCTTGGCCTGGGCGCTCCTGCTCAGCTCGGCGATCTCGTCGAGGAGCAAGCTGCCACCGGAGGCGGCCTCGATCTGACCGATCTTGCGCCTGTCGGCGCCGGTGAAGGCGCCGCGCTCGTGACCGAAGAGCTCGCTCTCCAGGAGCGTCTCGGGAATGGCCGCGCAGTTGATGCGCACGTAGGGTCCACCGGCGCGCGGGCTCCAGCGATGGATGAGACGCGCCAGGACTTCCTTGCCCACGCCTGTGTTGCCCAGCAACAGCACCGTGCTCGGTGCTCGCGCCAGGCGGCGGGCCATGGCCACCACCTCCGCCGACTTGGGATCGGCGACGACCAGCTCGTCGGTACCGACGGTGACCGGGTCCCCCTCGGCGGCGTAGGCCCCGCCGCCCTCCGAGGCGGTGGCCACCAGGATCTCGACGGCGCCGACGCGCACCAGATCTCCACCGCCGAGCGCCGCCTCGCCGGAACGCAGGAGACGGCCGCCGATCAGCGTGCCGTGCCGGCTGCCGAGGTCCCGAACGAAGACCTCGCCACCGCGACGCACGAATGCCGCGTGGTTCCGGGAGACCCGCTCGTGCTCGATGACGATCGCCGCCTGTCGTGATCGTCCGGCGACGACCTC
The DNA here is from genome assembly GCA_037720395.1 of Polyangiaceae bacterium. Lineage (GTDB taxonomy): Bacteria > Myxococcota_A > Polyangia > Polyangiales > Polyangiaceae > JBBJMR01. Next base: position 36,942 of record JBBJMR010000013.1, read on the forward strand.
CTGTCCCTCGTCCAGCGTGATCACGCGCGTCGACTCGCCGAGGCGGACCAGCAGATAGGCTCGCGTCTCTGCGGCCATCTCCGGGGGCTCGCCCGGGTCCCCTGCGGTCAAGCCTTCGAAGGGATCCGCGGCCCGGTCGGGCGGCTCGGAGCTCATCGCGGAGCGGGGACGGGACTTGCGGCGGCCACCGCCCCGAAGCGTACCTCGATTCTTGGACGACGCGCTGTCCGCCTCTCCTACGGGTGGCGCGGCGTGCACTTGCTGGTCATCAGGTCGACCATCGCGTCGGAGACGAGCGTCCCGTCGGAGAGAGCATTGTCCGCCTGGTAGATGCTCTCGACCGAACAGCTCGGGGAGCAGTGGACCGCAGGCTTGGCGCCACCTTCGGTGGTGACCTTGCTCAGGAACAGAGCGCCGCCAGCAGGGGTGGGGTTCGGATTCATGGCGCAATAGAAGGCGTCGACCAGGGTCTGCGGGTACTCGAAGAGCGCGTCGGGACTGGCCACGCTGTCGGCGCGATACTTCGCGTAGTCCTCGTCGGTGGCCCCGGGACCGCAGGTCTCGATCCCTTCCCAGTCGGCCACCTTGGAGGGCAGGTGGTTGGCGGCAGCGATGGCCTCGCTGGTGAGCTCCGGACAGAAGCCATCCGGTATGGCGCAGTCCGCGGCCGTCGAGCCGCAGCCGCAGTCCATCCGACCGAACGGTGGCCCCGAGGTGATCATCACGTAGTCGAGGATGTCGCCGAGGCCGTAGGCGGCGAGCGCGTAGCTCATCACCCCCGAGCCGCCGCTCTGGCCCTGCCCACAGAATCCTTCGGTTCGCGAGCCGCCCTGGATCTCGTCGAACACCCACTGCATCACGGTCGCCGGGCGGCAGGCCGCGCTCTTGATGCTCGGGTGCGACGCCGATGCCTCCCAGGCCGAATCCCATTCCATCTCGACGATGCGAAATCCGGCGTCGAGGTACCGCTGTACCAGGTCGTTGCGGCCGAAGAACGTCTCGCCGCCGCCCCCATCGTGGAGGACGATGGTTCCCTTGGGATTGTCCGGGGCAACCACCGCCACCACCGCGCCGAGCGGCTCGATGTCCGGACAGTCGACCATCAGCTTCCGGCACGCGGCGCCGGGGAGCAGCGTCCCGGGGCCCTTGATCACACATTCCGTTGCGCCCTGGTCGCTGATCGTGCCCAGCGGGAGCGCCGTCGGTGCGGCGCCTCCGCCGCTGGAGGAGCCACCCGCACCCGCACCCGCACCCGCGCCCGACCCGCCGGTCGCCGCGGCCCCTGTGCTGGAGGTCCCCGCGGACGCGCTGGCGGCTCCGGCGCCGCCGGTGGTGCCCTGGCCACCGGCGTCGCTTCCACACCCCTCCGTGCAGATGGAGAGGAGGAGCACGAGACCGGAAGCTCTGGCGAGGGGGTGCATGATGCAAGGCACCGAGCAATCGCCATGCCTCGCCAGATCTGGGCGCTTTGCTGGGCGCTTCGCGCAATCTTGGTGCAGTTGCGCAGCGCGCGTGCAGACCGCCTCCGCACGCCGCGTCGCCTCAGGCAGGGGCGCCGACCGTGAGGCCGACGGGCACGACGCCTGGCGGGCGCGGGAAGGTCGCGACCTCTGGGGAAGGGTTGGCGCACGACCGCTCCGCGCCGCTCGGCGGCTGCAGATACACGCGACCTCGTTGGACCCCGTTTCGGCAGGAATCGCCTACGCGCTCGGTCTCGCCGAACATCAGTTGCTGGTCGATTTTGGTGAAGCTGTCAGTGAGGAGGCGTACCGTACCTGCTGCGCGCCACGAAGGCGAAGGCGAAGGCGATCACGAGGAAAGTCGGAGAGTTCCTCCGCAGCAACGGCAGGAGCTGAACCGGCGATCGGCGCGCGGGTCGCTCGAGCCCTTGCGACTGACCTCGGTAGAGGCAACGTCGGCGCTCGCCAAGAGTCGGCGCAGTTCTGCGGCAGATCTTGCGGACAACCAACGCGCGCGGGCGACAGGCCGGCGTATCACTTCCATGACGGGGCGCATGAAAAGACACGCGGCGACGGCGAAGATCGCATTCGGCATTGCTCTGGTGAGCGCGTCGAACTGCGCATGTAAGAAGGACGAACCCTCGCCCACTGGGCTCACGACCGTGAACACGACCCCGTCTGCGATCGCGTCGGCGGGCCCGAAGGATGGGCCGGGGATCGACGTGAATCCCAACCCGCACGGCCGCGGCAACGCGGCTGCGGGCAAGGACGTGTTTCGCTTCGAGACCTTCGGCAACGAGGGGTTCTGGACCGACGCCATGCGCCTCCCGCAAGGGATGGCTGCCGCGAAGGTCACCGTGCTCGACGCGCTGAAGGCTGGACTCCAGATCGACATCGACGCCGTCCCTGCGGCGCTCAAGGACAAGCTCGCACACGATCTCGCGACCGACCTGTCCCCCGCCAAGGCACCAACACTTCATGATCCGAAGGCGATGCTGGAGATCGTCGAAGCGAACGCAGTCGCCGGTCTCGTTCCGAAGGACTCGAACGGCGACGGGAAGATCGACCTCGCGGGGGCCGACAAGCTCGGAATCGCCTGTACGATCTGCCACGTGCGCACCGACGGCTCGGTCTACGAGATGGCCAACGGCGGCTCGGTGGGGAAGCGCATCGACGGGCTCGCTGCCGTGAACCTCGACACGGGCAAGCTCCTGTCGATTGCTGCCAACTCACGCGCGTACTACCCGAATCTCCAGGGCACATTCCTGGGGGTCAGCATTGGCCGCGCAAAGTCGGGTCTGGGCGCCAAGTCGACGGAGGCCGAAGTCGACGCATACCTGACCAATCACGACAACTACCCGGTCGGGACCTTCGACGAGACCCAGGACCTCAACGGCAATCCCGTCATGAATACCCCGCTCTTTCGACAGGATCTGGCGGCGCCCTACGGGAGCGCCGGCGAGTTTGCGAAGCTCGAGGACATCAGCAACGCGTCCTACACGACGAACCTCGATCCCACGACGCTCGTCACCCCTGAGGGACGCGAGTTCCTCAAGGCCCTGGCCGGTCCGGCAGGCACGCAACTCGCGGACGAGTATGCGGCCATTCTGGAGGAGACGGGCGTGAAGGGCTACCCCTTCGTGAAAGCCGAGATGCAGGGCAAGCCCGGAGAGCAGGGCAACCCGGTCGGCCGCCGAGTCGACAACCAAAAGCTGCTCGACATGAACGCATACCTTGATGCGCTCGAGGCACCACACGGAGCAAAGGTCGATCCCGCTGCAGAGTCACGAGGGAGGGAGGCCTTCCGGGCAAACTGCACCACGTGCCACAACGTTGATCAGAGCAAGTTCGTTCCGCCGCTCCTCGTGGATCTCAAGACAATGTGGCCCGCATACGTGCCACTACCCGCAGGAAAGCGCGGAGACACCAAGCTCGACACAATCGTCAACGCGCTCGGCGGGTTCGACGACAAGATGGTGGTCGTGAACGCGAGCATCCGCGGCGAGAAACGAGGAGTCGCGCTACCGCTCTTGCTGGATCTAGCGCGCAAAGAGCGCTTTCTCCACGACGCGTCGGTCGTCGGACTCGCGTCACTCCTGGATCCTCAGCGAGGTAACGACGCGCCGCATCCGTTCTATGTGAACGATCCCGGCGTTCGCGCCGATGTCGTCGAGTTCCTGAAGGGATTGGACACTTTCCACTGATGCGGCCCTCCACTCCGTGAGCAGCTGGGTCTTCGCTGGGTTGCTCGGCCTTCTGGCGGGCGGAGCGCTGGTGCTCGGCGCGGTGGTGACGCTTCTCGTCGAGCTGCCACATCGTGTCATCGCGGCGGTGATGGCTTTCGGGAGCGGCGTACTGGTCAGCGTGCTCGGAACCGAGCTGATGGAGGAGTCGGTCAAGATCGGCGGGCTCGGACCGACGCTGAGCGGCTTCGCCGCAGGGGCCGCGATCTTCAGCGGAGCGAACTGGCTGCTCTCGAAGCGAGGCGCCGAGCACCGCAATCGCTGCGGCGATTGTGTAGAGCAGCCCAAGGAGAGCGCGGTTCCTGGCAGCGGGCTCGCCATTGCGCTCGGGGCGCTACTCGACGGGATCCCCGAATCGTTGATCGTCGGTCTTGGCGTCGACGATGGAAAGGCGAAGTTCGCGGTCATCGCCGGGTTCTTCATCGCGAATCTTCCGCAGGGCCTCTCGAGCGCGTCCGGGATGAAGCAGGCTGGGCGCGGAGCGGTCTACATCCTGTCCATCTGGGCCGGCATCGCGTTGATCTCGGGCCTGGCAGCGGGAATCGGGAACATCACGCTTGGCGGTGCGCCGCCTGAGGTGGCGGCCATCATCAAGGCGTTCGCGGCTGGCGCCGTGCTGGCGATGCTGGCAGAGACGATGATTCCGGAGGCCTTTGAGAAGGCTCAGAGCTTCATTGGCGCAATCACGGGCGCCGGGTTCTTCACTGCGTTTCTCCTATCCAAAGCACTCCCGTGAAACCCGTGAAACCCATCATCAGATGGGGCATGGCCGCCCGCCGGACTCGGCGATGCAATCGTCCATGGATTTGGTAGCCACCGGCTGGCGAAGGAGGCCACTGGCGCGCTCCAGGCGGTCCTCATCGGCATGGCGGAGCCGCCGGCGCCGGAGGCACCCGCACGGGCGCGGCATGCAGAGGACGCTGAGGAGGCGAGGTACGGCCTGAAGCTCTGCCAGGCCGAGATGGTCATGCAGATCCGCGCAGCGAGGTGGCGAAAGAAGGCAAGTCGCTAGTACGCGCTGGGGACGACTTCAACCGTCGCCAGGCGTCGCTGGCCATGAGGCTCACCTTGTAGGCACCGAGGGCAGCGGCCTTGGGGTGGCCCGGAAGCGCTCGCGCGGACGGTGACGACTCAGTCAGCGTCGATGGCGTAGCCGGTGCCACGGATGGTCCGGATCACCTCGGCGCCCAGCTTGCGTCGCAGCCGGGCGATGATGGCGTCGAGGCTGGCGTTGGACTTCTCGGTACGCTCGCGCCAGATCCTCTCCAGGATCTCGGTGCGCGCGATCACGCTGCCGCGCCGCTCGCTCAGGTAGACCAGCACCGCCCACTCGCGGGGGGTGATGGCGACCTCCGCGCCGTGGCGGGTGGCGCGCCGGGCAGAGACATCGACGAGCACCTGGCCGAGCGCGAGCAGCGTTGGCGGGGCCAGCGGTGCCGGCACGACCGCGCGCCTGGCCATGGCGCGGACGCGAGCCTGCAGCTCGGGGACCGCGAACGGCTGGGCGAGCACGTCGTCCGCGCCGGCGTCGAAGGCGGCGAAGCGCCGCGGCCACTCGGCCCGCGCAACGAGCATGATGATCAACAGCTCGTGGCCTGCCCGGCGGAGCTTGCTGCACCAGGCAACGCCGGAGCCGTCGCCGAGGGTCACGTCGACCACCACCAGGTCGGGGACCCGCTCCGCCACGGAGCGCCTGGCCTCCGTCAGGGAGCGCGCCAGGGCGACGCCATGCCCCTCTCGGGCGAGCGCACGACGCACCAGGTCGCGGACCTCGCCGTCATCGTGCACCACCAACACACGCATCCCGTCCTCCGCGCCGACGCCCAGAGGTACCGCAATGCCGGCGCCACATGCGCTCGCCGCTGGGAAGCGTTTGGCTACCGTTCAGCCTCGGAAACGGACAGTCATTTGCGCTCAGGTTCGTTGGCGGAGGGGCACTCACGCCACGCACCCACAGGGGCTCGGGCGCGCCCGGGCGACGAGGAGGACCACCATGCGACGCATCATTGCGACTCTGGGCATCACCGCTCTGGCACTCTCCACCGGCTGCTCCGGGGATTCGGAGCAGGTGCAGAAGCTGCGCGACGCGCTCGGCAAGGCCGAGCTCTCTCTGGCCGACTCGGTGTCGGTGGCGGAGCTGGAGACTTCGCAGGGCATCGGGCTGCGGGCGGCGCTGCGGGTCGATGCCGACCCGGTGTTCGCCGTGGGCGCGCTGTCCAGTGACGCCCTCAAGGACGTCCGCGTGGACATCGTGAGCGGGCAGGTCCTGTCGATGAAAACCTCCGCGCAGTCGGCACAGGTCTGCGGCGAGAGCGTGTCGTTGAACGACGCCATCGCAGCGGCCGAGGCGGCGGTCGGCGGCGAGGCGGTCTCGGTGGAACCGGACGACGACGGACAGTGCAACCGCGAGGTGAAGGTGATCACCAGCGATTCGCTCTGGGAGGTCAAGGTCGGCCCGGACGGCAGCATCGTCGGCGCACCGGAGGAAGAGGACGGCGCGGACGAGGAAGAAGAGCAAGACTGATGGATGGCGCTCGGCGGAGCGTGCTGGATCACACGTGACGCCGAGCGTTGGCAACGAGACCGGGTAGCAACAGTAGCGAGCATCGAGAGCGAGGAACCACGGGGGAGCGGTCGTATTCTCCGCGACCGCTCCCCCGTGCGTTCGATGACGCCGCGTCGCGATGGCGCGCGTCCTCGGCGGCGCGCGAACCCGACGCCGCACGGCAGGGGCGTTCACTCCGGCGTGGCCATCTCGCCCACCAGGATGTCGGTCTGGCCCTGGCTGGTGCGTGGACCCAGGCCGCCGAGATCGATGGACCCGCTGAGCTCGCCGACGAAGAACACGTCGTCGTCCTCGACGTCCACGGCCACCCCGACCACCGTCTGGACATCGGCGTCGCCGCAGCGTGAGACGGCGGTCTCCTGCCCCGTGCCCCGGTCCAGCCGAACGACGAAGACGTCCCGCGCGCCGGAGCCCCGCGCTACCCCCGCGCCCACCGCCAGGCCGCCATCCACGGTGCCGGCCAGGTAGACGGCGGCGCCGCTCGCCGCGATGCCGGCGACGTCGAGATCATCGGCCGCAAAGGCCGTCAGCCAGAGCGGTGCCGCCAGCGCGCCGCTCTCGGCGTCGAAGGGAAACGAGACCGCGAATCCTGCCGCCGCCTCGCCCTCGGGCGCGGCGAGCACCGCGCCGCCACCGAAGTCGAGCGCACCGCCGTCGTGCTCGCCGGCGAGGAACAGCTGCTCGCCCTCGAAGGCCATGCCGCTGACCTGCTGATCCTCGTCGGTGCCCCAGCTCGACAGCGTCCGCAGGCCCAGATCCGGGTCGAGCACCGCCACGAAGATGTCGTCGCCCCCCGCGGCCAGCCGCGACTCGCCGAGCAGGAGCAGCTCGTCGCCGAATGTCCCAGCGATGGCCGTGCCGCCGCCGGGCAGCACGGTGACCGCGTCGATGCTCTGATCCCCGTCGCCCGTGGCGAGGAGCAGGAGGCCTGCGCCTCCGCTGCGATCGAAGCTCACCAGGAACCCGTCGCGCTCGTTGGCGCCGTGGGCGGTCCCCTCGTGGACCAGCTCTCCGTCGAAGACGCCGGCGATGCGCACGCCCTGCTCGTCCAGCGCAATGCTGGTGATCTCCGGGGCTCCTGTGCCGGCGAGGCAGCGTGTCTCCTGGATCACCAGCGTGCCCGCGGTGACGAAGCTCACGAAGATGCCTGCGTCCCCCGGCTCGTCGGCGGGCGCGCAGCCGTCGAAGCCGTCGCTGTAGGTCCCGGCGAGGACCACCAGCTCGGTGTCGGCGGCCACTCGCTTCGCCCGTTCGTTTCCGGCGAACCCGCTGGTCGATGCCTGCTGCAGGCCTCCGTCGTTGTCGAGGGCGATGAGGTACGAGTCGATGCCGTTGGCCGCCAGCGTCTGCTGCCCGACCGCCAGCTCGCCCGAGTAGGACCCGACGACGAAGAGACGCGGCGCGCTGCTCACCGCGATGCCTCCGGCGCTCTCCGGGGCCTGCCCACCGTAGGCGGCGCTCCAACGGCCGCTGCACTGCCCGGCGGTCTGCTCGTCGACCGCATACGATCCATCGAGCCCGTCGAGCACCAGGCATCCCGGGAGGAGCAGCGAGGCGGCGGCGCAGCGGAGCAGCTTCAAAACGAGCCCCGCAGCTCCACGCCCCGCCCGCTGCCGCGCACCGAGGCGCGCGCGTCCCGTCCACCGAGCGCGAACAGCGTCACCCCGACGCCGGTCGCCGCCAGCCCGCCGACCAGGGTCACGCCGTTGATCCAGCCGTACGTCCTTCCGGCGGCCGCAGCGTCCGCGCCGGATGTGTCCTTGCAGGAGAAGGCACCGGGGCCGGTCTCGCGACACGTCTCGTCCACGGTGGCCTTCGCGGACAGATAGAGGCCCCCGCTCACGGCGGCCGCCGCGAGGGCGGCGATGCCGACACCACCGACGACCAGGCCGGTGACGCGGAGCGGTGTCATCCCGGGCGCGCCCGGCGCCGCCGCCGGCGAGGCGTCTCGCGCCGGTGCCCGCACCGGCAACGTCGCCAGCCTGGAGAGCTGGATGTCGATGTTCTGCGTCTCGCCCTCGGCGACGCGAACATCGCGACGCTGCGACACGAAGCCTGGTGCGCCGGCCTCGATCACGTGCTCTCCCGGCTCGACGAAGCTCCGCTGGCCAAGGGCGGCGCTTGCGAGCGGTCTGCCATCGAGGGAGACGATCGGCGCCGCCGGCCCCCGAACGTGGAGCACCAGCGCGGGGAGCCGCGGCGCCAGCACCTCGCGCTCCCGGCGCGCCTCGGCGACCGCACGCTGGAAGGGCGGCGATGCCGTCGCCGGCAGCTCGGCGGTGAGGATCGACGTGTACGTCTCGTAGGCGCGCATCAGGTGGCCACCCCCGGCCAGCGCGCGCGCCAGGCCGAGCGCGGCGGTCGGCGCGGGAAAGATGCGGTTCGAATGCTCGAAGAGATCCGCAGCTTGCTCCCAGCGGCCGGCGTCGAGCGCCTGGCGTGCCTCGTAGAAGAGCACCCGGGCCGTGGTCCTGTCCGCTTCGCTCTGCGCCACGGCCGTACGGCATGGCGTGATCGCCAGCGCGGCTGCGAGGAGGAGCAGGCGGACCCTGGGCACGTCAGTACCCAGGCTCCAGGGGCGCAGCGCCGTCTGGCGGAGCGGCGTTGGCCGCGCGCGTGCGCACGGGTGCGCGCGGCCCGGGCGCGCGCGCTGCCGCTGCCGCCGCGGTCTCTTGCAGGGCCACGCTCGGTGGCGGGAGCGCGGCGGGCGGCGGCGACGGCGGGACGGACGGTGGAGCGGTGGATGGGGCCGAGAACGCGCCCGACGCGTCCGACGCGTCCGACGCGTCTGGTCCCGCGCTACCGGCGGCGAGGTGGTCCTCCCTCCACGGTGTCACCGCGCGCAGCCCGAGCCATGCTGCCGCCACCAGCAGCGCCGCCACCCCGACCCGCCCCGCGATCGCCGCCGGGCTGCGGCTGCGTGAAGCGGCAATGGCGCGCTCGGCGCCGGACAGCGTGGCCGCAGGCTCGGTGGCACGCCGCCGCGGCGGCCTGCACCGTGTCCGCCGCGGCGGCCTGCACCGTGTCCGCCCCGGCCCGCTGCACCGCCCCGCCCGCGGGCGCCCCCGCCGGCACCCTGGCCACGAGCTCGAGCGCCGCGGCCAGGTCGGCCGCAGTCTGGAAGCGCTCCGCGGGCTCACGGGCCGCGGCGCGGGCCCACCAGCCGTCGAATGCGCCCTGGAGCGCCGGCTCGATGGCCGACGGCACCGGGATGGGGGCGGACATGATGGCCTGCAAGACCTCGCCCAGCCCGGTGCCATCGAACGGCAGCCGTCCCGTGACGCACTCGTAGGTCACCACCGCCAGCGACCACAGGTCGGAGCGAGGATCGATCTCCTTGCCGCCGTGCGCGTGCTCGGGGCTCATGTACTGCGGCGTGCCCACGAACGCACCGGTGACCGTCACCGGTCCTCGGTCTGCCTCGTGATGGAGCTTGGCGATGCCGAAGTCGAGCAGCTTCACCGTCTCGCCCGCTCCCTGGCGCGCGAGGAAGATGTTCTCCGGCTTGAGGTCGCGGTGGACGATGCCCAGCTGGGCGGCACGCTGCAACGCGGCGGCGACCTGGGTGACGATCGCCGCCGTGGCCCCCAGGTCCAGCTTCCCGAGCCGCGCCATGCGCTCGCCCAGCGCCTCCCCCTCGAGGAGCTCCATGGCGATGTAGGGCAGGTCCTCCCACACGCCGGTGTCGTAGACCTGCACCACGTTCGGGTGGCGCAGCCTGGCCACGGCCCGCGCTTCGCGTTCGAACCGATTCCGGAAGACGGCATCGGAGGCGCTGGCCTCGGCGATGAATTTCACCGCGCACGGCACGTCCAGCGCGACGTGGTGTGCCAGCCACACGGAGCCCATGCCGCCACGGCCGAGCTCCCGCGTGAGCCGGAACCGGCCGGCGATGAGGACATCCTGGTCGAGCCTGGTCATCTGCCGCCCTCGCGCCGCCCGTCCAAGCCGCGCCCCGCCGACGTTCGCGGCCGGCCCGCTCCTTTCCGTGGGTGCCCGGCCGCCGGGGTTCCTGAGCGGGAAGCCACCGACCGAGGTTACCGCCGCCGGTGGCTTCCCGCTCAGGAACGGCGGTCGCCGGGCACCTACCCCCGAACGTCAGCGTGGTCACACCGACCCCGCGCACACGGAGGCACGATGCAGCGGATGCCGGCAACCCACGGCGGTCTCGCGACCGCACTCTCGCTCCTTCTACCCGCCCTGATCGTGGTGGGTTGTGGGGGGGACGGCTCCGGCTCGGGGGGCGCAGGGTCGAGCAGCACCGGGACCGGAGGAGCGGGGGGAGGCGGCGCCTTGACGGACCTGGATGAGTCCGTGTGCGACCCCGCGACCTCCCCCGCGTTCTCCTTGAACATCGACAACGCGTACTTCCCCATGCCGGTGGGGAAGCAATTGACGTTCGACGGCGAGGAGGACGGCGTCGCCGTGCACCTGCTGCTCGAGGTCACCGACGAGGTGGAGATGGTGGCCGGCGTGGAGACGCGCGTCGTCGTGGAGACCGCGGACGAGGATGGCGCACTCCACGAGATCGCGCGCAACTTCTTCGCAGCGCTGTCGGACGGCACCATCTGCTACTTCGGCGAGACGGTCGAGTTCTACGAGGACGGGCAGGTGATCAGCACCGAGGGGCAGTGGCGCGCCGGCGAGGGCGGTGCCAAGCCGGGCATCTTCATGCCCGCCTCCCACCAGGTCGGCATGTCCTACGACCAGGAGCTGGCCATCGGCGTGTCGGAGGACCACGCGGTCATCGTCAGCCTCGGCGAAGCGTTCACGGTGCCGGCCGGCACCTACACGGACACGATGGATACCGAGGAGACGAGCCCGCTCGATCCGGGCGTCGTCGAGAGCAAGCGCTACGCCGCCGGCGTTGGGCTCATCGTCTCCGGCCCACTGCTGCTCACCAGCGCCGAGTAGCGCGGCTCGTCTCGAGAGCTGCGTTTGGCTCCGGTTCGATCACGAAAGCCGGCGCCGGGCGCGCCTGTGGCGGTTGTCCCAGCGGTGGAGATCCACGACCATCGCGCCATGGTGACCCGGCTGGTGGTGATGGCCGTCGTGCTCGGTGCTTGCACGAACGACTACGACGGGCTGGCGGGGCCCGGCGTCGCGCAGGGGGGCGCTGCGGCGCAGGGCGGCGCCGCCTCGCAGGCCACGGGCTCTGCTGGGTCCGGCGGCGGCGGGGGCGTTCCGACGGGGAGCGGGGCGGCCAGCGGCGGGAGCGCCCCTGCATCGGGCGGCGCTGGCGGGAGCGCCGCGCAGGGCGGTGACGGCGGTGCCGCAGGGGGCCCCGCCAGCTCCGGTGCCGGCGGAACGGGCGGGGCGGGTGGCTGCTCGCCGCCACTCTGCGTCTGCGCCGACGGCGATACGTGCAGCATCGAGTGTCGTGGGGGGCCCTGCACCATCGAGTGCCCCGCATGCACCATCGGGTGCGCCGCCGAGAGCACGTGCGAGATCACTTGCACCGAACGGCGATGTCTCTGCACAGGCCCCTGTAGCTGCAACGGAGAGTGCGGCTGACGCTCGCCCCGTTCGCTCGACCACCAGAGGAGCCGGGGCGCGGACTGCGATTCCTGGTCAGGATTCCACGCGGCCGGGCACCCACGGGCCAGGGCTCGCTGGCTCGACCCATGCGTCACGTCTCCCTCCTTCCTGCGGTTGCCGCCATCCGGCGTGCCCAAATCCGACACGGCGCGCGCCAACGGGCGCTTCGTGGTCGGACACGCATGCTCGGAAGCCCGCCACCCGCCGCGCGGGGCCGGCACGCCCCGCCACCCCGTCTCCATGCGTGACAACCGGAGCACCGCCGCGCTGAAGTATCGCGACGCCATGCCGGTGGGAACCGTCGTGGCAGTCGTCCGCGACGGCCCGGATCAGGGCGCCCGCTGGGAAGGTGAGCTCGGGACCATCGGCACGGCCAAGGACAACGATCTCGTCCTCCGCGACAACACGGTGTCCGGCTATCACCTGCGGATCAGCACCCGGAAGCGTGGGGTGCACGTGGTCGACTTCGGCTCCACCAACGGCACCTTCTGCAACGCGGTGCGTATCGAGCAGGCGGTCGTGCCGGGGACCGCGACGCTGCAGCTCGGCCAGACCACGGTCACGCTCGGAGCCGGTCAGCCAGCCACCGTCGAGCTGCACGACGACGACCGACTCGGCGAGCTACGCGGCGCGACGGCAGGCATGCGACGTCTCATGAAGGACCTGCGGCGCGTCGCCAGGAGCAGTGTGCCCGTCCTGTTGATCGGAGAGTCCGGCACCGGCAAGGAGCTGCTCGCTCACGCCATCCACGAGCAGAGCCAGCGCAGCGCGGCGCCGTTCGTGACCCTGGACTGCGGCGCGCTGACGCCGACGCTCGTGGCCAGCGAGCTCTTCGGCCACGAGCAGGGTGCCTTCACCGGCGCGGACCACCAGAAGCGCGGCGCCTTCGAGCATGCGCACGGCGGCACGCTCTTCCTCGACGAGATCGGGGAGCTGCCCGCGGAGCTGCAGACGATGCTCCTGGGTGCGCTCGAGCGGAAGCGGTTCGTCCGCGTCGGCGGCCGTGCCGAGATCGACGCCGACGTTCGCGTGGTGGCGGCAACGAACCGCGACCTCCGTGCCGACGTCAACACCGGGCTCTTCCGGCTCGACCTCTACTATCGCCTGGCCGTGGTGACGCTCGAGGTGCCGCCGCTGCGTGAGCGGGTCGCCGATATCCCGCTGCTCGTCGAGCACTTCATTCGCGAAGAGGGAAGGAGCGAGCCAGTCGAGAGCATCATTTCCCCCGAGGTGATGGGGCGGCTAGCGCGCCACCGCTGGCCGGGCAACGTCCGCGAGCTTCGCAACTTCGTGCAGGCGACGCTGGCCATGGGGGAGCCCATCGCGCTCCACGAGGAGATGCAGGCGGAGGCCGGCGGTGACCTAATGGCTGCGCTGGAGCGATTCGCCACGCTCCCGTACCCGGAAGCACGGCGAATCCTGGTCAGCGAGTTCGAGGCGGACTACGTACGACGGTTGCTGGACCGGACGCATGGCAATGTTGCGCGTGCCGCTCGTGAAGGGCAGATCGCGCGCTCCCACCTGAACGAGTTGCTCCGCCGCCACGGGCGCCAGCGCCCAGCCTCGTAGCGGCGGTCGTTCCTCGACGTTCGCCGCGCGCTACTCGCAGGTCCCGGAGACGCAGGACTCATCCGGGTCGCAGTCGGCGTCGGACGCGCACGAGACCGGCACGTCCTCGCAGGTCCCGGCGTTGCACGTGGCGTCATCATCGCAATCGGCGTCCGAGGAGCAGGCCTGCGGAGCATCCTCGCAGACACCGGCCTGACATGCCTCGTCGGCATCGCAGTCTGCGTCCGACGTGCAGATCTCGTTGTCGTTGTCGCCGTCCTCGTTCTCGTTCTCGTTCTCGTTCTCGTCCCCGTCCTCGTCCTCGTCGCCGTCTTCCTCCTCGTCGCAGTCCTCGTTGTCCGAGCACACGCCGCTCGAGCACGTCTCGTCGGAGTCGCAGTCCGCGTCGGAGGCGCAGGGGACCGGCGTGTCTGCGCAGGTGCCGGCCGTACAGGTCTCGTCATCGTCGCAGTCCGCATCGGAAGCGCAGGTGCTCTCTTCCTCCTCCCCGCACCCTGTCTTGCTGGCTGCCGGGTCGCTGAGTGTCTTGCCGCCACCCGAGCTCGACGTGCACGCCTGCATGGACAGCACGAGCGCGATTCCGAGGGTGGAGAGGATCGTCGTCTTCATCGTTGGTGGCTCCGGTGTGGGTCAGTCGTTGCTTCGCTGCGTGAGGAAGTAGAGCAACTGTCGTGCCGCTCGCGTCGCGGAGAGCAGTCAGCGGATCTCGGGGGATGCGAGTCGCTGCCGAAACCGGGCACGAAGCGACCGTCCTGGCAGCAGGACACTTGTGGCCTGGGGCCCGTGCATCCGGGCGGCGCGGCCCGCGGAACCGCGTTCGGGAAACGGCAAGGATCGGGAGCTGATTGCCCCGAAGCGAATGGATTCGTCGCGCACCGTCTCGGATCTCCGAAGGACCATGCCGCGTCCGGGGAAGCGGGGAGCAGAGGCACTCGCCGTTGGCGGGTCGCAACCCGACACCGGCGCCCTTCTCCGCCGCCGGCCCGGGCGCGCCCCAAGCCTGGTGTCTGGCGCGCGTGTACCTCTGCAGCATGGTCCTGATAGTCGGCGCGCTCGTCGCCCGCGCCGGAGACCTGCCTCCCCGCTTCAGCGCGCTGCTCTACCGCGGCGTTCTCTCTGGCGCGGTGCTGTCCGACTACCTTCTGCTCAGGGAGATCCTGCCGGTGGTCCGCCCCGATTCCGTGGACGGGAGCCTGCTGCTGCACACCAGAAATCGCCGCTGATCCGGAGCGCCCCGGGGCCCACGGCGACCGCCGGACCAGGCGATGACGGTCGTGGGGTGACCAGGACGAGAACAGAGCCCACCGCGATTCGCGCCGACCGTGCCCCACTCGTTCGATGGTGCCTTCACGTCATCCCTTCTCTGCACACGGTTCCTCGGTGCGAGCGGCACGCAGCGCGCATGCCCCGGGCGGGCGTGCGACGCATCCGTTCGGGGTCGAGTCAGGTTGGCGCCGGTTCCTGGGCTCGTGCGAACCGGGCGTAGAGCGACGGCAGGATGAAGAGGTTGAGCGCGGTCGAGGAGACAAGCCCGAACAGGATGACCATGGCCATCGGATGCTCGATCTCGTGTCCCGGCACGTTGCCGCGCACCACCAGCGGCAGGAGCGCCAGGCCGGCGGCGAGCGCGGTCATCAGGATCGGCGCCAGCCGCTCCTCGGCGCCCTGCAGCACCAGACTGGCGCCGAAGGGCACACCCTCGGTTTGCTCCAGGTGCCGGTAGTGGCTGACGAGCATGATGCCGTTGCGTGCGGCGATACCGAGCACGGTGACGAAGCCCACCAGCGACCCGAGGCTGAGCACACCCCCGCCGAGGAAGGCACCGACCACCCCGCCGATGAGGGCGAAGGGCAGCGTGAGCAGGACCAGCAGCGTCAGGCGAACGGAGCGGAAGTCGAGGTAGAGCACGAGCACGATACCGAGCAGCGACAGCGCACCGAAGCCGAGCAGCCTTCGCTGCGACGCCTGGCGCGCCTGGAACTCGCCGATGAGCTCCGGGTGATGGCCGGGCGGGAACGGCAATGCCCGCACCACCGCCTCGACGCTCCGCGAGACGGCGCCCAGATCGCGGCCCCGGGCGTTGCAGCTGACGTCGATGCGGCGCGAGGCGCGCTCGTGCTTGAGCTCGTTCGGGGCGGGGACCATGGCCACCGAGGCCAGCTCGCCGAGCGGCACCGTGGCCCCGGTGGGCGTCTCGATGGGCATGCTCCGCAGCGCCTCGACGTCGACGCGCACCGCCGGCGTGCCCCAGACGCTGACGGCGATGGCCCGCTGGTCGCGATAGATCTCGCCGACGGTCGTCCCCTTCACCAGGGTGCCCGCGGCGCGCTGCACCTGCGCGGCGGACATGCCGAAGCTGGCCGCCGCCTCCGGGCGCAGCCGGACCTCCAGCTGCGGGACCAGGATCTGGCTCTCGACCTTGAGGTCGCTCACCCCGTCGACCTTCTCCATCGCGGCACGGACCACCTCGGCGTTGTCGCGCAGCGCCGCCATGTCGTTGCCGAAGATGCGCACCACGATCCCGCCGCTGGCGCCGGTGAGCACCTCCTTGATGCGTTCCCTGAGGTAGGTGAGCACGTCGCGCTGCAGGCCCGGGTAGCCGTCGACCACTGCCTGCACCTGCGCCAGGGTGGCGTCGTGATCCGCCTCGGGATCGGTGCTGATCCAGAGCTCGGTGAAGTTCGGGCCCACCACCTCGTCGGCGACCTCGGCGCGTCCGATGTGGGCGCCGAAGCTGCGCACCCCCGGAATGGCGCGCAGGCGCTTGCTGGCGAGCACGGTGACGCGCTTCATCGCCTCCAGCGAGGTGCCGGGCTTCTCGACGAAGTGCATCAGGAAGTCCGTCTCCTTGAAGGACGGAAGGAACTCCTCCCCCAGCAGCGGCACCGAGGCCGCCGCCAGGGCCACCGCGCCGGCGGCCACCGCCATCGCCGCCCGGGGCCGGGCAACGAGTCGCGGCAGCGCGCGGCGGTAGCGACGCTTGAGGGCCACGACCAGCGGCGCGTCGGGCCGCGCCGCGGCGCCCGGGAGCAGCCAGAGGCAGAGCGCCGGCGTCACCGTCAGGGCGACGAGCAGCGAGGCGCCGATGGCCAGCACGTACGCCAGCGCCAGCGGCCGGAAGAACGACCCGGCAAGCCCGTCGAGCAGGAACACCGGCACGAAGACCAGGACGACGATGACGCTGCCGTACACGACGGCGCTGCGGACCTCGA
>JBBJMR010000167.1:0-18369 GCA_037720395.1 Polyangiaceae bacterium
GAAGTTGGCGCTCATGTCGGCGGTATTTTTAATGGTGCCGCCCGTCCCGAAGTGACCGGCTGTCCCGCGCCGCCCTCTCGCTCGGCGCGGGCGCCTGGGGCTCTGCCTTCAATCTCGGCTACGCTGCCGAGGTGATGTGGCTGGCGCCGCTCGCTGTCCTGGGGGCGTCGGCGGCGCTCATCATGCTGGCGGCGGTGCTGGCGCCTCGGCACAGGGTCCTGGCGCTGGTGCTCTCCGCGGTGGTGCTCTTGGCGCTCCCCTGGCTCGCCGGCCCCATCCCGCTCGTGCGCGGCCTCCTGGCCCTCAACTTCCTGTCCGTGTTTCGCGTGATCGATCTCGTTCGATCCCGCGAGGCCTCGACCTGGAGCGCGCCGCGACGCATCGGCCACGCGCTGAGCTTCGTCGATACGCGCCTGCTGCGGCGCCAGCGCCCGCGGCTCGATCTCCGCGGGTCCTTCGCGGCGCTCGCCTGGGGCGGCCTGGCCGCGGTCGCGCTGCATCTCGCCGGCAGTTCGCCGCCGCGCTGGGCCGTCCCGCCGCTCGTGGTCCGCTTGGGCGCGGGCCTCGTTTTCACGTACGCGGCCATCGAGGCCGCCTACGCGGTCCTGCGCGTGGGCCATCGCGTCTTCGGGTTCAAGACGCCGCCGCTCCACATCCGGCCGCTGGCCTCGCTCACGGTCACCGAGCTCTGGGGAATGCGCTGGGCTCGCCCGGTGAGTCACTGGCTGCGCATGACCTGCTTCCTCCCCCTCGCCCGGCGCGGCCATCCGGCGCTCGGCATGCTGCTGGGGTTCCTGGTGAGCGCGTCCGGCCACGCCTATCCAGTGCTCGTCGCGGTCGGTCCGGCGATGGCCGCCATGATGTTTGCGTACTTCGTGGTGCAGGGCGCGGTCGTCGCCGCCGAGGCCCCCCTCGGCGTGGCGAGGTGGCCGCGCGCGCTGCGGCGCGCATGGACGCTGGTGATCATGGTCGGCACCTCCCCGCTCTTCGTGGAGCCTTGCCTGCGCGTGGTCCTCCCCTGAGCGATGGCGCGGGCGCGTCGCCTCGCTCGTCGCCTTTCGAATCAGAGCGTGGCGACCTGGCGATTGGCCAGCGTCCCGCGCGCGTTGCGCCAGTAAGCGACCTTGCGCTCCAGGTCCTCGATGACCGGCCGGGTGAAGTCGACGCCCTCGAGCTGGCTGGCGCTGCCCAGACCGCCGGGGGAAAAGACGTTGATCTCCATCAGCTTGTTGCCCACGATATCGAGCCCGACCAGGAACATCCCGTCCTGCACCAGCTTGGGGCGGACGATGTCGGCGATGTGCAGCATCTCCTCGGTCACCTGGACCTTGGCGATGCGGCCGCCGGCGTGGAGGTTGCTGCGGATGTCGCCCTTCTTCGACACGCGCCGGAACGCCGCGTACTTGCCGTCGAGGACGAGCGGCTTGCCGTTCATCAGGAAGAAGCGAACGTCGCCGGCCTTCGCCGCCGGCAGGTACTCCTGGGCGATGACGTAGCCGTCGCGCGAGACGGCCTCGATCATCTGGTTCAGGTTGCCGATCTCGCTCGGCTTGACCATGAACACGTTCGTCCCGCCCGAGCCCTGCAGGGGCTTGAGGATGGCGCGGCCCTTCTCCTGCTCCACGAACTTGCGGATGTCCTCCGGCGAGCGACTGATGAGCGCGCGCGGCCGGACCTCCTCGGGGAAGTGCTGGAAGTACATCTTGTTGATGGCGTCGGCGAGCGCCTGGGGGTCGTTGAGCACGATCACCCCGCGGCTGGCGGCGCGCTGTCCGAAGATGATCCCCGCCGACTGCGCCCAGGGACGGACACCGAGATCGGCGGCCGGATCGTTGCGGAGCACCAGCACGTCCAGGTCGTCGACCTTGATGCGCTGCACCTTGGCCTTGTCCCCCTGCACGGCGGCCAGATAGGTGGTGGTGGAGCGGTAGCTCTTGCGGGGCGCCGAGCGCGCGACGGCGTGCACGCAGTCGTCGGGGTCGGCGGCCAGGTCGCCGACCCCGATGAGATACGCCTCGTGGCCCATCTCCTGGGCGATCATCCCCAGCCGCGTCGTCGTGTACGTCGCGTCCTCGGTTGCGCAGTCGTTGCAGACGAATCCGACCTTCATGCCTGTGCACCTCGTTCGACCAGGTCCGTCGGATGAAGCCCGGCCCTGGCACGTTGCAGACGATCTCGGGCCACGTGTCCATTCAGCCACCGGGGCAGGAGCGCCGGCGGTGCGATCACCTCGCGACGCAGCAGCTCCTCCACCAGCGGCAGGTGCTCGAAGGAGACCTTGCCCACCAGCAGCGGCTCCATGGCCCCGCCGCCCGCGAGATGGGACAGGAGCCGCACCAGACCGCGCAGGTAGATGGCATCCTTGGTCAAACCGCCACCCCGGAAGACGCGCATGGCCACGGTGAAGGCGGTGCGAGCCGGCAGCGCGTGGCCATCGCTGAGCTCCTCGACCAGGCGAGGAAAGCTCGAGCCAACCAGCAAACGGCGCACGGCGACGACCCGCGCCGCGACCAGGCGCAGCCGCGCGACATCGAACCCGCCGGCCATGTACTCGGCGAAGACGGCCAGGCCCTCCTGCAGCGCCTCGTAGCCAGCCAGCCCTTCGGCGAAGACCTGCAGCGCCTGCGCGCGCCCGTTGGCCTGCGTCACCAGGTGCGTGCCGACCTCGTGCTGGAGCAGCGGCTCCACCCGCCCGGCGGCCACGGTGAGGTTGCGCGGGACGAGCAGGTCCCCGTGCGAGACCATCAAGCTGGCCACGTCGTCGCGGAGCTGGACGGTGGCGCTGAGGGCGGGATGGGCTCGACGGTAGTGCTCGATCTCCAGGCGCGCCCGGCGCATCAGCTCCTGGGCATCGCACGGCGCCCGCTCCGACGCGGCGGCGGCGGCCGGCCGGTCCGCGGCCAGGATGGCCTCGGCCTGCTGGTACAGCGTGTCCTCCACGCCGCCGTAGAGCCGCAGGCTCCCGGCGAGGAAGCGCTCGCTGTCGCGGTCCTCGACCATCGACAGCTGGTCGTCGAGCTCGCGGCGCTTGGCGTGGAGCAGCGACGCCAGCACCGGGTCCTCGAGGCGCTCGAGCGGTAGCTGGTAGAGGTCGCGTCGCGCCAGGTCCGGGTCCACCGCGAGCATGCGGTAATGGAACGCCGGCATCTGCTTGCGGCCATTGCTGCAGAACTCCTCCCAGGCGCTCTGCGTATTGACCGGCGTGACATCGAGCAGAAAGTCGAAGCTCCGGCCGATGCGCACCAGCTCGCGGTCCGCCTGCTTCACCGCCCGGACCAACCGCCTCCGTCCGAGCAGGTGATGGTGGTCGGGCCTGGCGGGCGTCTGCACCCGGGTGAACTCCAGGAATGCGCGCTGCAACGCATTGGTGAGCTCACGCGCCAGCACTCGGTGCACGAACGGATAGAATTGACCCTCCGGGGAGCGATGAATGGGGGGGACCTCGAGCCCCAGCGCCAGGCATCCTCCCTCCCGCATCGACTCGTCGGGGAGGAGCGCAGGCAGCGAGCGCCGTCCCATGTCTGCTTCGCGGCACAGCTCCACCGCGTACGGCACGGGCAGCTTCATGTCCGAGAGCGCCCGGCAGAGCGCCTCGGCCGTCGTCGCCAGCGCCTGGGCGCCCGAGGTGACGACACGGAATGGCCGCGGCGCCGTCCGGTTCGCGTCGCGGTTCGTCTCCGTGGAGAGCCACAGCTCCAGCAGCAGACAGGCGCCGCATTGCGCCACGAGCGCGCCGGTCACCGCTCGAACCAGCTCGGAGACCTCCTGGTGGTGCTCGGGCGATGCCGGTGCCACCAGATACGACGCCTGGGTGCGCACCAGCGCGGCGGCGCCACGATCGGGCGCCTCATCGGGCACGCGATGGACGCACAGGAACGGCAGCGGCCGGTCGATGTGGAGACGTCCCCCGCCGGCCAGGCTGCGGCGGACCGGCAGTCCGGCCTCGAGCCGGATCCGCACCACCTCTGCCAGCGCCGGAAGAGCGCCGGCCCCATCTGCGGCGCCGGGGTCGGTCATGCGCGGAGCGACTGGAGCAGGCCAGGAAAGGTCGACGACAGGGCCTCACCCAGGCCGTCGAGCCGGCGCTCGTCCACCGTGCCCGTCCACTCGTCCATGAACGTCTTCTTGAGCTCCAGCGCCAGCGCGCAGCCAGTGGTGGGGAAGGTCTGGTGGATCCAGCGCGACATGGCGCCGCCTTGAAACCGGACGTTCTCACGCACGTCGAGCGGAGCCGCGCCGCCGGCGCCTCGACGCAGGTCGTTGCAGAAGCGCTCCACGAGCGGGCCCCAGCGGCCGCGGTCCACCGTGCCGGTGCCCACGTTGATCTCCGGGTTCTTTGCGGCCGGCGCCTCCGGCCCGTCGGCGCCATCGCGGCGATGGTTGTAGGAGTGGATGTCCAGGACCACGAAGCGCCCATGGCGTCGCTCGCGCTCGCGCAGCACGCGCTCCAGGGCCAGATAGAAGGCGTCGTAGCGCTCGAGGGACCGCTCGAGCACGTCCTCGGGGATGGGACCTCGCCAGACGTCGAGCCCGAACGCGTCCTCGACGGTCCGGTACACCGCCTTGTCCCGGGTGCGGTTGAGATCGACCTCGAAGCGGGACTGCGTGGCGATGATCCACGTCGGTGCCCTGCGCGCCACGCGCCCGGTGAATGGATCCTCCTCGCGCAGTCGGGTCGCCTCGTCGAGCGCGAGCAACGCGCCGAGCTCGGGACGCGTCGCGTGCCCATCGTGGATGGCGGTGGCCACGATCGGGCCATCGCCTTCCTCGAGGATGAAGGGCGCCTGCACCATGCGCGCGGAGCGTACCGCCTGCGAGCCGTGGGAGCACGCGCGCTTTGCTCGGGCGGGCGGATGATGGCACCCTCGGTCCAGGAACGACGATGCACCACGCCCCCGCGACCGCCGAAGGTGAAGGCCAGCGCCGCCGATCGAAGATCGCTCTGGCCCGAGCGTAGATCTCACCATGGAAGAGACGTGGCTCCGGTGGGTGAGAGGATGGGGCGCGGGGCTGCGTGTACGCGTCTGGCCATGGCGACATTCCGCCGGCGGTACGCCGTCTTCGACGATGCGCCGCATCGAGACGGCTTGCCTCGGCGCAGCCCTGCTCGCCCTCGGCGCGTGCACGAATCGTCCCGCGCCTCCAGGCCCCGACGCGCCCGCCTCCGCCGGCGTGCCCGGCCAGGCCGGTCCCGCGGACACCGCCGAAGCCGGCGGCGCTCCGACAGCCGGCCAGCCAGCCAAGGAGCCCTACGAGAACTTCACCCGCAGCCTCCATCCCGACGACGCCGCCGTCCTCGCCGGCGCCGACTCTCTCGTCCTCTACAAGCTGGATCCCGAGCGCGCCCAGACAGGCCCCGACGCCTTCCATGGCTTCCGGATCCTGGGGCGCACGCCCGTGTCCGCCACCTCGCGCGGCGCAGTCGTCGCGCTCGTCGACGGCATGATCCGCGACTCGGATGGGGTCGTGGCGAAGTGCTTCGACCCCCGCCACGGCATCTCCGCGCGCAAGGGCGACGCCACGGTCGACCTGGTGATCTGCTTCGAGTGCTACCAGATGTACGTCTACAGCAAGCACCCGAGCCTCATCCCGATCGAGCCCAAGCACGGGCCAGCTCTGGACGCACTCGTCAATCAGCCCGCGGGACGCTGAGCCTCATCGCTCGAAGCGAAGCGCCAGCACGAACTCGCTCCACTGCCGCTGGAAGGCCGCCATGTCGGCCGCGCCGAGCGCTGCGACGAGCGTCGCGTATCCGGTGGGGTCGGTCGCCTTGGCGGCGCGGAAGGCCTTGTAATAGGCCGGCAAGCGGCCCGTCTCCTGCAGGTAGTACATGAGGTAACGCGCCTGCGCGTAGTTGGTGCCGCGATCCCGTTCGTAGAACGTGTGATCGCTCATCGAGGTGAGCTCGCGAAACGTCGGCAGGTTGCCCCTGCGCAGCGCGCGTTGCAGGACGGGCAAGCGCCAGTTCGGGTAGCCGATGATGTGGCCGGCGCGCTCTCCGGACTGCTCGAAGAGCGAGCCCAGGCCCTCGTTGAGCCAGGCCGGGGCGGCGCCGTCAAAGTCGGCCTCGACGTACGGGTGGACGATCTCGTGCACCAGCGTGCCGCCGCCGGTGGAGATGTTCATGAACAGGCCGCCGCGCTCGGACGAGTAGAAGCCATAGGGCGTGCCCGGCGCCTCGCCGGTCAACTGGCGCACGCCGTGCTCGTAGCTCGCCTCGTTCCGGAACAGGTACACGTCGAGGATCTTCCTCGGGCGGCGCGCGAAGAAGTCCTGCTCCAGCATGTCCGCTGCCCAGCGCACCGTCTTGGCACGCTCGCGGAGCGTCTCCGGCGTGTCGTCCCCCACCACCACGAATGGCTCCTCGATGCGAACCGACACCGCACCGAGCCCGAGGCTGGAGAGGCGTTCCCTGAGCGCGATGACGTGCTGCGCGTAGGCTGCGGGCGAGATCGCGCCGCTCGCCTTCGGCGGGTCGACGAGGGCGGCCGGGCGGAGCGGCAGGCTGACCAACGTCCAGGAGCTCGCCTCGTACTGGAGCGGCCAGAGCGAGACGAGCCGCGCGCGGCTCATGCGGCGGTGGGCGCCGTCGGCGACGGCGGGCTCGTGGTAGACGACCTCGTCGGTGTCCTTGTCGTAGCCGACGATCAGTCGGAAGTGCTCCGTGGTGCGCGGCGAGTCGTCGAAGTGCATGCACACGATGGTCGGGACGCCGGCGTGCAGATCGGCGAGCACACGGTGGAAGGCCGCAGCCAGCTCGGCCCCTGCCGCCGAGGGGTCGACGCGGCTCCACACCGCGCCGACGTCGAAGCCCAGCGCGCGCGCCGCCGTCGCCAGCTCGCGCGTGACGGCGCCGCGGCCGAGCGCCGGGTCGATGCCGGCGACCGCGAAGACAGCATCCTGGTCGTAGGTGCGCCCCAGGCCGCGGGCGGCCATCTCGATGCATGCCTCGCCACAGAAGTCGGGCCGCTGCACGACATGTGGGACGTTCTGGAGCAAGACCGATTCGGCGGCCCGGGGTGGCGGCACCCGGACCGGCGCGGCCGCAGCCTCGGTCGACCGGGCCACCACGCGCGGATCACCGCAGGCGGCGAGGAGGGACGAGGAGCCGAGACCGAGAAGGAGCGAACGCCTGCGCATGCTTCCTTCTCGCGCGAGAAGCGGCGATCGTGACAGGCGTGGTGTGAATCGGGATGCAGTGAGGCCGTTCCAGCCGGGGCAAGTTTCGCGCCCCTGAGCCCCGGCGCACCCGTTGGCGCCGACTACACTGGCCCGATGGCGCCGCTGATCTTCCGGCTCGACGGGTCGACCTGGCGCTTCCGGCTCCGGATGTACGTCGTCAGTCTGACCCGGCCGCGCCAGCTGGCGCTCATCGGGCTGATCGCGTTCTTCCCCCTCCTCATCGAGCGCGTCACCGCCCTCGCCCTGGCGGACCCAGGGCTCGATCCGATCGTCTTCCTGGTCATCGGCCTGGTCGGCGTCGTCCTGCTCTGGCTGCTCGGGGCCCTCGTGGCCGTCCTGCGACGTTCGCCCCCCAGCACGCTGGTGGTGGACGACGCTTCGATCCGCGAGCGCGTCGGCGACCGGACGATCGAGCATCCCTGGACGTGGGTCGTCGAGGCGCTCGAAGACGAACGAACGGTGACCCTTACCTGCGCGGGGTCCATGAAGTCGTTCCGTCTCTCCAGCGGAGCTCCGCGCAGGCTGCTCGTCCTCCCGCGCACGGACGCCGCGGTCGCCCAGCTGTTGTCCGTGCTGGAAGCCCACGAACGCCCGGTTCTGCGTCACCGCGCCCGTCGTCGAACGGGCCGCTAGCGCAGCCCGGACCGGACGCTACTTGGTGCGCAGCTTGCCGAAGAACGTGTAGTGGCTCGCGCCGCTCTTCACGTGCAGCGACCAGTGCGTGGACATGTCCGCCGCGTCGCAGCGCAGGCCACGGCCGTGCAGCACCAGCTTCGCGTTGGCGTTCTTGCCGAGCCCCTTCTGGAAGATGCCCGTTCCCTTCACCGGCGCATCGAGCCTCCACTCCTTGTAGAGGGTCGGCCCATTTCCGGTGTTCGGTGCATCGAGGGGATCGACCACCAGGCTGTCCAGGTTCTTCGGTCGAGCGAACGCCAGCTTGCCGGTCTTGCCCTTGGCGTCCGCGACCGAGAACGTGAACATCCCGTTCTTCTCGCTGACGGTGAGCGTGTATGGGGAATCTGGGTCCTCGATGCCGGTCACCGCCTGGCCCGAGTCGTCGCTGTAGAGCTCGGCCTTCGAGTCCCACACCAGCTGACTGGAGATGCGGAGCTCGGACTCCGAGAACGGCGCGATTCCGCCGCCTCGGTCGCGCCCGAGCAGCAGGTCTCGCCCCGGGAACGGACGAGGCCATCGCCGTGTCCCGCCGGACATCGACGATCCGCAGCCGCCCGATCCGACGTCCGGCTCCGCATCCGGCTACACTCTACGGCGATGGCCCGCGGCACGGCAGCGGCTCTGGCGTCGAGCTCTCTCCTCGCGGTGAGCTGCAGCCTGTTCGTGTCGCTCGACGATCTCACCGAGGGGAGCGCGGACAGCAGCAGCGCCGCCGCTTCGTCGACCGGCGGGCCCGTCGTTGGCGGGGGCGCGAGCGGCGGCCCCGGCGTCACGGTCGGAAGCGGAGCCGCCGCTGGGGCGGGCGCGGCGGGCGCGGCGGGGGCGGCGGGCGGCGGCGGCACCCCTGCGACCGGTGGCGGAGGCAGCGGGGCCGGCGGAGCGCCGCCCGGCTGCAGCGGCGTTCACGGTCCCCAGCAGGTCTACATCGCTGCGCTCGAGGCCTGCATCGACAGCACCGAGGTGACGTTCGGCCAGTACGGCGAGTTTGTCCTCGCCGGGGTCGACCCCAGCACGCTGCCGCCGGAGTGTGGCTGGAAGACGAGCTTCGCGCCGGACAGCGATGGGCCGTCCAACCATCCCGTCGCCGACGTGGATTGGTGCGACGCGTACGCCTACTGCACGTGGGCCGGCAAGCGCCTGTGCTCCAGGGTCGGTGGAGGTCCGCCGCTCACGCTCGCAGAGGCGAAGGATCCGGGCGTCGGCGAGTGGATGACCGCCTGCACCGCGGCCGGCACCACGGTGTATCCGTATGGCGACCTCTACCAGCCGATGACCTGCAATGGTGAAGGGCTCTCGAACGGCGCCGTGGAGGTGGCCACCCTGCCTGCTTGCGTCGGCGGGTATGCGGGGCTGTTCGACATGAGCGGCAACATCGTGGAGTGGGAGAACGGCTGCGCCACCGACAGCCCCGAGCCCCAGAGTCACCTCTGCGGCGCGCGCGGCGGCGACTTCGGCGAGTCGCCAGGCAACCTCGCCTGCCAGTTCGCCGAGCTGCAAGCTCGCAGCGAGCGCGTTCCCTGGATCGGCTTCCGCTGTTGCGGCGACTGAGCGCAGCCGCCCCGCGCCGAGCGCTCCCGCCTCGACCTGGAAAGCGCGCTGACCACCCTCCGCACCGATCGAGCTGCGATGTCATGGCGCGCGCAATATGCTGCTGCGCTCGCGAGAATCACCGCGCGCGTTGCGTATCACCAGAGCGTGACACTCACTCTTCGAACCGCGACGCTCGCGATGTGTGTGCTGCTCGCAGGCGGGTAGCGGCGCAGAACGCGCCTGCGCCTGGGCAGTACGGTTACCAGGTGCCGCAGCAATCGCCGGCGTCCAGCTACACCGGCGTGCCGGGCCAGTTCCAGCCACGGCCGCTGCCGCCGTGGGTGCAGCCAGCGCCCGCCGCGCCCCCGCCTGGAGCCTACGGTTACCAGCCGCCGGTCTGGCAGACGCCTCCCTGGCAGCCACCGCCGCCTCCGGCGCCTGTGGCGGACAACGCCAGGGACGACGACGACTCGGACCGAGGTGCAGTGGGCGGCTTCGCCATCGTCGGCGCGCGCCTCAGCCGGCTCGCCGTCCACGACACGGACAACGACGGCACGACCTGGGGCGGGCAGATCGCCTGGTCCTACGACGGCGTGATGACCAGCGGGCTGTTCACCGGCCGCGTCGGGGCGCTGGTCGGGATCGGGGGCGGCGGCGGCGGGCTGGAGGGCATGTACGGTGGTGACTTCTCGGTCGGTGTGCGCGCCCCCATCGCCCGCACGCATGGGCCGGTCGCGCGCCTCGGCTTCGGCGGACGCGTCCGCGGCAACGACCACCTGCTCGACTGGTACATCGAGCTGCCCGAGCTCCAGCTCGGCTATCAGATCGCCTCCGACAACGCGGTGCTCGATCTCGTCGCGCGCGGCGGCGTGGTGCTGGGTGGCGGCTGGTCGCCGGGGGAGGACGCCGAGCGCGAGATCGGTACCTCGCTGGCCTACGGTGGGTCGGCCCTGCTGGCCATGATCCCGCTGTCGGTGTCGGGGACGGTGCTGCGCATCCTCGAGAGGAAGTACGCCAGCCAGACGCCGGTGGACCTCTACGGCGCCAACCTGTGCATCGGTTACGCCTTCGCGGTCTGCGGGGACCTGTCCTACACGCGCGGCGACGTGCTGCTCCCCGGCGGAGCCATTCGCGAGGCGGAAGCGCTCTACGGCGGGATGATCATCGGGATCGGCATCGCGGGTGCAGCCGGCACCAAGTGAGCAGCGGCGCCTGCGCGGGTACCACGGGTCGCGCCTCGGAACAACGCGGCGCGCAGCGGGTGCTGGTAGCCGCGCACGGCGCGCAGGCCTTGCCCGCCGTCGGTCCTGATAGGATCGACACTTCGTGGTCCCGTGCTCGCAGCTGACGCTTCCG
This sequence comes from Polyangiaceae bacterium, assembly GCA_037720395.1. Classification (GTDB taxonomy): domain Bacteria; phylum Myxococcota_A; class Polyangia; order Polyangiales; family Polyangiaceae; genus JBBJMR01. The sequence goes on from JBBJMR010000167.1 coordinate 10,744, forward strand.
GTCGCACTCCTGACCACGGTGGCGCTCGGCGGCTGCTCGCTGATCCGTTCCCTCGACGACTACGACCGCGGAACCGGCGGCGCCTCCTCGAGCGACTCGACGAGCGGCTCGTCGTCGAGCGGGGTATCCACGTCGGGCTCCGGTGGTGGCGGCGGTGAAGGGGGGCTGGCGGGGTGCGAATCGAGCCTCTACCCGCCCGCCGTGTCGCTCGTCGACACGTTCGACGACCCCGACCCCAGCAAGCAGAACTTCTTCGGCTGCGCGGAGCAGGTCGACGGCGAGCTGCGTGTCGCGCTGCCGGACAGCGGCGACTTCTACTGCACCTCGTCCTCCGACCTGCCGTACTGCCTGACGTCGTCCTCGTTCACCTTCCAGATCGTCGAAGCCGCGTCGGCAAGCATCCCCGGCATGCAGACCTGGATCATCCTGCGTACCGCCGACGACACGGGATCCATCAGTCTCCTCGTCGAGGGCAACGGTCTGCAGCTGCTGGCCACGGTTGGCGGCCGCTCGACCCCCATCCCCATCCCGAGCAGCACCTACGATCCGTTCACCAACATCTGGTTCCGTCTCCAGGGTGATGCGGGCGACATCGTGCTCTCGACCTCGGCAGACGCCGAGGCGTGGACCGAGCGCGGGCGCGGGCCGGCGCTCCTCGATCTCGATGGCGTGTTCCTGGAGCTGGGGGCGAACCGCTACTACAACGAAACGTTCCCGGACTCCGCCGCGCTGCCCGCCGAGACGGCGCGCTTCGATTGCCTCAACGCCCCCGGCTGTCGCTGAGGCAGCCGCGCGCCCGCTAGGCCGGTGGCATTCGATCGAACGCCGTCAACGTGGAATCGACGGTGTCCCAGGGAAGCGCGCGCACCCGGTACGTGACCATCTGCGGCGCGAACGCCTCGGGACGATCCAGGCTGCCCGCATGCACCGCGGTCAGGTCCGGCGCGGCTCTGAACGTTCTCGTTGCCGGAGTCGCCCGCGACACTCCAGGACCGCGTCCCGCCCGTCAGCCGCGAATCTGCGTCCCGCCGGAACGTCAGATACGAGCCATGCCCGGTGCTGCTGCGCCGCCGACAGTCGACGCAGTGGCAATGGAGCTCGGCGATCGGCGCACCGGCGAGCTCGTAGCGAACGGCGCCGCGGGCGCACCCTCCGGCGTAGCTGGGCGGCCTCACTTTCCGCTCTCCGCATGGCGGTACTCGTCGTGCAGCCGCACCCAGCTCATCGTGCCCTCTGCCTCGTTGCGCCCGTTGGGCACGAGGTCGAGCCAGTTCATTGCCCCCATCAGGAGCTCGGTACCCCGATGGTAGCTCGAGTAGGTGTGGAAGATCGCCCCGCCCTCACCCTTCACGAAGATGCTCACGCCGAACATCTCCGGGCTGGTCCGGATCGGCGTGACACCGAAGTTGTAGAAGGCGCGCCCCGCAGCCCGGTCCTCCTCCTTGAACGAGACGTCGAAGTCGTAGTTGAAATCGCTGCCGTTCGAGGACACCCAGCAGAACTGCCAGCCCATCCGCTTCTTCACCGCCGTGATCTCGTCGATCGGCGCGCGAGAGACGGCCGCAAAGGACAGATCGGAGTGCTCGAAATGCTGCCGGGCGGCGTCGAGGTGATCCATCGTGTACGAGCAACCGGGGCAGATTTGCTTCGAGCCCGGCGCGAGCATGAAGTGATAGACGGCGAGCTGGCTGCGACCGCTGAAGAGGTCGCCCAGCGCGACCTCACCTTCGGGCCCACGGAAGATGTACGCCTTGTCGATCCGGACCCAGGGCAGCTGGCGGCGCTCGGCGCGCAGCGCGTCGAGCGCGTGGGTAACCCTGGCGCGATCCAGGTGGCGCCTGCGCTGCGCTGCCGGTGCCAGCAGATCCGGCGGCTAGCGCATCCGCGGCAGGGTGGCGCGGTACGCCTCGGCGGCCACGCGGAGCCGCTCGGCGAGGTCGGGCTCTCGGGTCCGTCGCAGCGCCCACGCCTCGTCCTCGCGCCGCTTCGATTCGGCATCGAGCCCATGGTGGCCGAGCAGCACCGGGGCCGCGGCGGGGAGGCGCTCCAGGTCCACGAGCAGCGCCGCGTAGCGCTCCAGCGTCAGCCGCGTCGCCCCCGAGAAGGGCAGCGGCGGACGGCTCGACGGCCCGACACCCGGTGCCGTCCCGGAGCCGAAGTTGGGCCGACGTGGCGCTCCCGCCGCGAGCGGCGCCGCGGAGAAGCTGGCTGCCCAGGGCGACGGCGGGGGCGCCGCGTCCGTGGGCGCCCCGCGCACGAAGGCGATGGGCACCGGGGCGACGGACAACGGCAGGGGAGCCGGCGCCACCGGAGCCGGCGCCCTGGCAGCGGGCTCGAACGGGGCCGCCGCCTGCCGCTGCGGATTGCGCCGCGGCTCGGCGGCCTGCGCGCCGGGCAGAGGCAGGCGCAGCGGCGGCACCTCGGCGTCATCGGCGGCGCGCTCGTCCTCGTCGTCCTCGTCGTCCTCGTCCTGCGCGTCCTCCGGGTCCGTCGTCAGCTGCAACCACAGCTCACCTTCGCCCGCAGCGGGGGGTGGCACTGGCTGCACCGCACCGACGACCAGCGATGGCAGCGGGGTCGCGCCCGAGACCATCGCCGCCTGGGCCTGCTTCTGCAGCGCGGCCTCCGCCTCGAGCCGCGCCGACCAGTGGGCCTGCAGCCGGAAGACGTCGCTCGGCGACAGCGAGAGCTGGTGCAACCAGGGCAGTGGCTCGGGCTGCGCCGAGAGGTGCTGCACGAAGCAGATCCAGGCGTCGATGTCGTCGTCCAGCGGGGCCACCGAGCGCCGGTACCGCAGCCGCGCCGCGGCGGTGGCCGCGTCCAGGCGCTGCTGCAGCCCACCCTCCTCTGCCTGGTCCTGGTCGAGGCGATCGGTCCACGCCTCCTCGGCGGCCTCCCACAGCGCCGGGTCGACGCCCTCGTTGGCGAGCACGCGATCGATGGGCAGACCGGCGGCGCGCCCGGCGAGCACGCCGGCGTACTGGGCGAGACTCACGCAGGCGGGGGGCCTCGGCGGGGGCGACGTCACGCGCGCAGCCTGTCCACGGCGCGGGGTGCCGTCAACGAAAGGTCATCGCCCCGAGGCGCGCGTGAACATCGCTCGCGTTGACAAGGTGAGGGCCACCAGCTAGCGCAGGATGCAAGGCGATGGCGCACGTGGTCCGGCGGCTCGACTGGTGCGAGATCGACCTCGATACCACCACCGGCGCCATCTTCGTCCAGGAGCGCTGGCAGTACGTGTGGTCGGTGGTGCCACCGGCCCGGCCCTGGACCTATCCGGAGCGGCGCCGGTACCACCGCACCGCCGACCGGCAGATCTGGGGCACGTGGAGCGGGCGCATGCGCCTCACCGCCCGTGGCGATCACGAGCTGGTGCGCGCCACCGGCGGGCACTTGCCCCCCATTTCCTTCGACGTGCAGTGGGTCCTGGCGCCCGGCCACTGGACGGTGCACGTGCGCAAGCTGCCGCCGGGCAGCGATCCGACGACGTTCATCAGCTACGTCGACTTCACGCGACGAGAGGTCCACCTCGACAGCGCCGACGTGTCCTCGTACCAGCCGAGCAACGCGGCCGGTCAACGCCGCACGTTCTACGCCCTGCCGCACGAGTTCGGCCACACCATGCCGCAGACCGCGGGCGTGCCGAACCAGGACGAGTACGGCGCCGGCAGCGCGCACCTCGGAGACACCGACAGCATCCTGAACATCGGCCGCCAGGTGCGGGCGCGCCACCTGGCCATGCTCATCGCCGAGCTCGACACCATGGTGCCGGGCGTCACCTTCCAGGCCTAGTCACCTTCCAGGCCTGGTCACCTTCCAGGCCTGGTCACCTTCCAGGCCTGGTCAGGCCTGGTCACCTTCCAGCCTAGTGTCCCGCGCGCGCCGCGCGCGAGAAGGCCTTGGCGTACCGGCGAGCGAGGTGCTTGTCGCCGGCCAGAGCGCGCGTCCAGTGGCGCGTGAGGCGGAAGTAGGACGGCTCGGGCAGCCGACGCTCGGCCAGCGCCGCGGTCACCCCGCGTCCGGCGACGTCCAGGACCAGCTCGGCCCACGCCTCCACCGACATCTCCGGCACCGGTCCGGCGGCATCGCGCGCCTCCGCCATGGCCGCGGCGAAGGCATCGCCGAGCGGCGTCGCGCCACCGGCCATCGCCTCCTCGGCGAGCACGCGCGTCATCCGGCCGCGCACCTCGCCCCAGCGCACGTCGTCGATGCCATGGCCAGCCAGCACCTCGGCGCGCGGCGCGGAGCTCTCCTCCAGCTGCACGGAGATGCGGGCGAACGTCTCCACCGGCAGAGGAAGCTCGAGCGGCGGCACCGCGCGGCAAGGTAGCAGGGCGGCGGTTGACGAGCGCCGGGTTGTCGCGAACATTCGCCAGGTGCCGGCGTCGCGCATCCGTCCGCTGCGCGCGCGCCCCGGCGCTCGCTTCCACTGCGCGGGTGGCGGCATGTGCTGCTCCGATATCCACGCGCTGGGTCCGCTGACCATCGGCGAGGCGCGCCGGTTGCGCAAGCACCGCCACGACTCCGTGGTCGACGGCGCGGCCCGCGGCGCGTCGGCACTGGCGTTCGCGTCCGATGGGGCTTGCGTGTTCCTCGACCGGGGGCTGTGCCAGCTGCACGCCGGGATGCCCGCCAAGCCCACCGCGTGCCGTCGGTTCCCCTACGGCCTCATCGCCACGCCGGATGGTGGGCGGGTGACCACCGTGCACCGTTGCCCTTGCCGCACGCTCGGAGAGCGGCGCGAGCTCGACCTCGAGGAGGCTGCGCGATCCCTCGCCGACCCCGTGGGCCGCATGGTGATCACCTTCCGCATCGAGAACCGAGTCTCGCTGACCGACCGGACCTCCATCTCCTTCGCCAGCTACCGTGCAGCAGAGGAGGAGGCCATGACCCGGCTGATGGCCGGTGAGTCGCCGGCGGCGGTGTTCGACCTGCCGGAGGCGTTGCCGACGGTGGACGGTCTGCCCTACGCCAGCATCGGACGCACCTACCTCGGGTCCCGGGTGGGCTCGGACGGCTTCGACGCTGCGCTGGCCTGGGTCGGCCATGCCATCTGCCGCATCGCCGGCGAGGACCCGGGCGCGGCGCCGGCGCGCCCGTGGGGTAGGTATTTCGATGACGCCGAGCGCACCACCACCGTCGTGCGGCCCGCGGGCGAGGTCATCGGTGACTGGGCCGCGGACGCGCTCTGGGACCTGAGCTGGGCAGCGCGGTGGTCGCTGGACGCAGCCTGCACGGATCTGTGGGTGCGCTGGGCAGCGGCGGGCGCGCTGGCATCCTGGTGGATCGCCGGCGGCAGTCGACCGGATCGCGCCGCGGCCGAGGCGGTGCTCGTCGCCGAGACGGTCGGAGCGATGCCGCTCTGGCATCAGGCAGTGAATCGGATGTCACGTAAACGCCCGCGACTGCCGGGTCGCGTTGAACGGCGGGGGCTGGCGGGCTAGGTTCGACAGGCCCGATGCCGAGCGTCTTCGTCCAGCTCGCTTGTGAGGCGCTCGGCACCGATCATCGAACGGTCGCCGTCGTCGGCACCGAAGCGATGAACGCACTGCCGCGGTGGGAGGTGCACGTCCTGACGCCCGCGCCCGACCTCGACAGCGAGGCCATCGTCGGCGCCACCGCCACGCTCAGCCTGGTCGACGAGATCGAGGGCTCGGTGCGGGTCATCGGGCTGGTCGTCACCGACGTCGCCTTCCAGGGCGTGGGGCGCGACGGTGCCCACTGGTCGGTGACGCTCTCCTCGCTGGCCTGGTTCACCACGCTGCGCTCGGGATATCGGGTCTTCCTGGACAAGACGACGAAGGAGATCGTCGACGAGATGCTCGCCGACGCCGGCGTGCCCGCCGATCGCCTCGTCTGGCGCCTCTCGGGCGCCTACCAGCCGCGCCTGCAGACGGTGCAGTACGACGAGAGCGACTGGGCCTTCGTCACCCGCCTCCTGGCCGACGACGGCATCTCCCACTGGTTCGACGACCTCGACGATCAGGGGCCGGTGCTGGTCCTCGCCGACGACGCCGGCTCGCACGACGGCATCCTCGGCGAAGGCGTGGTGCCCTACGAAGACCCGGGCGGCACCTTCGGGCACCGCACCTTCTACGGCCTGTCGGTGACGCGCGTGGCCGCGCACACCGCCGTCTCCGTGCGCGACTACGACGTGCGCGCGCCGGCGGTGTTCATCGAGGGTGAAGCCGGTGAGGGCACGCTGGAGCACTTCGAGTACCCGGCATGCGTCCTCGACAGCGACGCTGCCGCGCAGCGCGCCCAGGTGCGCCTCGAGCAGCTGCAGCGCTTCGCCCTCCACGCCGAGGCGGTCGGCAACTGCATCCGCATCCAGCCCGGGCGCGTGGTGGAGATCGCCGGCTGCACCGACGACTGGATGAACGGCAAGTACCTGGTGGTCGGCGCGGAGCACGAGGTCGCCGCCGGCACGCGCGCCGATGTCGGCGGCACGCCGTACATGGTGCGCGCCATCATGGTGCCGGCGGAGGCCATGGCCCATCGCCCGGACATCCCGCGTCGCATCCCGCGCGCCTCCGGCGTGGAGCCAGCGTTCACGACCGGCCCGCCGGGAGAGGAGATCCACGTCGACGACCTGGGCCGACTCAAGCTCCGCTTCCCCTGGGACCGCTCGGGCATCGAGGACGACACCTCCTCGTACTGGGCGCGCTGCCTGCAGGCGAACATGGGCGCGGCCATGGCCCTGCCGCGCGTCGGCTGGGAGGTCCCGGTGGCCTACATCGACGGCAACCCGGACCGCCCCTTCGTCCTCGGGCGCGCCTACAACGGCACCGCCATCCTGCCGTATGGCCTGCCCGGCGGCGCCGCCACCACCACCTTCCAGTCGGCCACCTCACCTGGCGACGGCACCACCAACGAGCTGCGCGTCGGTGACAGCGGCGGCGGCCAGGAGATGTTCCTGCACGCCACCCGCGACCAGACGGTCACCGTGGGCGGCAGCGCCACCACGAGCGTCGACGTCGACGAGACGCACGACATCAACCTCGCCTTGCTGACCACCATCGGCGCCAGCCAGTCGCACACCGTCGGCAGCAACCAGTCGCTGAACGTGGGCACGAGCTACGTGACCAACGTGGCCGGCTCGCGCAGCGAGATGATCGGCGCCATGGAGTCGATCAAGGTCACCGCCAACCGCGTGGTGGCCATCAAGGGCGCATACAACGAGCTGGTGGGCGCGCTCTATGGCCTGCAGTGCAACCAGGCGAACTACACCATCAAGGGCGCATACACGCAGCTCATCGGGGGCACGCTGGCCATCCAGGCCGGCATGGGCACCAGCCAGACGGTGGCCGCGGCGCGCAGCGAGGTGGTGGGCGGCAGCCGCACCATCAACGCCAGCCGCGGCATGTCGGCGAGCGTCATCGGCGCCATGGCGGTCACCGCCGGGGCCACCAAGGAGTCGGCGGGCGGCGACTGGGAGGTGCAGGTCAAGGCGGCCCGCTCGATGACCGTCGGCGCCAGCGCCAAGATCGGGGCCGGCGGCGCGGTGGTCTTCGAGGCCCCTCAGATCACCGTCGACGTCAGCGGCAAGATCAAGGCCGGCGCCATGCAGATCGGCGGCGGCAAGCTCAAGGCCAAGAGCGGCACCACCGGGCTGAAGGGCACCAT
>JBBJMR010000446.1:0-5558 GCA_037720395.1 Polyangiaceae bacterium
GTAGTGCAGCGGCTTCGCGGCCGCCTTGCGCCCTTCGCCGGGGAGCTGGGCCACCGACGCCGGCCGGCGGCGGCGCGACTCCTCCATGGGCGCGTAGAACGCCCCGGAGAGCACACCTTCCACCTCCTCGCGATCGAGCAGCGCGCGCGCCGCACCGCCGAACTCGCCCTCGCTCTTCATCACTGCCTCCGCCTCCGTGTTCTCCGTCGTCCAGCTCTCGGCCGCCGCAGCGACGCCTCGTCCCCGCGCGCTCACGCCGACACCTGCGCCGCGGCCATGCCGGCGCCGGCGCGAGCGCCGGCTTCCACGACCACCTGAGCGGACGGCTGCAGGCTGGCCGCGCGGGCCTCGACGATGCGCTCCACCACCTTGAGGTAGTCCTCGGCGGCGCTGGCCCCCTCCGCGTACTCGAAGATCGTCTGCCCGTGAGCGGGGGCCTCCTTGACCTTGATGGCCGCGCGCACCGGCGACAGGCACCGGTCACCGAAGTGGCCCTTGAGCGTGGCCACCGCCTCGCGCGAGATCTTGGCGCGGGCGTCGTAGAAGGTCGGCAGCACGCCCCAGATCTGGACCGGGTGGTGCAACAGGGCGTTGACGTTCTTCACCGTCTTGATCACCTGGCGCACGCCGACCAGGGACAGGTAGTCGCAGGCCACCGGCACCAGCACGCTGTCCGCGAAGACCAGCGCGTTCTGGTTCATCAGCGAGAGGCTCGGCGAGCAGTCGAGGACCACGTAGTCGTAGCCAGCGGACGCCGCGGTGAGGCGCTCGCTGAGCACGCGATCGCGGTTCTGGCGGCCGGCCAGGTAGAGCTCGGCCGCGGCAAGGGTCTCGTTCGAGGGCAGCAGGTCGAGGTTGGGCCGCACCTCGCGGGTGGCGTCGGCGACCCGCAGGCCCATCACCAGCACGTGATAGAGCGAGCGCTCGCTGGTGGCGCCGAGCGACACCGAGACGTTGCCTTGTGCGTCGGTGTCCACCAGCAACACCCGGTGCCCGCGGGTGGCCAGGCCGGCGGCGACGCTGACCGCGGTGGTCGTCTTGCCGGTGCCGCCCTTGTGGTTGAAGATGGCCAGCACGCGCGGCAGGCCACGGGCCGACAGCTCGCGTGCCCGGGCGTCGCCTTCGATGCGCCGGGGCTCCGCCGCGGTGAGGGTGGCGGTGACGCGCGCGGCCACTGCGGGCGCAGCGGGGGCGGTGCGCACGGCGGCCGGGGCCGGCGTGGCGGAGGCGGGCAGGGTCGGCACGGCGGTGGCGGGGCCCCGCACCGGCGCTGGGCGCGGTGTCGTGACCGGCACCGGGACCGGCACGGCGGTGGCGGGCCGGACCGCAGCCGGGCGCGGCGTGGGCAGGGCCACGGCCACGGTGACCGGCGCAGACTCGGCGGCGATCTCCCCGAGGCGCACGCCGCTCTCCTCGCGCAGCACCTGGCCGCGGCAGTCGAGGCTGCAAGCGTAGCGGCGGCGGCCGCCGACGTAGAAGACCTGCGACACCAGGTCCGGCTGGAAGCGGGTGGCGCATGCGTCGCATGTCGCGGCGCCCGCGGCTCCGTCTCCGCCGTTCACCTGGCTCTGCTCGAGGCAGCGCTGGGAGCAGAAGAACGAGAAGCCCTCGCCTCGCTCCTCCATCTGGTAGCGGAACTGCATATCGAACGCCGTTCCGCACACGCTGCAGGTCTCGCTGATGGCGGCCATGTCGGGACCACCTTCAGCATGCCCCGGCGAACCGGGCCAAATTTCTGCCTGGCGACGATCTGGCGCCGCTCAGTGTCGGAAGTGCCGCGCCCCGGTCAGGACCATCGCGGCGCCGGCCTTGTCGGCGGCGGCGATCACCTCGGCATCCTTCACGCTTCCGCCGGGCTGGGCGATGGCCGTGACCCCGTTGGCCAGGGCCATCTCCGCGCCGTCCGGGAACGGGAAGAAGGCGTCCGACGCCAGCACCGCGCCACGCGCCAGATCGCCGGCCTTCGAGCAGGCGATGCGAACGCTCTCCACGCGCGACATCTGACCGGCCCCCACGCCCACCGTGGTGAGCACGCCGCCGCTGGCGCGAGCGAGCACGATGGCGTTGGACTTCACGTGCTTGCAGACCTTCCAGGCGAAGACGAGCGCCGCGCGCTCGGCGTCGCTGGGCGCGCGCTGGCTGGCGATCTTCGCTTGCTCCACCTCCCCCGCCGCGGACGCGTCCCGCGACTGCACCACCAGGCCGCCACCGACGCGCTTGTACGTCGCCTCGGCGTGGTCGGCCGGCAGCCAGGCGCCGGTGGCCAGCAAGCGCAGGTTCTTCTTGGCGCGCAGGACCTCCAGCGCAGCCGGCTCGAACGACGGCGCCACGATGCACTCCAGGAACGTCTCCGCCAGCACCGCCGCCGCGGCGGAGTCGACGGGGCGGTTCACCGCGACGATGCCGCCGAAGGCGCTCACCGGATCGGCCTCGCGGGCCGCGCGGTACGCGGTCACCAGGTCCGCCGCCGTGGCCGCCCCGCAGGGGTTGGTGTGCTTCACGACCACCGCGGTCGGCTCGGCGTGCTCACGCACTGCTTCCAGGGCGGCATCGACATCGACGAGATTGTTGAAGGAAAGCTCCTTGCCACCCGCGCCGAGCGACTCGGCTCCGGCCAGCGACCCGGCCTCGGCGCGGCGGTCTCGATAGAACGCACCCGTCTGGTGAGGGTTCTCGCCATAACGCAGCGAATACGCTCGCTCGAAAGCCAGCGTCAGGAACTGCGGATACGTCTCGCGCACCTCGCCCTGGCGCGCGCTCAGGTAGCCGGCGATGGCTCCATCGTAAGCGGCGGTATGCGCGAAGGCCTTTGCTGCCAGCCGCGCCCGCGTGGGCGCGCTCACTGCGCCCTGCCCCTCGAGCTCGGCGAGCACGGCCGCGTAGTCGGCCGGATCGCAGACCACCGCCACCCGGGCGTGGTTCTTGGCGGCGCTGCGGACCATCGAGGGCCCGCCGATGTCGATGTTCTCCACGATCTCGGCGTGGGTGGCGCTCGGCTTCTGCACGGTGGCCTCGAAGGGGTAGAGGTTGACCACCACCAGGTCGATGACCTTGCCGCCGAGCCGCTCCAGGTCCGCCTGGTCGACGTCGCCGCGCATCAGGATGCCGCCATGCACGCGCGGGTGGAGCGTCTTCACCCGTCCGTCCATGACCTCCGGCGAGCCGGTGTAGCTCTCCACCGAGGTCACCGGGATGCCCTCGGCGGCCAGCGCCTTGAGCGTCCCGCCGGTCGAGAGCAGCTCCACGCCCAGGCCCGCCAGCTTGCGCGCGAAGGCGACGAGGTTCGTCTTGTCCGAGACCGAGAGGAGCGCCCGCTGGATCATGGGCGCCGAGGTATCGCTGCCACTGCGGACGGTCAATCGCCTCCAGCCCACCGGCCGGCCGGGTGTCCGGCAGGCCGGAGCGGGCAGTAGCTGTCCCCGGCGGGGACGACGACGCTGTCGTGGCAGGGTCGGCGTGAGGACTGGCGACCTCGAAGGCCACGTCGTCGGCCGGCGCACCCCAGCGCTGGCCACGCGGTCGCATTCATACGCCGGCGAAGGCGGCGCGCTTCCCTGCGCGGAGATGCGCAAGAACATGGCGTCGCCCAGCTTATTGGCGCTGGCCACCGCCCCGTAAAGGACCCTGCGGCACACCGGCCGCGGAAGGCCAGGAGGTTCATGAAGCACACCATCGTCGTCTTCGCCGGCGCGGCTCTCGTCACCGCTTGCACCCCGAGCTTGCCCAGCGCGGCTCCCGGCGATCAACCAACGGCGGCGCAGTCCACCGGCCGCGCCACCGTGGTGCCCACCGACGGCCCGGCCATGCCGCTCATCGTCGACTGGCAGCCGGAGCAGCGCGGTGACCTGGAGGAGCTGGTGCACGACGGCATCGTCGTCGTCGCCTTCGACGCCAAGGGATTCCGCCTCCTCAAGGGCTGCAGCGTGCCCGGCGACTACGGCTTCGTGGGCATGAGCATGAAGACGCAGGTCATCCGCCTCGAGTCGCAGCAAGAGGTCGCCGCCAACCTGCCGCTCGCCGGCGTGGGCATCGCCGGCAAGATCGGCGGCGAGCTGGAGAGCGGCACCACCCTGGACATCGCCATGGCCATGATCGGCAAGAAGCGCACGACCTGGAAGGAGGTGGCGCGCGAGGACCTGCAGGGCGGCTCGGCGTGCGAAGGCGCCACGCACTTCGTGCGCGGCATGACGGTCGGAGCCTTCGCCATGAAGACGGGCAGCAAGCAGAAGGCCAGCGCCGCGGTGGAGATCTTCGGCATCGGCGCCAGCGGCGGCACCGCCAGCAGCAAGGGCGTCGACAACTCCGACGGCAAGCTCGCCGCCTGCGACGGCGCCGACCCCGACGGTGAGGGGCCGCCGAAGCAGTGCGCAGCCCTCATCCGCCTGGAGATCGAGCCCATCACGGCGACCCGCACCGCGGTGGCCGCCGAGCCCAGCGCCAACGACAAGCCCGACGTCGCCAGCAACGACGTGGCCGGTTGCCCACGCGGCATGGTGCAGACCGACGGCAAGTGCACCCTGCCCCAGCCCAGCAAGCCCCACGTCTGCGCACCGGGCGACGCCGCCGACTGCCGCGCCCAGTGTGACAAGGGCAACGCGCCGAGCTGCAACGTGCTCGGGGTGATGATCATGCACGGCAAGGCGGGCGGTCCACCCGACGCCAGCAAGGCCAGGACGCTCTTCGACAAGGCGTGCGCCGCTGGTCTGCAGGGCGGCTGCGCCAACGCCAGCGTGCTGGGCAACGGCCAGGGCCCGAGCGGGCCGGCCTCGCCGCGGGGCCTGGAGGACGCCTGTCGAGCGGGCGAGACGCAGGCCTGCTCGGCGCTGGGCTTTCGCTACCGTCAGGGCATCGGCGTGGCCAGGGACCCGAGCCAGGCGCTGAAGTACTACACCAAGGGGTGCAACGGCGGCGACCAGGTAGCCTGCACCAACCTCAGCGTCCTCTACTCCGGGTCCGGCGGCATCCCCCGCGACGACAAGCGCGCGCTGGATCTCGCCATGCGTGCCTGCTTCGGGGGCGTGTCGACGTCCTGCGGCAACGCCGGCCTGCGCTACGAGTTCGGCATGGGCGTCCCGGCAGACATGAAGCGCGCTGCCACCTTCTTCGATCGCGCCTGCAAGATGTCCAAGGCCGACTGCTTCCGCCTCGGCATCCTCCACCAGGAGGGCCAGGGCGTGAGCAAGGACGACGACAAGGCCAAGGAGCTCTTCGACGCCAGCTGCAAGTCGGGCCGCAGCTCCCTCTCGGGCGTGGCCTGCTACGTCAACGAGAAGATCTACCGCACGCCGCCGGGCAAGGTGGACGCCTCCTCGATGCGCCAGGTGGTCGACACCATGCAGGGCCAGTGCGACCAGCGCGTGGCGCGCGCCTGCAGCTTCCTCGGCGTGGCCAAGCTGGCGCTGGCGGAGAAGCCGGCCGGCTTCGCGGCGCTGAAGAAGGGCTGCGACATGAAGGACGCCTGGGCCTGCGACCTCGGCAAGCGGCTGCGCTGAGCGCCACCCGGCGCCGGCGAGCTGGCGAGCTGGCGAGCTGGCGAGCTGGCGAGCTGGCGAGCGCGC
>JBBJMR010000168.1:0-18340 GCA_037720395.1 Polyangiaceae bacterium
CGCTCTTCCTGGACGAGGTGGGGGAGATGCCGCCCAGCGTGCAGGTCAAGCTGCTGCGCGTCCTCGAGAACCGCGAGGTGTTGCGCATCGGCGCGCGCAAGCCCCGGACGGTCGACGTGCGCTTCGTGGCCGCCACCCACCGCGACCTGCGCCGCCTGGTGGAGAGCGGCGAGCTGCGCCAGGACCTCTTCTTCCGCCTCGACGGGGTGACCATCGCCGTGCCGCCGCTGCGCGAGCGGCTCGAGGAGATGGTCCACCTGGCCGAGACGTTCCTGGCCGACGCCGCGGCGCGCGCGGGGCGGGCCGGTCTCTCGCTCGACGCCTCCGCGCTGGAGGCGCTGCGCGCGCACCCCTGGCCCGGGAACATTCGCGAGCTGAAGAACGTCATGGAGCGCGCTGCCGTGATCTGCACGGTCCCCGCGTGGGCGCCGCCGACCTGTCGCTGGGTGCGCCGGCGCGTCCGGGCGACGACCGTGCGCTGCCCGATCGTCGTCGCCTCTCGGCGGCGACCTTGGCCACCGAGCAGGAGCGCATCCTGCAAGCGCTGCAACAGACCCAAGGCAATCAGACGGATGCCGCCGAGCTTCTCGGCATCTCGCGCCGCACCTTGCTGCGCCGCCTCGACGAGTACCAGGTGCCGCGGCCGCGAAAGGGCTGAGCGCGGCTTGCGCCAGCTGCGCCAGCTGCGCCACCGCTGGCGCATCGCCGGCGGCTCCGGGCGTGGAGAGGGGGGAAACCGCGGCCATGGCTCCGGCACGCCCGTTGCTCCTCGGGCGGAGCGGCATCCACGGCTGGCTGCCGCTCCGCTCCCCGAACGACGAAGGAGATCGATGCCCCACGTCAGCAGGCTCGCGTACGCCCTGGGATGCATGTCGCTGCTCGCCGCGCTCGGCGCCTGTGGTGACGACGACGGTGACGCGGCGGCCACCGCCGGCGATCCCGGAGGCACCGGCAGCGGCGGCAACGCGCCCGGGGATGGGCCGACGTACCACGGCGACATCGCGCCCATCCTGCAGCGCTCGTGCGTGGGCTGCCATCGGGAAGGCGAGATCGGCGGCTTCGCGCTCGACAACTACGAGGACGCGCGCTTCGTCTCCGTCGCGGCAGCGTCGGCGGTCGAGGCCGGCGTCATGCCTCCGTTCTACGCGCGCGAGACGGACGAGTGCGACCCGCCGGGGACCTGGGTCGACGACCCGCGGCTCACCGAGCAGGAGATCGCGCTGCTGCGGGCCTGGGCCGACGCCGGCGCACCGGCGGGCGACCCCGACGCAGCCGAGCCCCTCGATCCGTGGAAGTCGCCGGTGCTGGAGGGCGTGGATCTCGAGCTCGGGCGGCCGGAGCCGTCGGTGGTCGACGGCACCGTCGATCAGTTCCACTGCGTGGTCTTCGACCCCGCCTTCTCGACGCCGACCTACGTGAACGGCATCCACCTCGCCGCGGACAACACCCAGATCGCGCACCACGCCCTGACCTACAAGGCGAAGCGCGCCGACGTCGGTCCAGCCGGTTCGGTGACCGAGTGCTTCGGCGCCCCGCCGGGTGAGCTGGTGCATGCCTGGGCCCCGGGCGCGCCGCCGTTCGACCTCCCGCCCGAGGTCGGCATCCCGGTCGAGCCCGACGAGGTGTTCGTGGTGCAGATGCACTACCACCCACGCGGCACGCAGCAGAGCGACGCGTCCGCCCTGCAGCTGCGGCTGGCGGACACGCCGCCGACCTGGGGGCTGCGCGTCAAGCTGGTCGGCAACGCGCGCAACGCGACGCAGGGCCTGCTGCCCGGCGAGCACGACGAGGACGGGGTGGCCTTCGTCATCCCCAAGGACACCACGGGCCACGTGGAGGAGATGGTCATCACGGCCAAGGGCCTGGCAGCGGAGACGCCGCTGTTCTTCGTGGCCGGACACATGCACATGGTCGGCCGGGACATCCGCATCGCCGTGGAGCAAGGCGGGCAGGAGCAGTGCCTGCTCCAGGTGCCCGCCTGGGACTTCGGCTGGCAGACGTTCTACCGGTTCGACACGCCCATCGACCAGCTGCCGAGGATCCAGAACGGCGATCGGGTGCGCGTGCGCTGCACGTACGACAACACGCTGGCCAACGCGCACCTCGCCAAGGCGCTCGACGCCGAGGGCCAGCCGATGACCAGCGAGGTGAGCATCGGCGAGTCGACGCTCGAGGAGATGTGCCTGGCGGTCTTTGGCGCACTGACCCCGCTCTGAGCGCGCGCCCCGGTGCGGCGCGAATCGGGAGGGCGCGCAGGTCGCTGCGCACTCTCCCGGCGGGATAACTTTCCGCTGGCTGCGAATTGTGACGCGCCAATGGCGAGGTTTTGCGGGCCTTGCATATCATTGCGCCCGACATGCTTCGTCGAGCGCTCCTGGCCGCGGTCGTCTCGTCGTTGCTGTTGCCCGCGGTCGCCCACGCGGACGGCGGGGTCGCGGGCCGCTTCGCGGACATCTCCCCGTCCGGCAGGACGAGGTCTCCTGACGGAGCCTCGACAGGTGCGAGGTCTCCTCGCGGAGCCTCGACAGGTGCGAGGTCTCCTCGCGGAGCCTCGACAGGTGCGAGGTCTCCTCGCGGAGCCTCGACAGGTGCGAGGTCTCCTCGCGGAGCCTCGACAGGTGCGAGGTCTCCTCGCGGAGCCTCGATGGGCGTGCACGAGACGGCGTTGCGCGGGCACCAGGGCATCAAGGTCCACCCGCGCCAGCTGCCCGATCCCGACACCCTGGCGCGGGCCCGCGACAAGAAGGTGACCCGGGTCTCCTACGGCTACTACCCGAGCTGGGTGCAGGACCTGACCACCATCCGCTGGGACTCGCTGACCCACATCGCCTGGTTCGCGGTGGAGATGGACGCCAGCGGCGGCGTGGTGGCCAGCAACGGGTGGCCGGACACCGAGACGGTGGAGGCTGCGCACGCCGCCGACGTCCGCGTCGACCTGGCCTTCACTCTCTTCAGCGGCACGGGCATCAAGACCCTGGTCAACGACCCGGCGCGCCGCGCCGCCGCCATCGCTACCATGATCGACCAGATGAAGGCCGGCGGTGCCGATGGCATCTCCGTCGACTACGAAGGCTTCGTCTCCGGCACGCGCGACGGGTTCGTGGCGCTCATCCAGGAGCTGCGCGCCGAGCTGGACGCCCAGGGCCTCACCGAGGCGGAGATCAGCCTGGCCGGCCCGGCGGTGGACTGGGGCGGCGAGTGGGACCTGGGCAAGCTCCTGGAGAGCGCCGACTGGTTCTTCATCATGGGCTACGACTACTTCTGGTCCGGCTCCGGCTACGCCGGTCCCAGCGGCATCCTGCGCATCTCCGACTCGTGGACGCACGCCGCCAGCTGGGCGGCGCTGCGCTCCATCGCCACCTACAACCGGCTCATCCCGCCCGAGCGCCGCCAGCAGATCATCTACGGCGTGCCGTACTACGGACGCGAGTGGACCACTTCCTCCGGCAACCTCGGGGCCGCCACCCTGGCCAGCATCGGCAGCGTCACCTACAGCGCCGCGCGCGCGGACATCGACGGAGGCCTGGAGCGCCTCTGGGACGATGGCGCCAGGACGCCCTGGTACAAGTGGCAGGCTGGCGGCACCTGGCACCAGATCTACTACGAGGACGAGGAGAGCCTGGCGCACAAGTACCAGCTCGCCAACGACCAGGACCTGGGTGGCATCGGCATCTGGGCGCTGAACTACGACAGCGGCTACGACGAGCTCTGGAACGTCCTCGAGGAGAAGCTGGGCCCGCAGCTCGAGCACCCCGAGGGCCACCGGCTGGCACCCATCGCCGTGGACACCTTTCCGTTCCACGACGAGCGCGACACCCGCAGCGGCACCTCGCAGTACTTCAACTTCTACGCCTGCGCGCCCGAGGTGCCCGAGTACGGCAAGGAGCTGGTTTACGAGATCGACGTCTGCCAGACCGGCAAGCTCACCGCCACCGTGGCCCCGGCCGCGGGCGTGGACATCGACGTGCACCTGCTCTCGTCGCTGGACGAGGCGGGCTGCGTGGCGCGCGACGACCTGATGGTCGAGGTGCAGATCGAGCCCGGGCGCTACTGGGTCGTCGCCGACACCTACGTCGACGGCGCGGTGGAGCGCGAGGGCGCCTACGGCCTGGACATCGATTTCGTCGCCGACGCCGGCAGCGAAGGTTGCGCGGCACCGCTGGTCTGCGAGGCCGGCACCTGCGGGTGCGGCGAGGGCCAGGCGGCTTGCGCGGGGGGGTGCATCGACGTGCAGAACGACGCCAACCACTGCGGCGACTGCGACACCGCCTGCTCCAGCGGTGAGAGCTGCGTCCAGGGTCAGTGCCTCATCGGCGGCGCCGCCGGTGCGGGCGGCAGCGGCGCGGGCGCCGGCGGCTCCGGCAACGGCGACGAGGACGGCGCCGACTTCAGCGCCAGCTGCTCCTGCGGCGTGGTGGGCGGCGGCGGTTCGCGCTCTACACCCTGGGCCCTCGGGCTGCTGGCGCTCGCCGCCACGCAGGTGCGCCGCCGCCGCGGGTCGCGCGTCTGACTCGCGGCGCACCGGCCGCTGGCCACGCGCCGTGAACCCGGACACATCGGCGTAGACGATCGCGGCGCTGTGGCCGCGCGCCGCCGCGGCTACGCTGCGCGGCGATGCAGCTCGTCACCAGGCTGACCTGTCCCGGCTGCGGCGCACCGCTCCGCGTCGCCGAGGGGCAACGCCACGCCATGTGCCCGTACTGCAGCGCCAGCGTGCTGGTCGGCGCACCCCCGCCGGCGATGGCCGGCAGCGCAGCCGCGGCGCCGACGGCGGTGCGCGACGGCGTCTCGCCCGCCGACGTGGAGCAGATCAAGGCGCTGGTGGTGGCAGGCAAACGCGACCAGGCCGTCGGGCTCTACCAGCGCGTGGCCGGCGTCGACCGGCCCGACGCCGAGCAGGCCGTCGATCAGCTCTCCATCCTGTCGCTGGTGCGTATGACCCGGCGGGCGCCGCTCCAGGTCTGGGGGATCGCCTTGTACTGCGCAGTCATCGCCGTCGGCGTGGGCCTGGCGGCCTGGGCCGGCCCGCGGGTCATCGACCAGCCCGCGTACGCGTTGCTGGTGCTGCTCGGCGCGGCCATCGCCGCGCGCCACGTGTGGGGGCTGGTCCCCAAGCTCGTCTCCACCGTGGTGACCTGGGTCGGGGCCACCGGCCGAGGGCATGTGCTTCGCTCGGCGGTGCTCAGCGCGCGCTTCGCCGGAGACGGCGTGCTCAAGCTGGTGCTCTTCGAGGTCCAGCCGGACGCCGGGGGGGCTCCGTTCGTCGACGAGGAGGTCATCGCCCTGCATCCGCGCTCCGCGCCGCTGCTCGAGCCGGGGAACGTGGTGCCGGTGCGCTTCGACGGCCGCAGGACGCGGGTCTTTCCCATCTCCCCCATCCGCGTCGTGGCACGTGCCGGGCTCGGCTACCGCGGCTGACCGCCGCGCGCCGGCTCAGGGCGTCCAGCGCGCTCCGGTCTCGCAATCGACGTGGCGGATCTCCACGCGGTCGCGCGCGATGTCGATGACGCCGTAGAGGATGGGCAGGGTGAAGCGGCGCGGCCCCACGGAGCCAGGGTTGAAGATGGCGATGCCGCGATCGCGTCCGAGGAAGGGGACGTGCGAGTGCCCGCACACCACCAGCGCGGCGTCCTCGGCGCGCGCCAGCGCCGCAGCCTCTGCGCGCAGCTTGGGCCCGTACACCGCGATGTGCAGCAGCACCAGGGTCAGCAGTCGCCGCTCCCCCTCGCGCACCTCGAGCGTGCGCGCGTCGGGGATCCCGGCCGCGCGCGTGTCGATGTTGCCGCGCACGGCGAAGAGCGGCGCGATCTCGGCGAGCTCGTCGAGCACCGTCAGCTCGCCGATGTCGCCGGCGTGCAGGATGGCCGACGGCGCCTCGGCGCGGAGCCGCTCCGCGCAGCGCGGGTGCGGGTGGGAGTGGGTGTCGGCGACCACCGCCAGCTTGAGCCGCCCATCCACCAGCTGCAGCACGTCGCGCGCCGGCGTGACGGCTCGTCGAGCCCCCGGTCGACCAACCTTGCGCGCCGTCACCGCCATGCGTCTGCTCCCACCTTAGTCCATGCGCGCGGCAGGCGCGCGCGGCGTATCCTGCGCGCGATGATCGACCTCGTGCCCGCCTGCCGCGCGTTCGCAGCCGCCCTCGCCTGCACGCTCCTCGCCGCCTGCGACAGGGGCGTGGACCTCGGCGACCGACCCGACGCCCGCGCGGAGCCGGTGGTGGACGACATCCCCGTCGTTTCGCCGACCACGCCCTGCGACACCCTCTCCCGGCAGCAGTGCCTGGGCTCGACGCACTGCACGCTGCACTGGATCAAGAACACGGTCTACGAGTGCCGGCCGGACGAGGGCCCGTGCGAGACCAGCCTGTCGCAGAACGACAAGAAGGGCTGCATCGCCACGCCCGGGTGTCTCTACAAGGAGCCGGCCTGCTACTGCCCCTTCCCGGGTCACGGCGCGACCAAGGTCGCCGACACCGGGACGCCGGGCGGCGCCTGCGCCTGTGGGGGCGGGGCACCAGCCATGTGCTTCCAGGCCGGCGGACCGCCCTCCGGCCCCGACGCCGGCGCCCACGACGCTGGCGGCCACGACGTTGGCGCCCACGACGCTGGCGGCCACGACGTTGGCGCCCACGACGCTGGCGCCCACGACGCCGGTGGGCGCGACGCGGGCGGGCGCGACGCCGCGCGCTGATCCCGTGCGTACGCGCGCCGTGTCCGCTAGAGCGTTGCCGGTGAAGATCGGCGATGGATTGGAGAGCAAGCGGCGGAGCGCGCGCCGCCCCCGGCGCCGCACGATACCGGGAGCACCAACCGCCGCACGTCGCGGCGAGCGCTCCCGGACAATCCCATGCTGGTCCAATCCGTCGCTTCGTCTCCTCCGCCCCCCGGCGCGGCACGCCTGGTCAGCGACGCCGCGCGTCTGGCGGCGGTTCGCCGACGCGACCCGGCCGCCGATGGAAGCTTCTTCTTCTCCGTCTCCACCACGGGCGTGTACTGCCGTCCGAGCTGCGCCGCGCGCCCGGCGCGCACCGAGAACATCGCCTTCCACGCCAGCGCCGACGCCGCCGAGCAGGCCGGCTTCCGGCCCTGCAAGCGCTGCACGCCGCGAGGCCCGGCGCAGCGCGAGCGCGAGGCCGCCGTGGTGGCCGCCGTGCGGGCGCACATCGAGGGTGCCGAGGAGCCGCTCTCGCTCGACGCGCTGGCCACCGAGGCCGGCCTCAGCCCGTTCCACTTGCACCGCCTCTTCAAGAAGGTCACCGGCCTGACGCCGCGTGGCTACGCAGCAGCGCACCGGCTGACGCGCGTCGGCGACGAGCTGCGCGATGGCGCCTCGGTCACCGAGGCCATCCACGGCGCCGGCTACTCGTCGAGCAGCCGCTTCTACGAGGCGGAGAGTCGAGCCCTCGGCATGCTGCCCTCGGAGGTGCGGCGCGGCGGCCAGGGGGTGGAGATGCGCGCCGTGGTGCGGCGTTGCTCGCTCGGGCCGGTGCTGGTGGCGGCCACGGCCCGCGGGCTGTGCGCGGTCTCGTTCGGTGAGACCCCCGGTGCGCTGCGTGGCGCGCTGAGCGAGCGGTTCCCGCACGCGCGCGTGCTGCCGCCGGACGGCGCGCTGCGCGCGCTGGCAGCGAAGGTGGTCGACCTCGTCGACGCCGGCCGCCTGGCCGCCGATCTGCCGCTCGATCTGGTGGGCACCGCCTTCCAGCAGCGCGTCTGGCGCGCGCTGCGCGAGGTGCCCGCCGGCCAGACCACGACCTACGCCGCGATCGCGGCGCGCATCGGCTCGCCGAGCGCGGTGCGCGCGGTCGGAACGGCGTGCGGGCAGAACCCGCTCGCCGGGGTGGTGCCGTGCCATCGCGTGCTGCGCGGCGATGGGCAGCTCGGGGGGTATCGCTGGGGCCTGGAGCGGAAGCGTGCGTTGCTGGCGAAAGAGGCCTCCGCATAGTCCGAGCCCCGCTGGCCGCGGGGCCGCTGGCGAGCGCCGCTCGGCTCGGGGACGCGTCGCCAGCGGATGGGTGGGCCTGGTTGGCCGTTGCTGGAGCCCGTGACGGGTCGCCCGGGGCGGCGGGAGCTATTACCATCGGTGGTTGCCATGGGTGCTTCTCCCTTTCGTAGCCGTCGGCTGGGGCCCGAGGAGGTGCGGCGCGTGCTGCAGCGGGCGCTCGAGCTGGCGGAGCGGGATGGGCGGGGCCCCAGCATGAGCGAGGGAGAGCTCGCGGACCGGCTCGCCGAGCTGGGCTTGCCGCCGGAGGCGGTGCAGCTGGCCATGTCCGGTCGCGAAGGCGCGTCCGGTGACGCGGTCGGAAGCACCGGCGAACGGTATCTCGCGGAGCGCGAGCTGCCGGGGGAGGTGCCGCCGCATCGGGATGGTGAGGTGGCGCGCGCGCTCGCCGGTGCGATGGCCGAGCCGGGACGCGTGCACACCAGCGGGCGCGAGCTGACGTGGAAGCCGCTCGATGACGCCGACGACCTCTGCGTCTCGGTGCGCTCCGCCGAGGGCCGCACGCGCGTGCGCATCGAGCAGTCCTTCCGTCACCGATGGGTGAAGCCGCTCGGCAATGCGGCGGTGATCGCGGGCTTCAAGCTTCTCCTCGGCATGCTGGTCGCCGGCTGGGCGCACCGTGCCGCTGCCGTTCTCCCTCCTCCTGCTCATGGGCCTGGCAACGCTGGCCACCATCGCCGGCGGGGCCTGGTCCACCCGGCTCGTGGAGCGCTCCGTCCAGCGCCGCAGCGCCGTCCTCACCAGCGTCATGGACCACGTGGTCGGCGCCACCCGCACCGCCATCTCCGCCGGCCAACGCATCGCCGCCCGCCCATCCGACGAAGAAGAACCCGAAGAGAGCGTCGCAGAGTCTCCTCGCCGCGCCATCCTCCGCAGCTGACGCGGGCGCCGGCGCTGACAACGCGGTCCCACGACAACCAGCCTGCGAGCGGGCCGCCACGCCGCCCTGGCCCTCGACTACGGCGAGCTCGACCTAGGGCGCCACGTCGCCAACGCCGGTCGCGCCGCCCTCGGGCGCAGGAGCAGGAGCAGGAGCAGGAGCAGGAGCAGCAGGCGCCGCGCTCGGCACCACCGGAACGGGCGCAGGCAGCGCGGGGGCCGGCGCTTCGCTGGCACCCGCCGGCGGCGCGGCTGGGCCCGCCGGCGGCGCGCCCGCGGCATCGGTCCCCGCGGGCGGCGGGATCCACGGCTCCGGCTCGCTGCCCGGTGCAGGTGCCGACTCGGCAGCCACCGGTGCAGCCGCCGGCGCCTGGCCGCCGCTCTTCTTGGCCGCGGCCTTGTGCGCCGGCGTCGCGGGCGTGCTCGGCTTCGCAGCCGGCGACGCAGCCTTTGGCCCGCTCGTCGCGGCAGCGGTGGCCGTGGGCGCCAGCGTCGGCTCCGGGGCGCCGGCGTGGCAGGCTCGGGGATCGCCGTCGCCGTGGCCGCCGGCACCGCGGACACCCGTCCGGGCTCCATGGCGGTTGCCTCCGAGGGGGAGCATCGTCGCCCTTGGGCAACGCCAGCCAGGCGATGAGCAGCGCCAGGGCGCCGACCCCGACCACGAACGCGCCGATCATCCGCGCCCGCTTCCCGGGCGCGGACAGCGGCGTCTGCGACAGCGGCGGATCCGAGCCGCGATCGCTCGCCGTGGGCTGATACGCCGGCGGCTCCGACGTGGTGGTCCCGACCGCACCGTCGCGCAGGGTCGGGTCGTCGTCGTCCTCGTCCTCGTCCGCTCCGCGTCCGGGCGGCGCGAGCCCTCCAGGCAGCGTGCGTCGTTTCTCGGCCTCCGGCGTGGCATGCGTCCCGGGATGGCTGTGGCGTTCGGTGACCACCGACCAGTCGCTGTTCAGCGTGGCCCCGGTGATGTCCTCGACCACGCCGCGTGCGGCCGCCCACTGGGCGAGCGCCTCGCCGCAGTCCTGCATCGAGCGCCAGCGCTGCGCCGGGTCCTTGTTCAGCCCGCGGTCGATGATCGCCCATAGCGGCTCGTCGGCGAGCCCTGCCTCGAGCAGCGAGGGCGCCGCGTCCTGCAGGGCGGCGCGCATGGCGTCGAGCATCCCGCGCGAGGGCAGGGGCGCGTGACCGGCGATGAGCTCGTAGAGCACCGAGCAGAAGCCCCACACGTCGACCCGGTGATCGGCCTCCTCGGGCTCGAAGGCCTGCTCCGGCGCCATGTACTCGGGCGTTCCGACGACCTGCTCCTCCGCGGCCTGCTGTTCCGCCTCGATCCAGACGAGCTTGGCGATGCCGAAGTCGAGGATCTTCGGCTGCACGCGGCCGGCGTGATCGCGCGACATGAACACGTTGTCGGGCTTCAGGTCGCGGTGCACCACGCCGCGCAGGTGGGCGGCGTGCAGCGCTGCGGCGACGGGGAGCATCGTCCGCACCGCCTCCTCGACGGACAGGTGCCCGCGCGCCTCGAGCAGCTGTCGGAGGTCCTCGCCCTCCAGCCGCTCCATCACGATGTAGGGATCTTCGCCGTCCGTCTCGCCGAAGTCGTAGACGCGCACCACCCCGGGGTGGGTGAGCTTGGCCGCCGCCTGCCCCTCCCGGAGCAGGCGCCGCAGCAGCTCCGGATGGCGGGCGCGGCGGTGAATGAGCTTGAGCGCGACCGGCAGGTCGAGGGCCACGTTCACCGCCGCCCAGACCTCGCCCATCGCACCCTCGCCCACCCGGCGGATGAGTCGATACTTTCCGCCGAGCAGCCGCCCGGCCGCAAAGGACGACGACGGGGGCGGGGGGGTGTCGGCCGGTTCGGTGTCCATGCCGTCGGCCAACGTCCTAGCGCGCGGAGCGTCGGCTGCCGACCCTACTTGATCGTTCGCGTCGGGAGTCGTCCGTTCTGAACGGAGGCCGACATGACTCTCCGGCCGGATGGGCTCCGCGGGGGTTCGGTCGGTGTCGGATCGAGCCATGCGTGGGGCCATTCAGAGAGATGCCGTGCGAGCGGCGGGCGTAGCAATCTTTTCGACCCGTGGATGGCGACCGCGGGTAGGTGGCGCGGTGCAGGCGCCGCCTTCTACGTATCGGTCGGGGCCACTCCTTCCGTATCCGGTCATGGCCGGACGGGCGAACAAAGTTCTCCACAGCTCCTCGCGCGCCGATTTGCCTACGCTGTAGCTACACGCGGTCGGCGGCGGCGGCGCGGCGGCCATCGATCGGCCCCCCGCTCGCGCCGGCATCGACGGCCCTGGCGCTCGCCCGCTCCGCGCGCTCGCAGTCGTCCCAGGGCGGCGGGGTCATGCTCGCCACCACGAAGTCCCGGAAGACCGCCACGCGCCGCGGCATGTGCCGCGCCGAAGGGTAGACGAGGTGCAGCTGCGAGCCGCGCGCGGCGTGCTCGGGAAGCACCCGCACCAGCTTGCCGCCGATGACATCGCGCACGCTGAGCACCCACGGCAGCAGCGTGATCCCCGCGCCGGCCAGCGCCGCCTTGCGGACGAAGGTGAAGTCGTCGGCGGAGACGCTGCCCCGCACCTCGACGCGCTCGTTTCCTTCGGGGCCGGTGAGCTGCCACATGCAGGCCCCGTCGTGCGGCCGGAAGAGCACGCACTCGTGGCGCTCGAGGTCGAGCACCGTCTCGGGCGTGCCGTGCCGCTCGAGGTACGACGGCGCCGCCAGCAGGCGTCCCTCGATGTTGCCGAGCTTGCGCGCCACCAGCGACGAGTCGCGGAGGCGTCCGGCGCGCAGGGCGAGGTCGAAGCCCTCCTCCACCATGTCCACCGTCCGCGCCGTCAGGTTCACGTCGACCTTGATCTCGGGGTGACGGCGGACGAAGCGGGCCACGATGTCGGCCAGGAACTCGACGCCGACGTCGACCGGCGCGGTGATGCGCACCGTCCCGCGCGGCGCGTCCTGCTGCTCGCCGGCGGCGTCGCGTGCCTCGCCCAGCTCGGTGAGGGCGCGCTGGGCGCGGGCGTGGAAGGCGGCGCCGGCCTCGGTGAGGTGCAGGCGGCGCGTCGTCCGGTGCAGCAAGCGCACGCCGAGCGAGCTCTCCAGCCGGGAGACGGCGCGGCTGACGCTGGACTTCGGGAGCCCGAGCGCGGCCGCGGCGGCCGTGAACCCGCGGCTCTCCACCACGCGGACGAACACCGCGACCTGGTTCAGATCCATCGTTGTCGGCATGGCAACGGAAACTCCGGATGCGCATACTATCGCCCGATCCGGCAACGAGCCAGAAGCGCGCCCGGCTCGACGCGCGTCGGTTCGGCGGGCATGCTGCCCGGCGCCGCGCGGAATCGACACCGAGAAACCGAAACCTCCGCCCGCCGTCGTGGAAGCCACCATGTTCATGGTCGATGCCAAGAAGCTGAAGGTGCCGAGCGCCGCGGATGCCTTGCCGGGTCGCGCCGAGCGCATGGCGGTGCCGGACACGCACTTCGTCAGCGGCGCTCGCCTGGTGCCGCCGTTCCCGGACGGGATGGAGCTGGCGACCTTCGCCATGGGGTGCTTCTGGGGCGCGGAGCGCAAGCTCTGGCAGGTCGACGGCGTGTACTCGACCATGGTCGGCTACGCCGGTGGGCCCACCGAGAATCCCACGTACCGCGAGGTGTGCAGCGGGCGCACCGGGCACACCGAGGTGGTGCAGGTGGTGTTCCACCCGAGGAAGGTCTCCTACGAAGCGCTGCTCAAGGTCTTCTGGGAGAGCCACGACCCGACGCAGGGCATGCGCCAGGGCAACGACGTCGGCACCCAGTACCGATCTGCCGTCTACGCGCACGGCGCGGCGCAGCTGGCGACGGCCGAGGCCTCGCGCGCGGCCTACCAGCAGCGCCTGGAGGCCGCCGGGTTCGGCCGCATCACCACGGAGATCACCGAGGCTCCGCCGTTCTACTACGCCGAGGACTACCACCAGCAGTACCTGGCCAAGAACCCGGACGGTTACTGTGGCATCGGCGGCACGGGCGTCAGCTGCCCGGTCGGCGTGACCTCCGCCTGACGGAAGCCTTGCGCGCGCTGGCTGCGGTCGCTGCGCTGCTGGCTGTCGCCGGCGGCCCGGCGACGGCGACCGCGCAGCCGGAGGGTTCGCCTCCGACCGTCGCGCTGCGCGTGGTCAGCTACAACGCGTACGGCATGCCGTTCACCAGCGTGCGCGGCGAGCGCCTGCGCGAGGCCGCCCGCCGCATCGCCGGCATGTCACCGGGGCTGGTGGCCATGCAGGAGGTGTGGGTCGAGGAGGACGCGCAGGCGGTGCGCGCCATCCTCGCCGAGGGCGGCCTGCCGCACTCGGCGAGCGTGGCCTCGTCGGCGCCGGCGGCCGTGGGCGGCTCGGGACTGCTCATCGCGTCGGCCTGGCCCATCGACGACGTGCGCTTCACGCCCTTCACCCTGGGCCGGCGGCCGCACACGCCCTGGCACCTCGACTGGATGAGCCGGAAGGGCGTGCTGCGCGCCACCGTGCACGCGCCCTGGGGCGAGATGATCCTGGCCACCACCCACATGCAGGCCGACTACCGCACCGCCAGCTACCAGCCGGTGCGCATCGCCCAGGCGCTGCAGGTGGCCGACGCCGTGGGCGCGCGCGATCCGGGCAGCCCGCTCGACCCGGGCGCGACATCGCGCAGCTTGCCGGTGGTCCTCGCCGGTGACGTCAACGCGCGCTTCGAGGATCCGGATTTCGGCATTCTCCTCGCCGCCGCCGAGCTCGTGCCCACCGCCGGCGACTGCGACCTCGACGCCGTGCTGGTGCGCGGCGGGACGGCGCACGACCTGCGGCCGGTGAAGGTGGTCCGCGTGCTCGAGGACCAGGTCGAGGTGGCCGGCGAGGCATGCTTCCTCTCCGATCACGCCGCGCTGCTCGTCGACCTCGCCGTCCCTGCCTGCGGCGCAGGCGGCTGCCCGGATCGCAGCGCAGACAGCGGCGCGCTGGGCGAGCCAGGCCCCGCGTTCGTCGCGCGCCCCGCCGATGCGTACCGGCGCGCGGCCGCGGTGGTCTCTGCGGCCGCCAGCGCCGCTCGTACGCTGCTCGGCGTCTCGGCGCTGCTCGGCGCGCTGGCGCTCGTCGGCGCGGTCCTCGCCTGGCGCCGGGCTCGCTCGGCGGCGCGCCCTTGGCTGCTGCGCCTGGCGGCGGTCGCCGCCGTGCTCGCCGCCCTCTACGCGGCGTGGCTGGCCATCGGGTATGCGCCGCACAGCATGGACGGCCTCGCGGCGGTCGGGCGCCGGCTCGAGCTCGACGCGGCCGCCGGTGCCGCGCCGCCCCCGTAGCGCGCGGCCCGCGCCCATCCCGCGCCACCTCCATGGCCGCGAGGGTCGATGCCGGCGGAAGGCGTGCGGACGACGAAGCGCCTGCGCGTGCGCGTGCGCGCCGCCATCGCCGTGCGTGCGTGATAGCCTCACGCCCCCGTGGCCTCGGTAGACACCGCCGCAGCCGTCGCTGCATCGCCTACCGGGGCCCCCGCGGCCACCGCATCCCAGGCCGTCGACGTCGAGGCGCTGGCGGCCGAGATCTGCCCGCGCGCGCCGAAGCACCGCATCGTGCGCGACGGATGCAAGCTGCTCGAGGAGTGCAAGGTCGACGTCGCCCTGCCCGAGCTGCTCGACTGGGCGGTGCGCCTCGGCGGCTGGCTGCGTTCGCGCGGCAAGGCGCCCACGCCCGACGCCGACGAGTGGGCCGACACGCGCTCGGCGCGGCTGGCGGTGCTGGTGCGCGCGCTGGAGCTGGCCCGGCCGTGGCGCCGCGACTTCGCGG
This sequence comes from Polyangiaceae bacterium, assembly GCA_037720395.1. Lineage (GTDB taxonomy): Bacteria > Myxococcota_A > Polyangia > Polyangiales > Polyangiaceae > JBBJMR01. The sequence goes on from JBBJMR010000168.1 coordinate 14,669, forward strand.
CGCGCGTCGGCAAGCTCCTGGCGGAGACGAACGGGATCGTCCTCTTCTGCGAGGTCGGCCTCCCCGCCGATCGCGGCTTCGCCAGCGAGGCGGCCACGCGCTGGGCGCGCAAGTGGCTGCCGGCACCGCCCAACGAGCGGGACCTCAGCGAGCTGCTCTCCCGCATGCGGCCTGCGGAGCGCGACATCGCCTGGTTCGACAAGCTCAAGCCCGAGCTCTGCGCGCGCCTGCTGGCCGCGCTCGACGAGGGCGCGGAGGATGCGCAGATCTGGCGCCCGGTCCGCAACGCGCTCGGTGATTCGATCGCCCTGTTGGCCACGCGCGTCTCGGCGCTCGGCCTGGCCCCGGACGTCCGCGCGCGCAGCCCGCAGGTCGCGCTGTCGACGTCGCCCTTCTTCCGGCTGCCGCGCGCCTGCGACGAGCTGCTGGTCACCCTGCGCGACGACGACGCGCCGCCGCAGTCGCTGCGCTTCCGCACCATCAGCGGCAACTGCCAGAAGCTCGACGAGGAGTGTCGCGGCGCTGTGGCCACGGTCTACGACAACCTGGAGCGGTACGGCGTCAGCGTGGACGTCGTCTACCGCCTCGACCTGGTGACGCGCAGCCTCGGTCGCCTGGAGACGCTGCTCGCCCTGATGGCGCCCCGCGAGCGCGAGGCGCACTGTCAGGCCTCGCTGCAGCTGCTCGCCGGCCTGCTGCGCGGCCGCCTCGCCGAGCGCAGCGTGATGGCGCTCTACCGGGCCAACATGCACCTGCTGGCGCGCAAGATCATCGAGCGCGCCGGCACCACCGGCGAGCACTACATCACCGCCACCCGCGGCGAGTACTTCAAGATGATCCTCTCCGCCGGCGGCGGCGGCATGCTCACCGCCGGCACCGCGGCGCTGAAGTACATCATCGGCTGGGCCAAGCTGCCGGTGCTCATCGGCGGCATCCTGGCCGCGGCCAACTACGCCGGCAGCTTCGTGCTCATGCAGATGCTCGGCTTCACCCTGGCCACCAAGCAGCCGTCGATGACCGCCGCCGCGCTGGCCAACGCGCTGCACGGGCGCAAGGGTGAAGAGCTCGATGACCTGGTGACGCAGATCGCCCGCACCACCCGCTCCCAGCTGGCGGCGGCGATCGGCAACATCGGTATGGTGATCCCGGCAGCCTGGGCCGTCGACCTCGTCTTCCGCGCCTACTCCGGGCGCAGCTTCCTGGACGGCGAGACGGCGGCCTACGTCATGCACTCGCTGCATCCGACCAAGAGCGGCACCATCCCCTTCGCCGCCTTCACCGGCGTCCTGCTGTGGCTCTCCAGCGTGGCCGCGGGCTGGCTGGAGAACTGGGTGGTGTACCAGCGCTTGCCGGACGCCATCGAGCACCACCCCATCCGCCGCTTCATCGGGGGCAGCGGCACCGCCTGGCTCTCTCGCGCCTTTTTGCGCAACGTCTCGGGCTTCGGCGGCAACGTCACCCTGGGCACGCTCCTGGGCATGGTGCCGGTGCTGGGCTCGGTGACCGGCCTGCCCATCGACGTCCGCCACGTCACCCTCTCCACCGGTGCCCTGGTCTTCGCGGTGTGCTCCATCGGCGACGAGGCGCTGCGGGACCCCGAGTTCCACTGGGCGGCGGGGGGCATCGCCATCATCGGCATCCTCAACTTCGTGGTCAGCTTCCTGCTCGCCGTCACCGTGGCGCTGCGCGCCCGCGACGTGGACCGTAAGAACCAGATCCGCCTGGTGGGTGCGGTTTTCAGGCGCTTCTTCACCTCGCCGCTCCAGTTCTTCTTCCCGCCCGCCGGCGAGCGTCCCTCCGCGCGCGGGCACTGAGATCCGAGCGCGTGGCATCGCCGCCGCCAGCCGCCCCGGGACCGCCCTCGCGCGCGGCCGGCCTCGCTCGCCGGATCGAGCGCGCCCTGGCGCAGGGGATGGCATCCTGCGCCAGCGTCGTTGCCGCCGGTGGTCTGCTGGCGCGCCAGCAGCCGGTGGCCGGCGGCGTGGCCGTGTTCGCGGGCACCGGCCTGCCGCTGAACCGCGCCGTGGGCATGGGCATGAACGCGCCTGTGCTCGCCGCGGACCTCGACGCGCTGGAGCGCTTCTACGCCTCGCTCGGCGCGGTGAGCCAGATCGACCACTGCCCGTACGCCGACGCCAGCCTGGTCGCCCTGGCGCGGGCGCGCGGTTACCTGCCGGCCACCTTCCTGGCCGTGTTCTCGGTGGCGCTACCGGCGCCGGCCGACGAGGCGCCGCCCACGCCCCGGCAGGTGCAGGTCGAGGTCGTCGACGCCGCCGGGCGCGAGGCCTGGGCGGCTGCGGCCGCGCGCGGCTACCTCGGTCACGACGACGTGCACGACGACGCCATCGACCTGGTGCTGGCACGCATCGCTTCGCATCGCGCCGAGGTGCGCCTCTGGCTGGCGCGCGTGGACGGCGAGGTGGCCGGCGCCGGGGCGCTCGCCGTGCACGACGGCGTGGCTGTCCTCTTCTCGGCGTCGACCCTGCCCGCGCACCGCGGGCGCGGCGTGCAGGCCGCGCTGCTGCGCGCCCGCCTCGGCGACGCCGCGGCGCGCGGCTGCGACCTGGCAGTGGTCATCGTGGTGCCGGGCAGCGACTCGGAGCGCAACATCGAGCGCTTCGGCTTCCGGCCCGCATACACGCGCGCGGTGCTGGTGCGCCGGCCCTGAGCGGGCTCCGCGGCGCGCCGCCTGCCCGGGGGTCGCTGCAGAATGTGGATTTCCGTGGGGTTTTTCGGAGCGGTTTCGGCAGGCAGCGAGGTTCTTCCGGCGCGACGTCACCTCGGCTACCGAATGGCCCATGGCCCATACCATCGAGGTTTCCAAGTCCGGCCGCGCCACGTGCCGGACCTGCCGGCAGGCCATCGCGAAGGGCGAGGTGCGCTTCGGCGAGGAGGCGCCGAACGCCTTCAGCGACAGCGGCGGGACGATGCACATGTGGCACCACCTCCTGTGCGCCGCCCGGAAGAAGCCCGGCCAGCTGCGCGAGGCGATGACCGGCAGCGACGTCGAGATCCCGAACCGCGCCGAGGTCGATGCCATCATCGCCGCCGAGGAGCCGAAGCAGAAGCCGGCCAAGATGCCCTACGCCGAGCGGGCGCCCACCGGCCGCGCGCGCTGCGGCGAGTGCGGCGAGACCATCGAGAAGGGTGAGTTGCGCATCGCCACACCGCGCGAGGTGGAGACCGGCGGGATGATGAACGCCAGCGTGCGCTACCTGCACCCGGGCTGCGCCGCGGCCGTCGGCGACGACGCCACCGGTCTGCCCCGCGCCGCGCTGCTCGGTGAGCTGCGCGCCAACAGCAAGGGCCTCGCCGACGAGGATGTCGTCGAGCTGACGCGCGCCTTCGAGTAGACGGCGAGTGGCCGACGCTCAGCCGGTGCTGCGCGCGCCGGCCGCGGGCAGCGCCGTCGCCCGTTCGTACCCCAGGTTCGGCGAGAGCCAGCGCTCCGCCTCGGCCACGGTCATCCCCTTGCGCCGCGCGTAGTCCTCGACCTGGTCGCGGTCGATCTTGCCGACCGAGAAGTAGTGGGCGAGCTCGTGCGCCAGGTAGAGGCCGCTGACGCTGGCCGCCGGCATCATCGCGCAGTGCTCGCTGAGCTCGATGCCCACCGCGGGCGCCTCGAGGAGGCGGAAGAGGGTGCGTTTGTCGGCGTGGTCCGTGCAGGCCGGA
>JBBJMR010000169.1:0-18330 GCA_037720395.1 Polyangiaceae bacterium
GACACCATCGGCGTCTTCCAGATCGAGAGCCGTGCGCAGATGGCCATGCTGCCGCGCCTGCGCCCGCGCCGCTTCTACGACCTGGTGATCGAGGTGGCCATCGTCCGCCCCGGCCCCATCCAGGGCGGCATGGTCCACCCCTACCTGCGCCGCCGCACCGGCAAGGAGGTCGTCACCAGCCCCCACCCCTGTCTCGATTCCATCCTCGAGCGCACCCTGGGCGTGCCGCTCTTTCAGGAGCAGGTGATGCAGATCGCCATGACCGGCGCGGGGTACACCGCCGGCGAGGCCGATCAGCTGCGCCGCGACATGGCAGCGTGGAAGCGGCACGGGCGCCTGGAGCGACACCGCGCGCGGCTGTTGCAAGGGTTCGGCGAGCGTGGGATCTCGGCGACGTTCGCGGAGCAGATCTACCAGCAGGTGCAGGGCTTCGGGGAGTATGGATTTCCAGAAAGTCACGCCGCCAGCTTCGCCCTCCTGGTCTACGTCTCCTCCTGGCAGAAGGTCTTCCATCCCGCCGCCTTCACCTGTGCCCTGCTCAACGCCCAGCCGATGGGCTTCTACAGCGCGTCCTCGCTGGTGCGCGACGTGCAGGCCCACGGTGTCACCGTGCGGCCGGTGTGCGTGCTGGCCAGCGACTGGGACAACCTCCTCGAGTACGACGACGGTGCCTCCGGCGCGCGCGCGCTCCCCGCTGCGGGCCAACGCGGTGACCGCGGCGAGCCCGACGAGCAGCCGGCGATTCGCCTCGGCATGCGCCAGGTGAAGGGCATGCCCGAGGCGGCGGCGCAGGCCATCGTCACCGCGCGCCGCCAGGCGCCGTTCCGCAGCCTGGCCGACCTGGTGCAGCGCACCGGCCTGAAGAAGAACGAGGTCGCGGCGCTGGCCGAGGCCGGGGCGCTGGCGGCCCTGGTGCCGGAGCGGCGCGAGGCGCTGTGGCGGGCGCGGGCGCCGCGCGCGCCGGGGCTCTTCGAGGGGCTGCCGATGGAGGGCGATCGCGACGTCGGTCTACCTGCGCTCGGAGCCGTGGAGCAGCTCATCCTCGACTACGGACGCACCGGGATGTCCCTCGAGGACCACCCCATGAACCACATCCGGCCGCGCATCACCGCCCCGCGCGCGGGCCGTGCGGGGCGCGAACGCATCCACACCGCGCGCGACCTCTTGCACACCAAGGACGGCAAGAACGTGGTCGTGGCCGGGCTGGTCATCGGCCGCCAGCGCCCAGCCACGGCCAGCGGGGTGACCTTCATCACGCTCGAGGACGAGACGGGCGTCATCAACCTGGTGGTGCACAAGCGCATCTTCACCGAGCAGTACCTGGTGGCCCGGCACGCGAAGATCATCCTGGTGCGCGGGCGGGTGGAGCGCGAGGGCGAGGTGATCCACGTGCTGGTCCGCAAGATGGAGCGCCTCGACCTGCCGGGTGAAGATCCATTGCCGGCCCGCTCGCGCGACTTCCACGACCGCCACGCCACGCCACGCCCACGCCCACGCCCACGCCACGCCACCACGCCACGCATGCGTCACGTCGCTAGCTGCTGCGCCCCGGCGCCGGAGCCGGAGCCGGGGCGGGCTCGGTGCGCCGTGCCCCGCGGGCGCCCGGCGAGCCGGAGCGGCGGCTCGACCCGGGGCGACCCCGGAAGACGAGGCGCTGGTACGAAACGGAGACCACGATCAGCGACGCGGCCAGCCCGAGCAGCGCGCCCACGCGGTAGAGGTCGGTGAGGTGAGCGAGGTCGTACAGGAAGACCTTGGTGCACGTCGCCAGCACCAGCAGCAGGCTGGTCCAGCGCAGGAGCGCGCTGGATCGACGCATGCCGAGGGCCAGGACGCCGAGCGCGTAGAGCGCCCAGGCCAGCGAGATGCAGAGGTCGCGGCTCGGCATGTGCTCGAGGCGCAGGTCGAGCACCGGGCCCACGGTGAAGGCGTCGATGACCGCCAGGTTCATCCAGGCGAAGAGCAGCACGCCGGCGCCGGCCGCGCAGGCGCGCGCCGCCAGCGCGGGTTGCGGGGGCGCGTCCAGGGCGCGCGCCAGCGAGGGCGGCGGCCCGAAGCTCTCCCAGCTGCGCAGCCGCGGGACCTCGAGGTCGCGGAGCAGCCACCAGGCGACCGTCAGCGCCAGCGCGGGCACGCAGTACGTCGGCAGCAACCAGTTGACGATCGGCACGTCGGAGCGCGGGTGGTAGGCGAGCACCATCGGGTCGAGGAGCAGCCTGGCCATCACCGCCACCAGGTGCGCCAGCGACGCGTACTTGATGGCCGCGACATCGAAGCGCCGCCACACCACCAGCAGCGCCAGGGCCTCGGCGGCGAGGGCGAACGTCAGCCACTCGTGGTCCAGGCCCATGCAGGCCGCCAGGGTGAGCGCCGGCACGGCCACCGCGAACGACCAGCGGCGCGCGGTGGCGTCGGCGAAGCGCGTCCAGGTGGCGAGAGCGGCACCGGCCAGCGCGACCGCGGCGATGAGCAACGCCGCGGCGGTGATGGCGTGCTCGCCCCAGGCCTCACGCGCCACGTCCTGGGTGCAGAGCGCCATCACCGTCGGCGACAGCGCCGCGAACCTCCGGGGCCACGGCGACGCTTGCGCCGTGATGGCCGACCAGAGCGGGGCCGCGGCGAGCAGCAGCGCCGTCCCGCCGTGCAGCAGCAAGGTCGGCGTCGGGCCGGCAAAGCTCATCCAGTGCGGGCTGCAGGCGGCATGGGCGACGAGCACCAGCAGGGACGCCGCCGCGCCCCACGCCGGCGCGCCGAGCGCCGCGGCGCTGCGCATTGCCAGGGCGGCGACCGCGATGGAGACCCCGCCGGCCAGCCAGGGCGCGAACGCCGACGGATCGATGCACACCGGCACCATTGCCGCCAGCGCGGCCAGGGCCGCGGCGTGGTGCGTCCAGCGGTCCTGCCGCAGGTGCGCGAGCAGCGCGGTCCCGAACGCCGTGACCACCAGCATCGCCAACCACGCTTCCGCGGGCGGCCAGGTGGTGAAGCCGAGCCGGGTGAAGGGCAGCAACAGCAGACCGGCCAGTCCGGCGACAGCCGGCAGCCGGAGCCAGCCGCGCGCGAAGCTCGCCTGGCGCAAGGAGAGCGCGGTGAGCACGGCGGCTGCCCCGAGCCAGGCCGTCACCGAGGGCGAACCGAGCACCACCAGCATCCCCAGCACCAGCACCCCGCCGAGCGAGGCCACCGCGGCGGCGGCGGTCGCGCCCACCGGCACACCGGCGGCGCCACGCGCACGCGATCCGAACCAGCGCCAGGCCTCGAGCGCGCCGTGGACCAGCGCCGCCAGCGCGAGCAGCGCGGCGCACGGCGTCCACCCGTCGCTGTGTCCGGCGTGCGTCGTGGTCCACGCGGCCAGCGTGAGCACGCTGGCCAGCGCCGCGGCGGTGGAGAGCCACGCGCCGGAGACGAAGCGCGAGACGACGCACGCGCCCGCGCAGAGGACGAGCATCAGCGCGACCAGCGGGAGCAAGCGCGCCCCGAGGACGCCGTGGCTGGCGAAGGCCAGCCCGAACGCGAACGGCAGCAGGATGGCCGCCGGCGACAGGTAGCGCTCCCAGGCCTGGCTGGTCGGCGTGGAGAACGCGCCCATGCTGTCGGGCGATCCACCGGCCACCGACCGCGTCGGCCAGGCCGCGGTCACGAAGGCGGCGGCGAAGACGACGAGCACGCCGATGCCCAGCTCCATGCGCTCGGCGCCCATGCGCGTGGCCATCCAGCCGGCCTGGTAGAGCACGGTGCCAGCCAGGCTCGATGCCGCCAGCGCCGGCCATCGGTGGCGCCTGGCAACGAAGAGCAGCGCCGCGTCGAGGATGAGCACGTAGCCGAACAGGGCCAGCGGTCGATCGATCGGTCGAGAGGGCGGCAGGCGTAGCGAAGCCGCCCATGAGCCCGGCATGATGGCCTGCGAGCGGTGACGCGAGCAGCGCCACGCAGCCGCCAGTGACCACGGCCATGGCGGCGAACGCCGGCTCCATTCCGACCAGACCGAAGAGCGGCGCGCCGCCCAGATGGAGGTGTAGGATGGCCACGGCGCCGGTGAGCCAGTTGGCCAGGACGGCGTGGCGCCGGCGCCGAGCTCGGCGGCGGCGATCACCCCAGGCCAGCGATCGACGCCAGGGCGCGCAGGCCAGGACCGAACAGCCCACCTCCACCGAAGCGGAAGAAGTACACGCCGGCGACGGCCGGCACCGCCGCGCCCAGCGCTGCGGCACCGCGCACCCGGCCCAGCGCTCCAGTCGGAGGACCACCGCGTCGACGTCGCCGTCATCCCCGTCGCCGACATCCGTCGCTGGGGCCGAGGTGCGCCACCGGCGGCCGCGGTCGCCTGTGGTGCGCCGGCGGCGCGGTCGTCTCGAGCGGCGGCCGAGCTCGTCGCCAGCCCGCCGCGGCCAGCGGGGGCTGCCCGCGGCGTGCCGTGACGCTCGCCCGGGCCGGGGGAAGTGCCCACCGTGCGCCCACCGGTCATCGGCGCCTGGTAGCGTCGCCGCGATCGGCTGCGCCGGTCGTCATGTCCTGGCGCTCACGCGGACGGGGCGCAGCGTCGTCGGGTGCCTGCGAGCCGCTCGGCCATGCCACGGCAGGTCGCGCGCGGGCAGCGACGGCGACCGGCAGCGCCGTCGCCGCAGGGTCCCGATACGGCCCCAGCGCGCGCACGCCCGAGGCCAGCGCCCCCTCGAGCACCGCCAGGCGCTGCGCGAGCGCGTCATACCCGAGCCTGCTCGCGAAGAGCTCGCGCTCGACCGTGTCGACGCGGCTCGACCCACCGCGCCCACTCACCAGCAAGGCGAGGAAGGCGAGGGGGCTGGCGAGGAACCAGAGGCCACCGATGACCAGCAACGCTTCCATGACAGTTCTCCGACAAAGGCGCGGGGTTCTGCAGAGACCACAAGCACGCGCCACGCCGTCGACCGCGGCCTCCGTGCGCCGCACGAATCCGCCGCCGCGCCCACGATTCCTCGGCGACGGCGCCTCTCATGCGAACGCGCGTTCGCGAAGCTGCGACACGGCGTTCGTGACTGTGTCGTGCCCGGGTGGCCACACCCTGATCGGCGCGCCCGATGTCGGGACTTCGTCTGCGCGCTGGCACGGCTTCCATGGCGCCAAACGCGCGCCCGGACGCGCCGCCATGACCGTTCCATGACCCGTGTCACGAGCCACGTGCGCGCGTCGGGCACCACGCCCCGCGCCATTGCGCAGCTCGGTGAGGCCGTCGGTATGGAGGAAGGAGCTGGCCCGCAGTCGTCACGTTGCGGCGCAGCACGGGCGCCGCTGTCTGGACGACGGGTGCCCGGAGCGCGACAGGCGGGAGGATGCCTCCGCGCGAGACTCGACCGGCCGCGCTAGACGTTGAAGCGGAAGTTCACCACGTCGCCGTCCTGCATCAGGTAGTCCTTCCCCTCGACACGCAGCAGGCCCTTCGGCTTGAGCGCAGCCTCGCTGCCGCCGACCTCCTTCAGGTCCTCGGGGCGGTAGACCTCGGCGCGGATGAAGCCGCGCTCGATGTCGCTGTGCACCTTGCCGGCCGCCTTGCGCGCCACCGTGCCGCGGCGGATGGGCCAGGCCCGGCACTCGTCGGGGCCGGCGGTGAGGAAGCTGATGAGGTCGAGGAGCCGGTACGCGGAGCGCACGAACCCGTCGCGCGCCGGTTCGCCCAGGCCCAGCCCGTCGAGGAAGTCCTTCTGCTCCTCGGGCGCCAGGGCGGCGATCTCGGCCTCGATGGCGCCGCAGATGGCCAGCGAGACGGCGCTCTTGCCCTCCTTGGTCTCGCGCAGCGCGGCGCTCTCTGGGTCGGACCAGGCAGCCTCGGAGAGGTTGTAGAGGGTGATCAGCGGATAGCCGGAAAGCATCTGCACGCCGGGGCCGAGCGCCTTCTTCTCCTCCTCGGACAGGTCGAGGGTGCGCAGCGGCTCGCCCGTCTCCAGGTGCGCCAGGCAACGCAGGGTGGCGTCGACCTCCGGCCCCTTCTTGCTCTCCTTCTTGAAGCGCTCGGCGCGCTTCTCGAGGCTGCCCATGTCGAGCAGGGTGAGCTCGTCGGCGAAGGCCTTCTCGTCGCGCGTCGGATCGGCGGCCGTGGCCAGGTTCGGGTTGTCGAAGCCGCGCACGACGTGCACCAGCACATCGGCGTTGCGCATGTTCTGCAGGACCTCCGGCGGGAAGGCTCCCCCTGCGCGCGCGCCGCCGCCGCCGACGTCGACGAAGGTGATCTCGGCGTAGGTCGTCTTCTTGGGCTTGAAGACCGACCCCAGGTAGTCGACGCGGGCGTCGGGGACCTTGATGTTGCCGTAGGCGACCTCGCGGTCTCCCTTGCCGCCCGGGGCGAGGGCCGCAAAGACGGTGGACTTGCCAGAGCCGGGATAACCACAGAGGCCGACGCGCATGGGGCGCGGACTATAGTCGGCTGCGGCCGGGTGGCTACGGCAGAGAACGGGCGAGCCGCCGATCGGGCCCGCCCGCCGTGTCGTCAGGCGACGGCGACCGCCTCGGGGGCCTGGACCGCCGCCTCGCCGGCGCCGGCGGCGCTGGACCGTCCGCCACGCTGGGCGCGCTGCGACTCGTTGACGCGCACGCTGACCAGCCGGGAGACGCCGGGCTCCTGCATGGTCACGCCGTAGAGCACGTCCACCGACTGCATCGTCTTCTTGATGTGGGTGATCAAGATGAACTGCGACTGGTGGGTCATGGAGCGGATGGCCTCGTTGTAACGAGCGACGTTGGCCTCGTCGAGCGGGGCGTCGACCTCGTCGAGCACGCAGAACGGCGAGGGCTTGAACTGGAAGATGGCGAAGATGAGGCTGACGGCGGTGAGCGCCTTCTCGCCGCCGCTCATGAGCTCGATGTTGCCGAGCTTCTTCCCCGGGGGCTGGGCCAGGATCTCGATGCCCGTCTCCAGCATGTCCTCGGGGTTGGTGAGGCGGAGCTCGGCCGCGCCACCGCGGAACATCTTCGGGAAGAGCTGCTTGAAGCGCGCGTTGATGCCGTCGAAGGTCGCCCGGAAGAGCTTCTTCGACTCCTTGTTCATCTGGGCGATGGCCTTCTCCAGGTCGCCTAGGGCACTCTCCAGGTCGGCGCGCTGCTCGGAGTAGAACGAGAAGCGCTGCTCGGCGTCGGCGTGCTCGCGCACCGCGTCCACGTTCACCGGGCCCATGCGGTCGAGGAGCACGCCCAGCTCGGAGATGCGGGCGCGGTGCGCCTCGTCCACCGGGGCGCGCTTGTGGTAGTCGCCGAGCACGGAGGCGATGAGCAGGCCGCGGAAGCGCTCGCGCACGCCCTCCACCACATGGCCGCGCTCGATCTCCAGGCGCTGCAGGGTCATGTCGTGCTCGCGCACGCGCTCCACCGCCTCGCCGAGCTCGTTGCGCAGCCCGCGCAGGTCGGCCTCGCGCGTCCCCAGCGCATGCCGCGCCTCGTCGAGCGCGCGCCGGGCCTCGGCCAGGGCGTCCTGCGTTGCGTGGGCCTCGGCCACCGCCGCGCTCAGCGCCTCGCGCCCAGCGAGCACCAGCGCCGCCGCCTCGCCGGCGCCGCGCGCGCACTCGGTGCGCTCCTCGTCCAGGCGGCGGATTCGGCTGCGCAGCTCGTCGCAGGAGCGCGCCAGGCGCTCCACCGTGCCGCGCACACCGGCAGCGCGCTCGCGCACGCGCGCCAGCTTGACCTTCCGCTCGGTGACCACCTGCTCGTGCACGCGCACGCGCTCGCGGCGCTCGCCGGCCAGCTCCTCGGCGCCACCCAGGCGTTGCCCGAGCTCTTCCTTCTGGGCCATGCCCTCGCCGAGGACCCGCCGCGCCTCCTCTTGTTCACCAACCGCGCGCTCCAGGGCCTGCACCAGCTCGGCGAGCTCGGCCTCGACCACGCCGAGCCGCTTGGTGGTCGCCGCCAGCTGCTCCTCGACGCGCTTGAGGTCCTTCTCGGCGGTGACCAGGGCCAGCTCGCCAGCGTGCGCCTCGCTGCGCGCGCGGTCGACGGAGGTGCCCACCTCGCTCATGCGCAGGCGCAGCGCCTGCTGGGCCTCGAGCAGCGCGGTGACCTCTGCGCCCTTGCGGGAGACCACCTCGTGCAGCTCGCGCATCTCCCGCTTCTGCTCGATCATCGCCGCGGCCACGGCGTCGCCGGAGCCACCGCTGATGCGCCCGTCGGCGTGCACCACCGTGCCGTCGAGGGCCACCAGGGTGCGCCCGGCGCCGGCGCCGCGCGCCAGCGCCACCGCGACCTCGACCGACTCGACGACCACGGCGTCGCCGACCAGGGTGCGTACCAGCGCCTCGTCCTCGGCAGCGAAGGCGAGCAGGTCGACGAGCGGGCCGCGCACGCCCTCGCCAGCCACTCGCTGCGCGGCGCCGCCGGCGACGAAGCGCGGGCGCGCCGGCACCAGGGTGGCCCGCCCGCGGTTGGCGCGCGCCAGATCGGCGAGCAGGGCCACGCCGCGCTCGACGTCGGAGACGACGACGTACTGCAGGCGCTCACCGAGCAGGCCGGAGAGCGCCGCGGTGAGCTCGGCCGGGGCGTCGATGCGGTCGGCGACCAGGCCGCCCAGGGCGCCGTCCTTGGTGCCGAGCAGGCTCTTCACGCCGGTGCCCACGCCCTCCAGGCGCGCGTGCAGCTCCTCCAGCGCGCGCAGGCGGCTGCGCTTCTGGCCGAGCTCGTTCTTGGCCTGGTCGACGTGCTTGTCGCTCACCACCGCGGCCTCGCGCAGGCCGCGCATCTCGTCCTCGAGCCGCGTGCGCTCCTCGGCGGTGATGCGCTTGCCTTCGGCCACTTCTGCGCCGTGCCGGACCAGCTGCGTCTGGCGGCTGGCGAGCTCCTCGCGCTCGTAGCGCAGGCGCCCGGCCTCGTCGTCGAGGCGCTCGCGGCGGCGGTGCATCTCTTCCAGGCGCTGCTCGAAGCCGAGCAGCGTGGCCTCGGCTCGGGCCACGTTGGCGCTGGCATCGCCGAGCCGCGTGCGCACCGAGCTGGCCTCGGCGTCGGCTGCCGACAGCTCCTGGCGCAGGCCGTCGAGCTGCTCGTGCTCCTCGAGCGACAGCTCGGTCTCGCGCGCCTCCTCGGCCTCGACGGTGGAGAGCTCTCCCTCCAGCTCGGCACGTTCGGTGACGTGATTGTCCACCGTGCCCTCGAGCTAGTTCTGCTCGGTGGTGGCGGTGACCCGGCGCTGGGCGAGGTGGCTCATCCGGTCGCGCGCGCGGGCCGTGTCCGCCTCGCAGGTGCGCACCGCGTTGTCGGCGACGAAGGCCGCGGTCTGGGAGGCCTCGGCCGTCTCCTCGCGCTCGTGCGCGGTCTGCCGCGCCACCTCGAGCTCCGCCTCGCGCGCGTCGAGGGCGGCGCGCGTCTGCTGCTCGTGCTCGGCGGAGGCCGCGCGGGCTGTCGACTGGTGACCGGTGACGACCATGATCTCCAGGACCTTGTGCGCTGCCTCGTGCAGCATCAGGTCCTCGAGCTCGTTGCGGTACGAGACGTAGCGTTCGGCCTTGGCCGCCTGGCGCTTGAGCGAGGCCAGGTTGCGCTCGATCTCGGAGACGATGTCGCCGACGCGCAGCAGGTTCTGCCGCGTCAGGTCCATCTTCTGCTCCGCCTGCTTCTTGCGCGCCTTGTACTTGGTGATCCCGGCGGCCTCCTCGATGAGCAGGCGGCGGTCCTCCGCCCTGGCAGAGACGATGAGCCCGATCTTGCCCTGCTCGATGATCGAGTAGGCCTTGGTGCCCACGCCGGTGCCCAGGAAGAGGTCGGTGATGTCCTTGAGGCGGACCTGGACCTTGTTGAGCAGGTACTCGCTGGTGCCGTCGCGGTAGAGGCGCCGGGTGACGGCGATGTCCGCGTAGTCGCGGTACTCGAGCGGCAGCGACTGGGCGGCCTCGGCGTCGGTGTTGTCGAAGGTCAGCGTCACCTCGGCCAGGCCGTGCGGACCGCGCGTCTCCGAGCCGTTGAAGATGACGTCGGCCATCGATCGGCCGCGGAGGTGCTTGGCCGACTGCTCGCCCATCGCCCAGCGGATGGCGTCGACGATGTTCGACTTGCCGCATCCGTTGGGGCCGACGATGCCCACCACGTCCTCGTCGAAGTGGACGACGGTCCGGTCCACGAACGACTTGAAGCCACAGATTTCGAGCTTCTTGATGTGCATGCGCGTTCCCTCACCAGCCAGCGGCCTCTGACTCGAGCGAGCGCCGGTGTTTCGCCGCAGGGCTGCGCCCTCGCTACGTATGGTCACCCAACGCCACGTACTGCCACGACGTGCAAAGTAGGGCTACACGGTGCCGCGATTCCTGACAAGACTTGACTTCGCGCGCACATGGAGCCGCCGGACGATGACGAGGCCTACTCCCGCAGGGCGTGGGTGGCCAAGAAATCGGCGGATGCCCCGCACGCCCTGGGGGTCGCCTCCGGTCCTGCCGCCGCGCCGGCGCAGCCAGCGAGCCGGCTTCGCGCGTGGCCACGGCAGCCAGGACCGCGCCTGGCACCCACCTTGACAGGTGGCTAACAGCGCCATACCACTCGCGGTTATCGCCGCGCCCGGGCGGGAAACGCCACGCGCGCGAGCCAGACGGAGCCCGTTTCGATGCCGACCTACGAGTACGCTTGCGGAGCCTGTGGCAACGAGTGGGAGTTCGAGCAGTCCATCCGCGAGGACCCGATCAAGAAGTGCCCGAAGTGCGGGAAGGACAAGGCCAAGCGCCAGATCTCCCGCGGCACCGGCTTCATCCTGAAGGGCAGCGGCTGGTACTCCGACCTCTACTCCTCCCCCAGCGGCAGCAAGAAGACGGAGGACGCCGGCTCGGCCGCGTCCTCGAGCGACGCCGCGTCGTCGCCCGCCGCCAAGACGGACGCTGCGGGCTCGAGCGGTGACAAGTCGGGCGGCGGAGACAAGTCGGGCAGCGGCGGCGAGTCCGGCGGTGGCGGCAAGTCCGGTGGCGGCAAGTCCGGCGGCGGGAAGTCCGGCGGCGGGAAGTCCGGCGGCGACAAATCCGGGGGGGGCGACAAGTCGGGCGGCGGCGACAAGTCCGGCGGCAGCGGCGCCGGGGGCGGCTCGACCAGCGGCGGCGGCGGCGGGGCCAAGGCCTCGCCGGCGGCGGCCTGACCCGCGCTGCATAGCGCGCCGCGGAGCGGCGCACCGGCATGGGTCGAGGTTGCGCCGCGTCTGTCCGGGGGCGGACGACGCCGATTTGAGGCGCTGTGTCGCCGCCGGGGTCACGCCCGGCGCCGCGCCGTCTGCTAGTGTCGAGGGCGGCCCGCGCGATCCGGATGCCCGAGGACGGTGCGCGCAGCACTGCATCGATCCCCCGGCGACGGAGTCGTACCGCAGTCGCTCGCAGCACGGGCCCAGGGACCGATGGCGTGGCCGTGGCCGGGCGCGAGCCGCTCGCGGACACCGAGGTGAACGGATGGCGGAAGACAGGCGGAGAGTCGACGAGCTGCGGACCCAGCTCGGGCTGATCGATCGCGACATCCTGCGCTCCATCGAGCGTCGCGCGCGCCTGGCGCAGGAGCTCTCCGGGCTGCGCACCGGAACGGCGCGCTTCGCGCCGCTCGCCGACGGCGCCTACATGGCCGAGCTGGAGCGCGCGGTCGAGCAGCCGCTGACCGCGGCGGCGGTGCGTCCCATCTTCAACGCCATCGACGGTGCGTGCCGCCTCTTCGACGTGGCACCGCGGGTGGGCTTCGTCGGCCCCGAGGGTGGGTTCGGCTGGATGGCGGCACGCAGCTACTTCGGCGCCGGCGCCGACCTGCACCGCACCGACACCTCGGGGCATGCCATCGAGGAGGTCGGGCGTTCGCGCATCGACTTCGCCGTCATTCCCTACGAGTCCCTCCAGGACGGCCCCATCTTCCCGACCATCCAGGCGGTCGCTGCCGCCGACCTCAAGCTCGTCGGCGAGCGCGAGATGACGCAGGTGCTGGTGCTGGTCAACGCCACCGGCGAGATGCCCGGCGAGGTGGAGAAGGTCTACGTCTCCGCGCAGGACCACGTGGCCGCCGTGCAGTATCTGGAGTCGAATCACCCGCGCGCGCTGGTGCTCGACGTCCGATCACCGGTGATGGCCTGGGAGCTGGCCTCCGAGAACCAGGGCAGCGCGGCCATCGTCCCGCGCGGCTCGGTGGGCGCCAACGACCTGCGCGTGGCCCGGGAGAACATCGGTGACGAGGGCGAGGTGCGCATGCGCTACGGCGTCATCTCGCGCCTGCCCGCGCCGCGCTCCGGCTCCGACGCCACCGCGCTCCTCTTCAGCGTCAGCGATCGCCCCGGCGCGCTGCACGACATCCTGCAGCACTTCAAGGAGCGCGACTGCAACCTGCGCCGCATCCAGTCGCGGCCGGTGCGCGGCGAGGGCTGGGAGTACGTCTTCTACGTGGAAGTGCAGAACCACATCACCGATCGCCCGCTGGTGGCGGCGCTCGAGGGCGTGAAGCGCGTGACGAAGACGCTCAAGATCATCGGCTCCTTTCCCCTCGAGGCCTCCGAGCCGGCCCCGCCGGAATCGACGCTGGATCGCCGCTGATGGACGGAGAGCAGAGCGCGGCCGAGGGCCGCGGAGCGCCCGCTCGGGTGGGCGTCGCGCGGCCCCACCCCGGCGCGAGCGCACCCCATGCGGCGCCGTTCGATGCCGGCCGCCGAGGGGTGCTGGCGCTGGCGGCAGCCTCGACGCTGATCTGGGCGTGCTCCGGCAACGGCGAGGCGGTGCTCGTCGACGGCGAGAAGGTGGCGCCGGAGGTCATCGACAAGGACCCGCTCGCCTTGCTGCCGTCGGGCGCGATCATGGTCAGCCGGCTCGACGCCCAGGCCATGTTCCGCAGCGGCTTCGGGTCGGACGCGGCGCGGCTCATCGCCAACCTCATCCCGCTCGGGCCGGAGTCGGGGTTCGTCGCCGTGCGCGACGTCACCACCTTGCACGGCGGGCTGTACGCCATGCAAGGCGCCGACTTCTGCCTGGTGGCGCAGGGCAACTTCGATCGCGACGCCATCCAGCGCGCCGCCGATGCGCGCGCCGTCACCGTGGCCGGAATGCCGCTGGTCAAGTCGCACTACGCGGGCTTCGACCTCTACACCGCCGGCAACGTGGGCTTCGTGGTCCTCACCTCGCGCACCGCGCTCTCCGGCAACGAGACGGGCATGCGCCGCGCCCTCGATCGACTGCGCTTCTCCAAGCTGGAGCGCAGCCAGCCCGAGTGGGCCATCAAGCTCCTGGAGACCCAGAACGCGAGCTTCGCGGTGGCCGGTGATCTCACCACCCAGCCCGGCGCCGCCGCGGTGGCCGCGTCGAGCCTGCCGTTCGTGGCCGGGCTCCGCTACCTGCGCGTCATCGGCAACTTCCAGCCGCCGGGGGTGAATTTCGCCGGCGCCCTGACCTACGGCGATGCGCAGCAGGCCGCCGCGGGGTCCGCCGCGCTCGCCAACGTGCGCTCCTTCGCGGCCATGATGAGCCTGGTGACCGTGCTCTTCGGCGGATCGATCCCCAACATGCAGGTCGCCCAGAGCGGCAACGACGTGGCCTTCACCCTGCCGCTGGACGACCGTCTGATGCGGCTGCTGCTCGGGCGAGTCATCGACGCCACCCGGCCTGCTGCGGTGCCGGCGCGGTGACACGCGCCGGCTGGCAGCTCACTTGACGACGAAGACCTTGCCGCCCTCGCTGGCGCTCTCCACGAACGTGTAGACGTCGGCGTCCTTGGCGCGGTGCAGGCCACCGGGCTCGCCCAGCCCGTCGAAGGCGCCGTCATCGGCGGGGGGAAGCCCTCGACCTCCTCGGACACCAGGTCGATGCGCAGCACCGCGCTCTGATCGCGGGCCTCGTCGAAGCCGGACACCAGCAGCGCCGAGCCGTCCTCGGAGAAGGCGATGCCGGCCGGGTAGCCGACGCGCAGGTGGGCGAGGATCTCCTCGGCCTGCCCACCGGCGATCTTGATGATGCTCGCCAGGCCGCGGCTCGAGGCCTGGGTGTCGATGACGTAGACCGCGTCGGCGGCCGCTGCGACGCCGGACGGATCGACCAGCGGGGCGCCGCTGAAGATGGCCGTCGGACGGCCGCCGTCGGCGGCGACCCGGAAGACGGCGGGTGCGCCGTCGGAGCTGCGCCCGCTGTAGTAGAGGACGTCGCTGCCGCCCTCGTCGAGGAGCGCGAGGCCGCGCGGGTGGGTGAGCTCGGTGCTCAGCACCTCGCTCGGCGCCCCGCCCTCGATGCCGAGTTTGTAGATCTTGCCGCCGTCCTTGTCGTCGTCGGCGCTGCCCTCGACCGCGAGGTCGGCGACGTAGAGGCTCTTGCCGTCGCTGCTCACCACCAGCGAAAACGGCGCCACCAGCGGGTCTCCGACGAGGAGGGGCAGGGGATCGCCGCCACCGACGGGCACGCTGTAGACGCCGGCGCCGTCGACGCCCGAGGCGGTGAAATAGACCAGGCTGGCGTCGGCGGAGAGCGCCGCGTCGAACGGCGAGGACACCTCGGCGACCACGGTGGCCTCGGTCAGCTGGCCGTTGCCGTCCCCGCCCGAGCCTGCTCCGCCGGCGCCGCCGGCGCCACCCGAGCCCGGGCCGCCGGGCCCACCCGGGCCGGTGGGGTTGGAGGGATCGTCGCCGCAATCGCAGCCGCTGGCACCGATAGCAGTGACCACGAAGAGGGAGGTGACGACGGCGAACAATCCACTGGAACGCTGGCTGGTCACGGCGCGCATTGGGCCTCCCTGAGGTGGGGTCGCAGCCGTTACGCGCCAGCTCGCGCCGCGGTTGCCGACTCGCGCACAAAGGCCGGATCGATCGGCGCGGACCACTCCTGTCCGCCGACCCTCCTCAGGAGCGGGCGCGCTCGCCGGACGATTGTCGACGAACCGCGCAACCGCGTGCGCGGCCGGCGCGTACGCACCTCCGACCCCATGCTCGGAGGACGCAGGATGAGCGACGGCTTTCGATTCGCCCGGTGGCTGACGGTGGCGCTGGCCTGCACGACCCTGGCCCTGGCCGGGTGTGGCTCCGACGACTCCGGCGACGGAGACGGCGGTGCCGGGGGCACGGGCGGCGCCGGCGGTGATGGCGGCGGGGCGCCGGACGTCCCGAGCTGCCAGGCTTACTGCGGGCAACTCGGCGACAACTGCACCGGCGATCTGGCGGTCTACGCGTCCCCGGCGATCTGCATGGCCGCCTGCACCGGCTTCCCGGTGGGCGACATCGCCGACGTCTCCGGCAACACCCTCGGCTGCCGCCAGTACCACTCGGGCGCCGCTGCCGGCGACCCGGCCACGCACTGTCCGCACGCCGGGCCCGGCGGCGCCGGCTACTGCGGTGCGGACTGCGAGAGCTTCTGCACCCTGGCCGCCGCGCTCTGCCCCGGCGCCTACCAGGACGAGGCGACGTGCCTGACGGCGTGCGAAGGCTACGCCAGCACGCCGCCGTTCAACGCCAACGTCAAGACCGGCGACACCATCGAGTGCCGCCTCTACCACGTGAGTGTGGCAGCGGTGGACGACGTGCACTGCGGCCACATCGGCACGGAGCCGCCCGCGGGTACTTGCACCGACGAGTGAGGAGGCTCAGCGGCGACCGGTGGCAGCCGGCGGCGTCGCCGTCCGCGGGTCGTCCGGCCACGGGTGACGTGGATAGCGGCGCCGCAGCTCGCGCGCGATGCCCGGGTAATGCCGCGCCCAGAACCCGGCGAGATCGGTGGTCACCTGCACGGCGCGCTGGTTCGGCGCCAGGAGGTGGAGCACCAGCGCCACCCGGCCGCGGGCCACGCGGGGGCCCTCGCTCATGCCGAAGAAGTCCTGCAGGCGCGACGACACCGACGGCGGGTCCTGCGCGTAGTCGACGCGCGCGCGACGGCCGCCGGGCAGGGTGACGGTCTCCGGCGCCAGCTCGGCCAGCGCGCGCGCCTGCCCGCCGTCGAGGCGGTTGCGCAGCGCGCCGGCCAGGTCCGCCTCGCGCAGCTCGGCGAAGCTGCTGCAGCCCAGGCAGAGCTCCTGCAGCGCGGCGCGCAGGCAGGCGGAGTCGATGTCGGCAAGACCGGTCTCGGGCGCGTGGCGGCGCACGAAGGCCACGCGGGCGCGCCCGCGCTCGAAGGCCTCAGGGTCGACGAAGCGCTCGATGCCGCGCGCCAGCGCCTGCTCGGCGAGCCGGGCGGCGACCGCGGCCGCGTCGCCGGAGCCGGC
Source organism: Polyangiaceae bacterium (assembly GCA_037720395.1). Classification (GTDB taxonomy): domain Bacteria; phylum Myxococcota_A; class Polyangia; order Polyangiales; family Polyangiaceae; genus JBBJMR01. The sequence continues at coordinate 16,117 of JBBJMR010000169.1, forward strand.
GGCGCTCTCCTCGAGCACCAGGTCGCCCCAGGCCAGGACACGGTGCGCCTCCACGCGCTCGGCGCCTGCGTTCCAGCTGATCCGCGTCTCGTCGCGCACCTCGTCGAAGAACAGCTCCAGGAGCCAGTCGACGTGGACGCTGCTGGCGAGCCGCACGCGCGCCCGTGTGTGCCGGCCCTCGCTGCGCTCCTCGGCGTCGATGGCCACCACCAGGTCGCTGTCCCAGCCGCCGGCGTCGTCGTCGAGCAGGGCGGCGCCGCCGCCTGCGAACACCACCTCCAGGCCGGTGCGGCCCGTGCTGGTGGTCGGCCGGCGCAGGCGGCCCACCCGATCCGGGAAGCCGGCCAGCAGCGCGATGCGCAGGGCGCGCTCCTCGGCGGCGTCGCCCGGCGCCGGCGCCTCCTCGAATGACGGCGAGCGGGGCCCCCCTGCGCCGCCGCGAGGGGCGCGCGCCAGGCGCCCGAGCTGCGCGGCGACACGCTGTGCCGCGCGCGCACGCCCGACGTCGACGCCGAACCCTTGCAGGCGACGCGCGTCGAACCCGGCCTCCTCGGCTTCGCGGTAGCTCTGCAGCGCATCGAGCGCGTCCGCGCTGGGACCGTCGCGGCGCGGGCCGCGCCCGCCGGCGAAGCGTGGACCGCCCGCGGCCACGCCGCGCTCGCCGACCACCGCCACCAGCGCCGCGCCGGCGCGCGCCACCCCACGCCGCTCGGCCTCGACCAGCGCACGCGACAGCCGGGGGTGCAGCGGGTAGCGCAGCATGGCGCGGCCGTCTCGGTCAGCGCCGTCGCGAACCGCGCCCAGCCTGCCGAGCAGCACGCGGGCTGCCTCCATCGCCGCGGGCGGCGGCGCCTCGAACCACGGGAAGCTGGCCAGATCGGCGACGCCGGCGGCGCATAGCTCGAGCGCCGTCTCTCCGAGGTCGGCGCGGGCCACCTCGGGCACGTCGTGCTCCCGCCTCGCCTGGAGGTCGCCGCGCGTGTAGAGGCGCAGCCAGCGCCCCGGGCGGGTGCGGCCCGCGCGTCCGGCGCGCTGCGTCGCCGAGGCGCGCGAGATGGGCGCCACGCGCAGCGTGGGCAGGCCGGACCAGGGCGCGTGCGCCGCCAGGCGGTGAAGGCCGCTGTCGACGACGATGGTCACGCCGTCGATGGTCAGCGAGCTCTCGGCCACGTTGGTGGACAGGACGATCTTGCGGCCATCCGAGGCGCGCACGGCGCGGTCCTGCTCCGCCGGCGGCAACGAGCCGTGCAGCGGCAGCAGCGCGGCGTCGTGCCGGCGCGCCAGCGGCGAGCACGCCTCCAGGCAGCGCCGGATCTCGGCCGCACCCGGGAGGAAAACCAGCGCGTCGCCCGGCGTCTCCTCCAGGAGCCGCGCCAGCGCGCCGCGCACCGCGTCCTCGAGCGGACCATCGTGCGCGCGCGGCAGGTGCTCGATGTCCACGGCGTGCATCTGGCCTCCGGCGCGCAGCACCGGCGCGCCCATGAAGGCCGCCAGCGCGACGGCGTCGAGCGTGGCCGACATGGCGCACAGCACCAGATCGGGCCGCGCCGCGCGCTGCAGTCGCCGCAGCAGGGCCAGGCCGAGGTCGCCGCTCAGGTGTCGCTCGTGGACCTCGTCGAGCACCACTGCGCCCACCCCGTGGAGCTCGGGATCCTCGAGCAGCCTTCGCCCCAGGATGCCCTCGGTGACGAAGCGGATGCGGGTCTCCGGCCCTCCGGCCTGCTCGAAGCGCATCCGGTAGCCGACGGTGCGCCCGACCTCCTCGCCCATCTCCTCGGCGACGCGTCGCGCGGCCATGCGCGCGGCGATCCTGCGGGGCTCGAGCACCCAGACCTCGCCGCTGCCGGCGAGCCCGGCGCGCAGCAGCGCCAGCGGCACGCGGGTCGTCTTGCCGGTGCCGGGCGGCGCCTCGAGGACGAGCGAGCGCGCGCGGCCGAGCGTCTGCACCAGCTCGTCGAGGACGCCGTCGATGGGGAGCGGCTGCAGCACCGGCGCGAAGCGTACTCCGAGCCCTACGGCCCGAGGTGCGGCTCGACCCGAGGTGCTGGGTGGTGGCGTCAGCAATTGGGGGTCTTCGGGAAGCCGTCGTCGCCGCGCACCGCGTCCTCGAGGGTCATCATCACCGCCAGCGCTCGGTCCTCGCGCCACGGCGCGGCGACGACCTGCACCCCCACCGGAAGGCCGCTCGATCCGACGTCCACCTCGGCGGCGCGC
>JBBJMR010000170.1:0-18324 GCA_037720395.1 Polyangiaceae bacterium
ACCACGCACCTCGCGCTGGCGCGCGTGCCGGCGGCCGTCCCTCCGGAGGCAGTGGCGCGCGCCACCTTCTGGCTCGCCGACCTGCTCCACCGGCTGGGCACCAAGCGCCCACGGCTGGCGGTGGCTGCTTTGAACCCGCACGCCGGCGAGGCCGGACTGCTCGGCGACGAGGAGCAGCGGCGCATCGTGCCCGGCATGCGTCTGGCCACGAAGCGCATGGAGCGCGCCGGGATCACCGCCGAGCTGCTGGGGCCCATCGGCGCCGAGACTGCGATGCGCCTCGGCGCCTCGGGCAAGGTCGACGGGGTGGTGGCCATGTACCACGACCAGGCGACCATCGCCTGCAAGCTGACGGGCTTCGGCGAGGCGGTGAACGTCACCCTGGGCCTGCCCATCATCCGCACCAGCGTCGATCACGGCACCGGATACGACGTCGCGGGCACCGGCAGGGCCGATGACGCCGGCATGCGCGCCGCGCTGGAGCTGGCGGCGGTGCTGGCGCGCCAGGCGCGGCGGGCGGAGGTCGCGGGCGCGCGCCGTGCTGCCGTCAAGCGCGGCGCGGCGCCGCGCGCTGCGGTCGCAGGCGAGCGACGAGCTCGCTGAGCGCCGGCGCGGCCACGTCGTGCTCGGCCGCCAGCGCCAGCACGCTCTCGCCCATCGACAGGTGCTGGGCCAGGAGCTTGGGGCCGAAGTGCGTGTCGACGAAGCGCAGCTGCTCCGGGAAGAGCGCTCCGGCCACGGCCACCGCGGGCCGCAGCCAGCGCGGCGCGAAGGCGCGGTGGAGCGCCTCGGCCCAGGGCGCCACCTCGCCGACGCGCCGCGCCAGCTCGCGGCACTCGGTGCCGGCGCGCGCGGTGAGGCGGCCGAGCTCCAGGTCGGCCGCCAGCGCGCGCACGCTGCCGGCCACGCCGACGGCGGCGATGTACGGATAGAGGACGGTCGTCGAGCCGGCGTCGAGCGCGGCCACGCCGGGGCGGAGACGCGCCGGCAGGCCGGCGCCCTCCAGCGCTTCGCACAGCTCGGCGAGCGCGGGGCGCGCGTGCGAGCCCTGGCCCGGGTCGTCGACGAGCGTCGGCTGCGGCAGCACCCAGTAGCGCACGAAGCCGCGCGCGTCGGCGTATCCGTTCACGCCGGGCATGGCCGAGACCACCGGGCGCGCCAGCGCGCGCTCCAGCGCCGCGTGCTCGCGCGGGAAGAGCGGGGTCAGGGTGACGATGGGCGCGCGTGCCGGTACGGCGGCGAGCGCCTCGGCCAGCGCCGCGTCGACCTGCTCGCAGCGCACCGTCAGCAGCACGGCGTCCGCGTCGGCCGGCGGCTCCGCCACCCGCTGCGGCTCGAGCACGTCGCGGCGCTGCCATCCCGAGGCCTCCTCGAGGACGAAGGGGCCGCGCTCGGCGAGGCGCGTGCGCCGCACCACGAAGGAGACGCCGTGGTCGCGCCCGGCGGTGGCCAGGCGCAGGCCGTAGATCCGCCCCAGCGCGCCGGCGCCGACCACCGCTACGTGCACGCCGCCTCCGGGCGCCACCGGATCGCCAGCGCCGGGCCACCAGGGTCGCGGAGCGCGCGCATCAGAACGCCTTGCGGGAGTCGATGAGGATGGTCACCGGCCCATCGTTCTCGACGCGCACCTTCATGTCGGCGCGGAAGCGGCCGGTCTCCACGCGGATGCCGTGGGCGCGCAGCTCGGCCAGGAAGCGGTGCCAGAGGGGCTCGGCCACGTCGTAGGCCATGGCCCCGTCGAAGCTCGGTCGCAGCCCGCGGCGCACGTCGCCGAAGACGGTGAACTGGCTGATGGCCAGCATCTCGCCGCCGATCTCGGCGAGGGAGCGCGTCATCTTGCCCGACTCGTCGGGGAAGACGCGCAGACCCACCATCTTGCCGATGGTGTAGTGCATGTCTTCGTCCCCATCGCCCTCGGCGGCCCCGACGAAGGCCACCAGCCCGCGGCCGATGCTGCCCAGCACCTGGCCGTCGACCTCGACCGAAGCCGAGAGCACACGCTGGACGACGGCGCGCACTCAGCCGAGCCCCAGCTCGCGCGAGAGCTTCTTCACCAGCGCGAAGTATGCGCTGCGGTCGTACGACTCGTTGAGGATGTGGAAGTCCTTGCGCGACAGGCCCACGCAGCCGAAACAGTAGCTGCAACCGTCGCAGTCCGTGGAGCGGATGGCGTACGAGCACCCGCGACAGCCGCTGCAGGCCACGCAGTGGTGGCAGCTCACCAGGTCCCGGCTGCCGCGGCAGTGCGTGCTGTCCGCGCAGCGCTCGCTGTCCACGCAGTAGTGGCAGCGGACCAGCGCCTGCGAACCGCGGCAGAAGGAGGAGTCGGTGCAGCGGTCACAGCCGAGGCACTCCACGCAGCGGTGGTTGCCGGCGTGGCCCTGGTGCTCGGTGAGGAGGCCGGCCAGGGCCGACTCGAACTCGTTGCGCGTCATCGAGGCGAGCCGTGCGCCCGCGCCGGCGAGCGGTCAACCCCCCTGCGGCGGGCCCTCGATTCAGCCACGAGGCCGGCCACCGAGCCGGCGCCGCAGGCGCTCGGCGGCGGTGCGGGTGGTGGCCTCCTCGGCGTACTCCTCCAGGTTGCGCAGGCGCGACTCGAGCACCGGGCGCCGCTTCGGCGCCTCCTCGGCGATCAGCGCCTCGAGCTGGACGATGGCCGCCACCACCTGCTCCTCGTCGGCGTGCTCGAGGAGCTCGAGCTGCACGTCCTGATCGGCGGGGAAGTCGGTTTATCACGCCGTCCTGGCGCCTCGCTGCAGAAAACTGGGCCGCAATTCCAGCTCTGTGACACTTCTGCGCGCTGAGGCCGGGGTCCTTCGGGACACTGCGAGCGGCGCCCCGCTCGAGGCAAACCGGTCAGCCCCGCCGGGGCGCGCGTCGCCGTTCGGAGGTTGTCGATGATCTCGCGTAAGTTCGGTGCCCGTACGGTTCTCTCTGCTCTCGCCCTCGTCCTCGCCGCCGCCTGGGTCTCACCGGTGCAGGCCGAGCCGCACAAGGCCAAGCCCGCCGCCGGCGAAGCAGCGAGCGCCGCAAAGGCGCCCGGCAAGCAGGCCGCGAAGGCCAAGAAGAACAAGGTCAAGGCCAAGGCCAAGGGCCACAAGCCCGCGGAGGCCGCCTCCAGGTCGGAGAGCAAGCGACCCGCGGCGCGAGATCCGTACGATCAGGCCGCCGAGGAGCTCACCGCGGACCCGGCGGGCGACGGCGACGACGGCGACGCCACCGCCGAGGGCGCTGACCAGGCCGACCAGACCGACAAGGCCGACAAGGTCCCCAAGAAGGCTGGCGACAAGCTCGACCGGAAGGTCGCTGGCAAGGCGGACAAGGCTGCCAAGGTCGACAAGGCTGCGAAGGTCGACAAGGCCGACAAGGCCGCCAAGGCAGACAAGGCCAGCGCGAGCGCGAGCAACGACCCGGGCGGCGACGAGCCGGTCGACGGCGAGGCGGCCGCGGCCGCGGAGCCCGGTGCGAGCAAGAAGGCCGCCGCCGACGAAGACGACAAGGCGCGCCCGGCCGCCGCCTCCCACCACCGCCACGACAAGGCGTCCTCCGCGCACGCCAGCGGCAGCAAGGACGGCAAGAAGAGCACGGCGCGGGGCAAGACGGCCTCGCTCGGCGCCGGCAACAAGGGCAAGGCGCCGAAGAAGACGGCGTCGCGCGAGAAGTCGACCAGGAAGGCGCCCAAGAAGGGCGAGGCCAACGCACCAATAAAGCGCTGCCTGGGCACGCCCATCGACCTCGACCGCAACGGTCGAGAGCCGCAGCGCCTCACGCTCGTCGACTGTCAGGGCAATCCGCGCGAGGACGCGCGCCGCGCGCTGTCGATTCTCTCCCGCCCCTGGGGCGTGTCCCGTCCCGGCGACGACGTCGACGACGACAAGGCCGGCAGCACGGCGGGCCCGCGCGGCGAGATCGCGCCGGGCATCGCGGTGCTCGACCGAGGCCTTCTCACGCGCATCGACGCGCTCGCCAGGCGCTACCCGGGACGCCGCATCTCCATCATCAGCGGCTACCGGCCGACGAGTCAGGGCAGCTTGCACCAGAGCGGCCGCGCCCTCGACCTGCGCGTCGGCGGCGCCGACAACCTCGATGTGGTCGGCAACTGCCGGCGCCTCGCCGACTCCGGCTGCGGCTACTACCCGAACAGCTCGTTCGTGCACGTCGACGTGCGCGCGCCGGGCAGCGGCGTGGTGCACTGGATCGACGCCTCGGCGCCCGGAGAGCCGCCGCGCTACGTCAGCGCCTGGCCACCGCCACCCGAGGGCCTGCCGCCGGCGGCGCCCGCGGCAGCGCCGCCCGCACCGGCGAATGCTTCCGCTCCGCGTCCGCCGCGCCGGCACACCCCGCCGGCGCTCGACGGCCGTCCAGGCGCGGGCTCCGAGGAGGAGCACCCCGCTGCGGAGGAGCCGCCCGCCTCCACCGATCCGCCGCCGCCGGCCGACCCGGCACCGACCCAGGCCCCGGAAGGCGGCGCGGGCGGCAGGGGCGGCGAGGGCAATGGCGAAGGTGGAAGCGCCAGCGGCAGCGCCGGGCCGGATCGCGGCGCGCCGGACGGCGGCTTCGGCCTCGGCGGCCGCAGCCCGCGGCGCCGCGGCCCGCCTAGCCTCCTTCCAGCTTTGGATACGGCGCCCCGCCGGTAGCGAACGGATCGTCGTCGTGCAGCTCCGAGTCGGGGCTGGGCACCTCCAGCTTCTCCTCGAGCATCTCGATGCGGTGGCGGAGCCGGTCGTTCTGGGCAGCCAGGGCGCGGATCATGTCCGTCACCGGGTCGGGCAGGTTGGCGTGGTCGAGCGACTCGGCGAAGCGCGTGCGCCGATCGGTGCTCATCGTGACCAGTCGCCCCGGCACGCCGACCACGGTGGCACCGGGGGGCACCGCCTTGACCACGACCGAGCCGGAGCCGATGCGCGCGCCGTCGCCGATGGTGATGCTGCCGAGGATGCAGGCGTTGGAGCCGATGACCACGTTGCTGCCGACCTGGGGGTGGCGCACGCAGTGGTCGAGGCTGACGCCGCCGAGGACCACGCCCTTGTAGATGAGCGTGCCGTCACCGACGCTGGCCGTCTCGCCGATGACCACCCCCATGCCGTGGTCGATGAAGACCTTGTGGCCGATGCGCGCGCCGGGGTGGATCTCCACGCCGGTGACGAAGCGGTTGGCATGGGAGACGACGCGCGCGGCGAGCTTGAAGTCGTCGCGCCAGAGCTGGTGCGCGATGCGGTGCCCCCAGAGCGCGCACGCCCGGGTAGGCGAGCACCACCTCCACGCTGGAGCGCGCCGCGGGGTCGTGGGCCATGGCGGTGCGCACGTCCTCGCGCAGACGCGCGACCGCCACGGGGAGCTGCTTGAGCCAGCGCAGGAGGGGGAGTGCCACCGGGAGACCTGGAGCGGTGCGTCTGCGACCGGGCGGGCACATCGGCCTCGCCGGGTCGCAGACTCTAGCACTCCACGAGCAGCGCCTGCATGCCCGCAGGGACGCCAGCGGCCGGCGTGGCAGAATGCGCGCGTGCCGCCGCCGCGCCGCCTGAAGAGCGAGCTCTCCTTCCGCCACCCGTTCCTGGACCTGTTCACGCACCAGCTCGAGGCCGAGGGCGGCTCGCGTTCGGTCGTGACCTTCGCCATGCCCGACTGGGTGGCCATCGTTGCCACCGACGCCGAGGGCCGCTTCGTCCTGGTGCGCCAGCACCGCCACGGGATCGACGGCGAGACCCTGGAGCCCGCCGGCGGCCTCGTCGATCCCGGCGAGGGGCCGGAGCGCGCCGCCCTGCGCGAGCTCGAGGAGGAGACCGGTTACCGCGCCCCGGCGGCGCGCTCGCTGGGCTGGGTACACCCGAACCCGGCGCTCCAGGACAACCGCTGCCACATGTTCCTGGCCGAGGGCGCGATCCGCGTCGCCGACCCGCGGAGCTCCGAGGACGAGCTCACCGAGGTGGAGCTGCTCGACGGCGAGGCGCTGCGGGCCGCGCTCTGGGACGGGCGCATCACCCACGCGCTGGCGGTGCTGGCGCTGACGCGCGCGCTCCAGCAGATCCACGCCGTCGCTCGCTGAACGGTCACGGCACCACGACCCCGGGGTCCATGGCGCGCGACTGGATCACCTGCCAGCTGCCGCTCGGGAAGTTGCTGGCCAGGTCAGCGACGCTGTAGACGACGCCTGTCTGGCCATCGAGGAACGAGACCGCGCCGTTCTGGACGACGACGTTGAACACGTGGCCGTAGCGCTGCCCCTGCCAGGTGTACTCCACGGCCACGATGCCCTTGGCGCCTTCGCCCCAGGACGCCGCCTCCGCCGCCAGCGCCGCCTCGTCGGCGACGCGCTTCCACCCCTGCGGCGGGATCCCGAGACGCCGCGCCAGCTCGTCGAGGTCGACCTTGCCGACCGCGTTGGGGAGCGAGTTGGTCGGATTGCCGAGCGGATCGTACATGGGCAGCGCGCACGCGGCGCCGCCTTCCAGGCAAGCGTCCACCGCAACCACGCAGCGCGTGCAGTTCACGCGCGTGCCGCCGTGCGGGAAGACGTTGACGTGGCGCCAGCCCTGGCTGGCGAGCTCGACGCGCCTGGCTGCCTTGGTCGTCTTGACGGCACGGATGGTTCGCTCCACCCATTTCACCTTGCCCACCTGGCTCACCTTGGCCGGGGGCACGGCGAAGGTGGCCAGCTCGAACACCAGGCTGCCGACGAACCGCTCGGGGTTGTCCTGCCAGGCCTGGTACATCGTCCAGTTCAGCTCGTTCCACACGTCGCCGGGGTGCTGCACCACCGCCACGCCGAACGTCCAAAGTCCCTGCGCGGTGGCGATGGGATGCCGTCCGGCGTTCCACAGTCCGGTGACCGTGCCCCAGGCACCGTCGACGACGAAGCCGTAGGCCACGTCCCTGGCGCGCTCCCAGAAGCCGCGCGGCGGCGGTGGCGGTGTGACGGGACACGACGGCAGCTCTGCGCGGTCCGCGGCCTCGGCCAGCGCGTAGGCAGCGCTCGCCGCCGGGTCGCCGCCGCACGCGCCGCCGTCGCTGGCGATGCAGTCGGCCTGCGCCGCGGACTTGTCGCCCAGCCGGTAGAGCGCGCGGCCTCCGAGCAGGACGACCATGGCCACCAGCCCGAGCGCAACCATGTACTCGAAAAGGGATGCGCCGCGCTGTCGGCGTCGGACGCGGATGCGATCGAGGATGGGCATGGCTCTCCGTGGCGCAGCAGGCGCCGTGCGCCGCGCGCGCGGTGCAATCGGTGCGCTCAGCAACGGTCGTTCCCACCGCCGTCGCGCCCTCCAATGGTGGGGCGCCGGCCGCGGGTGGGGCGGGAACGACGGCCGGCGGGCTGGCAGCGCCGAGGATGGCCGCCGGCGCGCGTGACCCCGCCGCTCACGACGTGACCGCATCGGTTACATTCGGGGTCACGATCGCCGCCTGCCGGAGCCGTCTGGCGCCGGCGGGCTCCTTGCAACAAGGTCGCCGGCGCGTGCTCGGGCACGGGCCGAGGGTCGTGGGACACCGGAGGCTCGTTGCCGTTCTCGACTGGGATCCGCTGTCGCATCCTGGCCTCGTTCGCCGTGGTCATCGGCGCCGGGCTGCTGGTCGTCGTGCTGGCCGGCAGCGGCCACGAGGCCATCAACGAGCGCATCCGGGGCGCGCTGGGCACCAGCGATCTGGAGCAGGTCATCCTGGCCAGCACCCGGGAGCGAGATCGCATGGTCGTCGTCACCCACCTGCTCACCGCGGGCGCGGTGGCGGCGGCGGTGGTGGTCGCGCTGTGGCTGGCGCGCTCGCTGACCCGACCGCTGGTCGCGCTGGAGCGCGCCGCCCGACGCGTGGGCTCGGGAGACCTGGGCACGCGCGTCGGCCTGCAGGGCGACGACGAGCTGGCGCGCCTCGGCCGCTGCTTCGACGAGATGGCCTCGCAGCTCGCGCAGCACCAGCGGCGGCTGGTGGAGAGCGAGAAGCTCGCCGGCATCGGCCAGCTGGCGGCGGGCGTGGCCCACGAGATCAACAACCCCCTGGCCGTCATCCGCGGCTACGCCACGCTGCTGGCGCGCAGCGGCGACGAGCGGGTGGCCGCCGACGCGAAGCTGATCCTCGACGAGGCGCTGCGCAGCCAGGCCATCGTCGCCGGTCTGCTCGATCTGGCGCGGCCCCAGCAGCTCGACCGCCGGCCCTGCGAGATCATGGCGCTGTGCCGCGAAGCAGCGCAGCTCGTGGAGGACACGGCCGAGGGCGTGCGCGTCGAGGTCCGCGCCACGGGGGGCAGCGCGGAGATCGACGCCGACAAGGTGCGGCAGGTGCTGCGCAACCTGCTCCGCAACGCGGTCCAGGCCTCCGGCGCCGGCGAGGCGGTGGAGCTCGACGCGTCGGTCCGCGACGGCACGCTGACCATCGTCGTTCGTGATCACGGGCCCGGTCTGTCCGGCGAGGCGCGCGAGCGCCTCTTCGAGCCCTTCTTCACCACCAAGGGCAACGACGGGACCGGGCTCGGCTTGCCGCTGTCGGCGGCCATCGCCCGCGCGCACGGGGGCACGCTCGAGGCGGGTGACGCGCCCGGCGGAGGGGCGCGCTTCCAGCTCACCCTGCCGGCGGCGGCGCCCGGGACGGGCGCAGTCGAGCCCGAGGAGGCCGCGCGATGAGGGGGCGGATCCTGGTCGTCGACGACAAGGAGAACGTGCGCAAGCTCTTCGATCGCCTGCTCGGCGACGTGCACGAGGTGGTCACCGCCGCCGACGGCCTGTCCGCGCTCGCCAAGCTGCGCGCCGGCTCCTTCGACGTGGTGGTCTCCGACATGCGCATGCCGGGCGCGGACGGCATCGAGGTGCTGCGCGCGGTGAAGCAGGCCACCCCGCACACCGAGGTCATCCTGATGACCGCCTTCGCCACCGTGCAGCACGCGGTGCAGGCCATGCGCGAGGGCGCGTACGACTACCTGCCCAAGCCCTTCGACCCCGACGAGGCGGTCCTCAAGATCGAGCGCGCCGTGGAGCACAAGCAGCTGCGGGACCGGGCCGAGGCCCTGGCGCGCGAGGTCGACGGCAAGCACCGCTTCGTGGACCTGGTGGGCCGCAGCGAGGCCATGCGCAAGGTCTTCGTCCTCCGAGAAGGCTGCCGCCCACGACCTCAACGTGCTCGTCGTGGGCGAGAGCGGCACCGGAAAGGAGCTGGCGGCGCGCGCGGTCCACGACCAGAGCGCCCGCGCCGGCGAGCCCTTCGTGGGCGTGAACTGCGGCGCCTTCCCGCCGGAGTTGATGGAGAGCGAGCTCTTCGGCCACGCCAAGGGCGCCTTCACCGGCGCGTTCGCCGACAAGACCGGGCTGGTCGAGGCGGCCGGGCGCGGCACGCTCTTCCTGGACGAGATCGGCGACCTGCCGCTCCTGCTGCAGGTGAAGCTCAACCGCGCCCTGCAGGAGCGCGAGTACCGGCGCGTCGGCGACGCCCGCGATCGCAAGGTGGAGGCGCGCATCGTGGCCGCCACCAACGTCGACCTGCGCGCGCGGGTGAAGGAGGGTCGCTTCCGCGAGGACCTCTTCTACCGCCTGGCGGTCTTTCCGGTTCGCATGCCGCCGCTGCGCGAGCGGGAGGGCGACCTGCCTCTGCTGGCCTCGAGCTTCCTCACCCGCTGCCGCGAGCGTTGCGGTCGCGGGCCGGCGGGCTTTGCGCCGGAGGCCATGCGCCTCATGCTCCGCCACCCGTGGCCGGGCAACGTGCGCGAGCTGTGGAACGTGGTGGAGCGCGGCGCGGCCGTCTGCGACGGCGCCGAGATCCTGGCGACCGACCTGCCGGAGGAGCTCTCCGGCAGCGAGGAGGTGGCGCGGCGCGGGGCGGAGTCGCTGGCGCGCGTGCCCTACCGCGAAGCGATGGATCTGATGCAGGACCGCTCCACCCGCGAGTACCTGACGTCGCTGATGCGCGCCAGCGGCGGCAACGTCTCGCGCGCCGCCGAGCAGGCCGGCCTGGCGCGCGAGTCGTTGCACCGCCTGCTCAAGCGGCACGGCGTCGACCCCGACGCCTTCCGCCAGCGCTAGCTACCGGCGGCGCGGTGGAGTCGGGGCGGAGAGGCGCCGGTCAGCACTGAATGCACCAGTTGCATGCCGAAGGACACGAGCCTTGATATGCGCAGCAGTAATTGCCACCGGTGCTGCCACCGCTGCCGCAGCTGTCACCCCATACGGTGGTCCTGTACTGGGTGACCTGGCCGTCGGTCTCGACCGGCCCGTAGCAGGTGTACCAGCGGGTGCCGACCACCACCGTCTTCGAGGCGTTCGAGAAGAACGTCGTCTCGTACTCCCGACTGGTCGCCGCCAGCTCGCTCTCGCCGACCGACTCTTCCTCGCCCTGTTCTCCAACCTGCTCGCTGCCACAGGCGGCCACGGTCGCAGCCAGGATCGCGAACAACGGCATTGCTAGAAGTCTCATGAGCTCACCATTTCGATCTTTATGAGGACGATCTGAATCGTCCGGGCTCGCGTCATTGCGAGCCGCCGCCCTTCCGCAAGTGGTGTGCCTGGTAAGGCCGCGCCCTGTGTCGGTGAATATCGCGGCGCGCTGCGGTCCGCACCGCTCGTCTGCAACAGCGGCGCAACGCGTGGCGCTGCGTGGCGGAGCTGCGCTGTAGGGCGAAGCGAGGGGCGGCGTGGTGACGCGCCCCTGCCGTTGGCCGGTGGCATGCGCTTCCTCCCCGCGGCATGCCGCTGAGCGAGGGCACGCCGCTGACCGAGGGCACCGGGAGGCGCGCCCGGATCAGTCGGAGCGGTACAGGTCGCCCTCGAAGCGGAACGCCAGCGCGATGTAGGGGAGCGCGGCGCTGCTCTCCTCGCCGGTGCGATAGCGGTGCGCCAGATACCAGTTGGCCATGACGATGGCCGTCGGCTTGTTGAAGAAGGCGCCGGGCTCGTCGAAGAAGGTGTACGCCAGGATGGGGCCCAGGCGCATGAGGGCGCCGTTGGGATCTTCGGTGGGCTCTCCGGGCGCGAAGTCGCGGTCGCGCAGGAAGGCGTTGGAGATGTTGAAGCGCGCTCCGGCGACGAGACCGTAGGAGGTCAGCCAGACCAGGTCGGTGTCGCTGACCAGCCACCAGCCGCCGTTCGGCAAGAGCAGGTCGGCGCGCGGGTCGTAGTAGACGCGGTCGCCGTCGCGCAGGTCGACGCTGGCCCGGTGCAGGTTGACGTCGCCGCGCAGCACGATGGGACCGACCTTGGCCAGCACCTGCGTGCGCAGCTGCAGCTCGGCGCCGGTGGTGCCGTAATCCAGGTCGGCCTCACCGCCCGCCTTGCGATCGTCGTCGGAGTGCTCTGCGGTCGCGCTCGGGTACGACTGCAGGTGCTTGAAGGTCTTGAGCCAGCTCTGGAAGTACCCGCTGGCCGACAGCGACAGGATGGTCAGCGGGCGGATCTCGAAGGTCGGGCCGAGGCGGATGATGGAGGGGGTGAGCGTGGGCGTCAGGCCCACCGACACGCTCGACTCGCGCCAGAGCGGCGAGGGGTCGGCGGACAGGCGACGGCGGAGGAAGAGGTTGAGGCGCTCCTCGATGCCGATGGGATTGATGCGCAGCCCCAGGGTCGAGTCGTAGGTCAGCCGGTGCAGCGGATGCGGCGGCAGCGGCGCCGGCTCGGGTGGCGGTGCCGGCTCGGCCGGCCGTTCCGGGTCCTGCGCGCCCGCGTCGGCGGCGGAGAGCAGCAGCGCCAGCAGGGCGCCGGCTGCGCGGAGGTGGGCGGCCAGGGTCGCTCGGGGCAGCACGGACCGAAGTTAGCCAGGTCGCGCCGGGCGGCGGGGCACAATCGGTGGCGCGGGCGCGCGATTTCTGGCTAGCTCGGGTCGTGCTCCCTGGCACCGTCGTCGTGCAGCGGTTCGAGATCGAGCGCCGCGCCGGCTCTGGCGGCATGGGCGACGTCTATCGCGCGCGCGATCGGCAGAGCGGCGAGATGGTGGCCATCAAGGTCCTCAAGGTCGAGCGCCACGAGGACTCGGTGCGCTTCTCGCGCGAGGCGTCGATGCTCGCCGGGCTCCGCCACCCGGGCATCGTCCGCTACGTGGCCCACGGGCTCACCGACCAGGGCCTGCCCTGGCTGGCCATGGAGTGGCTGGAGGGCGAGACGCTGGGCGCGCGGCTGGCGCGTGGCGGGGTGGGCATCGGCGAGGGCGTGCGCCTGGCGCAGCGCATCGCCGAGGCGCTGGAGGTGCTGCACGAGCGCGGCATCGTCCACCGCGATCTCAAGCCGGGCAACGTGGTGCTGGTCGAGTCGGACATCGGTCGCCCGAAGATCCTGGACTTCGGCATCGCCCGCTTCATCGGCGGCGAGTCGCGCGACGGCAGCCTGACGCGGCCGGGGATGCTCATGGGCACGCCGGGCTTCATGGCCCCGGAGCAGGCGCGCGGTGAAGCGCAGGTCGACGTGCGCGCCGACGTCTTCGCCCTGGGCTGCATCCTCTACCGCTGCCTCACCGGGCGCGCGCCGTTCGCCGGCAGCGACCCGCTGGCCATCCTCCTCAAGGTGATGCTCGAGGAGGCCCCGCGGCCGAGCCGGCTGGCGCCCGAGGTGGCGCCCGAGCTCGACGCGCTGGTGACGCGGATGCTCGCCAAGCAGCCCCTCGATCGGCCCGCCGACGCCGGGGCAGTGGCCGCCGCCCTGCGGGCGCTGCCCGAGGCGGGCGCGGCGTCGCGCACCAACGACACCGCGCCGCCCCCCTCGCTGACCAGCGCCGAGCGCAGGGTGATGTGCCTGGTGCTGGCGCGCTTCGCCGACACCGGCGTGATGCCGCGCTCCGACCCGCCGCGCGAAGCGGATGGCGTGCGCACCGAGCCGGGCACCGGCACGCCGACCATCCCCACCCTCCTCGGGCCACGCCTGCGCGCGCTGCGCCACGCCGCGCAGGTCTGGCAGGGCATGCTCGACCTCCTCGCCGACGGCTCGGTGGTGGTGGTGCTGGCCAGCGCCGGCGCGGCCACCGATCTCTGTGCACGCGCTGCGCGCTGCGCGCTGTCGATGCGCGGCGACCTCGGCGATGCGCCGATGATAGTGGCCACCGGCCAGGGCGTGCTCGAGGCCTCCGTGCCGGTCGGCGACGTCATCGAGCGCGCGGTCAAGATGCTCGAGCGCTCCGGCACCGAGCGCGAGGCGGCCGGCGAGGGCAGCTCCAGCATCCGCCTCGACGAGGCGACCGCGGGGCTGCTCGACGAGCGCTTCGACGTCGGCGGCGACGCCGATGGGCTCTTCCTGCGTGGCGAGCGGCAGCAGACCTCGGGGACGCGCACCCTGCTCGGGCGACCCACGCCCACGGTGGGGCGCGAGCGCGAGCTCGGCACCCTGGCGGCCATCTTCGAGGAGTGCAGCGCCGAGCCGGTGGCGCGCGCGGTGCTGGTCACTGCCCCCGCCGGCGCCGGCAAGTCGCGGGTGCGCTTCGAGCTGCTGCGCCGGCTCGAGTCCCAGGAGAGGGCTGAGGCCCTCTCCCCCCGTGGAAGTGAATTCCACGGGGCCCCCCACACCCCCAGCGATCGGCATTCGCCGTCGCTCGAGCAGCGCCGCGAGCGCGTGCAGGTGTGGATGGCGCGCGGCGACCCGATGTCCGCCGGCTCGCCGCTGGCCATGCTGGCCGTGGCCACCCGACGCACCATGGGCATCTTCGACGGCGAGCCGGGGAGTGTGCGGCAGAAGAAGCTCTCGGCCCGCGTGGCGCGTCACTTTCGCGGCGAGGACGCGCGCCGCATCGCCGAGTTCCTGGGCGAGCTCACCGGCGTGCCGTACGAGGACGGGCGGCGCGTGCAGCTGCGCGCCGCCAGGCAGGACGCGCGGCTGATGGGCGACCAGATGCGCCGCGCCTGGGAGGACTGGGTGGCCGCGGAGTGCAAGGCCGCGCCGCTGTTGCTGGTGCTCGAGGACCTGCACTGGGGCGACCTGCCCACGGTGAAGTTCGTGGAGGGCGCGCTGCGGCGACTGGAGGACCGACCCTTCATGGTGCTGGCCGTGGCGCGTCCCGAGGTGCGCGAGCTCTTCCCGCGCCTCTGGGAGGAGCGCGGGCTGCTGGAGATGCGCCTCCTGGAGCTGACCCGCAAGGCGAGCGAGAAGCTGGTGCGCGAGGTGCTCGGTGAGGGAGCCGGGGCGGAGACGGTGGCGCGCATCGTGGAGCGCGCGCAGGGCAACGCCTTCTACCTGGAGGAGCTGATCCGCGCGGTGGCGGAGGGCAAGGGCGACACGCTGCCGGACACCGTGCTGGCCATGGTGCAGGCGCGCCTGGAGAGCCTGCCGCCGGAGGCGCGCCGGGTGATGCGCGCCGGCAGCGTCTTCGGCGAGTCGTTCTGGGAGGCCGGCGTGCTCGAGCTCTGCGGCGGTCAGGCGGGCCGGGTGGAGATCGGCGAGTCGCTGCGCACGCTGGTCGAGCGAGAGGTCATCGGCACGCGCGCGGTGTCGCGCTTTCCGGGCGAGCGCGAGTACGTCTTCCGGCACGCGCTGGTGCGCGAGGTCGCCTCGTCCATGCTCACCGACCCCGACCGCGCCCTTGGCCACCGCCTGGCCGGCGCCTGGCTCGAGCGCGCCGGCGATGACCCACCCGCTGCTGATGGCGGAGAACTTCGTGCGAGGCGGCGAACGGCCGCGCGCGGTGCGCTGGTACCGGCGCGCCGCGGAGACGGCGCTCGAGGCCGGCGATCTCGACGCCACCCTTGTCAGCAGCCAGCGCGGCATCGACTGCGGTGCCGAGGGCGAGGAGCGCGGGGCGCTCGGCGTTCTGCAGGGCGAGGCGCACCTGTGGCGCGGCGACGTGGCCCGCGCCGAGGAGACCGGGCAGACCGCGCTCGACCTGCTCGTGCGCGGCTCACCGCTCTGGTTCCGCCTCGTCGGCGGGGCGGTGCTGCTCTCGGCGCAGTCCGGCAAGTACGATCGGCTGGCCACCCTGGTCGGCCAGCTCCGCGACGAAGGGACGCGCCCGCAAGGGATCGCCGCGCAGGCCCTGTGCTTCACCATCGCCCACTGGCTGCTCCTCTTCCTCGGCCAGCGCCAGATGGCCGCCGAGTTCCGCCCCCGCCTCGACGAGATCGCGCAGGGTCACGGCAAGGACGACCCGCTGGCGCGGGGTTGGGTGGACTTCGGCCGACACTACTGGGCGAAGCTCATCGACGGCGAGGCGGCGGCGGCGCTGTGCTGGGCGCGCGAATCGAGACGCCACTTCGAGGCCGCCGGCGACCTGCGTACCGTGGGGATGGCCGGCCTGCACGTGGCCTGGGCTCTGTCCGAGCTGGGGCGCTGGGACGAGGCCATCGCCATCTTGCGCCCCGTGCTCGCCGCCGGCGCGCGGCGCGGCATGGGCGTGCACGTCGCCCACGCCAAGCGCTTCCTGGCGCCGGCGCTGGCCTTCACCGGCGCGCTCGACGAGGCGCTGGCCTTCGGGCTCGAGGCCAAGGAGGAGCTGGCCAGCAACCGCATGACCGGCGGGGTGGCGCGCAAGGAGCTGGCGCGCGTGCTGCTGGTCCGCGGCGACGCCGAGGGCGCCGAGCGCGAGGCGGCGGCGGGGATCGAGGAGCTCGTCTTCCTCCCGTTCCACCGCGCCCACGCCCAGGCCATCCATGCCCAGGCGTTGCTCGCGCTGGGCGACAGCGAGCGCGCGCTGGCCGCGGCGCGCGCCTCGATCGCATCCGGCAACGTGGCGGACGGCGACGCGCTGGCGCGGCTGGTCGAGGTCGAGGCCCTGGCCGCGCTGGGCAAGGCGGAAGAGAGCGCCGCGGCGTTGCGCGCCGCGCACGAGCGGCTGCAGGCACGCGCCGATGCCGTCGCCGCGCGCATGGCGCTCGAGGTGGTGACGCCGGGGCCGCCGTGGGGGACGGCGCTCCGCGCGGCGGGGCATCGCCGGCGCCGGACCTGCGCTGGCGCGAGCGCTTCCTCTCGGGCGTGGCCGAGCACGCGCGCACGGTCGCGCTCTGGCGCGACCACTCGGCGGTGCAGGCCAGGTAGACGCCGGCCGGGCAGCTCCAGCCCATTCAGGGTCGGCCGGGCGCCGTCTCGAGCGGGAAAATCCGCAGTCCCGAAGCGCACGAGGGCTTCTCGTTCAAGGTTCCCCCAGCGGCGCCGTACTATGACGAGGATGAAGCCGAGCCTCCCCGGGCGACCCTTTCGAGTGAAGGGGCTGGTCTATCTCGGAACGCGCGGGTTCTACGCAGACACCGTGCCCGGAGGGCTCGACGCGGTGCTCACCGCGGCCGGCGATCCGGCGCTGGTGAAGTTCATGGGGCAGGTGTTCGTACCGGGGGGCTGGTACGACCAGCGACCGCTACTCAGGCTCGGCCAGGCCGCGGCCCGCCTGCTGGGCATCCCCTACACCAGCCTGGTCCGCACGCTCGCGGCGAAGGCTGCCCATCGCGACATCCACGGTGTCTATCGCGTGCTCTTGAAGCTCGCCTCGCCCGAGCTGGTGGCCTCGCGGCTCCCGCGCGCGGCCATCCAGTACTTCGACTGGGGGTCGGCGCAGGGGAGGATGGTCGAACCCGGGCTGTACCAGGCCAGCATCGTCGGCGTCCCCGAGGAGGTCCTGGTCTGGCTCGGCGCCACCCTGGAGGGGTTCGTTCCCGTGGCGCTCGGTCGGGCAGGTGCGCGTGACGTGAAGGTGCAGGCGGCGAAGCCGCGGCGCGGCGACAATGGCGTGATCACCGCGTCCTACGACTTCCGCTGGTCGTAGCTGCACGGCCGCCGCCTCCGGGCGCGCGCGCCTTCGAGTAAGCTCCCGGCGCGATGGACGCCAGGCCGCAAGCCACCGGCCCGCGCGCGGCCTCGACGGGGGCGCGCCGCCGGGCGCGTTCGCGGCTCGCGACCCTCGCGCTGGCGGCCTGCCTCGTGACCACGGTGCCGTCTCGCGCCGGTGCGCAGGGCGCGGCCCCACGAACCGCCTCGCTGAGCTGGGTTCGACCCGCCGACGCCGACGCCTGCTTTCCCACGCGCGCGCTGGCCCGCGCGGTCGACGAGCGCCTCGGGCGCAGGGTGATCGTCTCCGCCTCCGACGCCGATCTGTCGGTGGAGGCGTCGGTGCATCCCACCTCGGAGCCAATCGGCTGGCGCGCGGTGGTCACCTTGCGCGACGCGGTGGGCCGCTCCCTGGGCACCCGCGAGATCACCAGCGATGGCCCGAGCTGCGACTCCCTCCGCGCGCCGCTGGCGGTGGTCATCGCCGTGCTCGTCGATCCCGAGGCCAGCCTCTCGGCACGCACGACGCGGCCGCTCCCGCGAGCCGCGCCTGCAGCAACTCCGCCGGCGGCCGCACCGTGTGCTCCTCCGGGTTCGCCAACGTCCGATCCATACCCGGGCGGCGCCGCGGAGCACCCCGCGAAATGTGCCGGTACGAACTACTACTCCGGGGCATGGATGAAGGCGAACGGCTACTACGCGCCCGGCAAGGGACTGATGATGTTCCACGCCAGGATGCCCGCCCCGGTGCAGGGCATGTTCCCGGCGCTCTGGGCACGCAACGAGCACGGCGACCAGTACTACGGCGAGGCAGACCTCATCGAGACCTGGTGGGACATAGGCGGCAAGAACAACCCCACCAACAATAGCCGTCTCTTCTCGAGTACGACGCACATGGTCACCGATGCCTGGTACCACACCAATGGCAACAGCTCGCCGCTCATCGAGAATCTGACCACCGCCTTCCATGTGTGGGAGGTGGAATGGGATGCTGCTGCGTCGCCTGCCGCGATTCGCTACTACTACCGAGACGCGCCCGGTGCGGCGCGGGTGCTCCTGCGCACCGTCACCTACCAGAGCGCGGGGCTGAGCGGGAACGTCAGCGCCGCGCAGTTCAAGACGATCGTCAGCGATGGTTGGCGGCCATACATCGACTTCGCCGTGCAGCCCGACTCCGTGTGGCACGTGGGCCCCGACGCCGCGGCCACGTACGATCCGGAGGACGTGCAGGTCGAATCGGTGGTGGTCTGCAAGCCGTGAGGTATCGGCAAGGGCACCGCGTCGCCGCCGCGGGCCGAGGCTCGCCGGCGGCGGCGGTCGCGCTCTGCCGCGACTACTGGGCAGTGCAGGCCAGGTAGACGCGCAGCGCTTCCTTGTCCTCCGCGCTGAGCTCCCCGGTGGGCGGCATGGCGCCGTCGTCGGTCTCGCTCCACATGTCGCCGGCGTTGTCCTGCACCGTGCCCGGGTCGTCGAAGTTCAGGTCGGACGGTGCGCCGAGGCGCGCCGAGCCGGACACCTGCGAGCTGTGGCAGGTCATGCACTTCGTCTGCAGCACCTCCAGCCCCTGCGCCTGCCGGGCAGCGGAGTCGGCGGGGCACTCCCCGAGATCGTCGCCACATCCGGAAGCGGTGAGCACGGTGGCAGTCAGCGCCGTGATGAGCACGACGAGCGAGGCGCGCATGGG
>JBBJMR010000014.1:0-53288 GCA_037720395.1 Polyangiaceae bacterium
CCCGGGTTCTGGGCCACCACTCGGTAGTCGCCGGGCAGCAGGTCGGCGGCGAAGTCGCCATCCTCGGTGGGGTCGAGCCCGAGGTCGGCGTCCATGGCGTCGACCACGCCCACGTCGCCGCGCGCGCGCAGGTTCTTCTCGGCCAGCGCGCCGACCGAAGCGATCTCCGCGCCGGGGTCGGGATCGAGGAAGACGAAGAGGCGAGCGTTCTTCACCGGCTCGCCGGTCTCCGACCAGAGCACGTGCCCGGAGACATGGCCGGTGGGGGTTCCGCGCACGCGACGCATCTCGGCGGTGACGCTGGCGATGTCGCCGTCGCCGACCACCAGATAACGCTCTGGAGAAGGCGCGGAAGGCGTCGCACTCGGCGTCGTCGTCCTCGGAGAAGCAGCAGTTCTTTCCCGCGGCCAGGAAGGCGGTGGCGGCGCTGGCGAAGAGCGGCACGTTGGTGGCCACGGTGGCCCGTCCTCGGTGGCCTTGGTGAAGTAGCCGTAGCTGACGTCGCCGCCGGCGGCAGCACGAAGTCGAAGGTCAGCGGCTCGTTGAAGGTGTTGCCGGTGTTGTAGGCGTCCTGCCGCATAGTCCTCGTCGAAGCCGGGCCGGGCGCAGACGTCGTTCTGGTTGCCGAAGAAGACGAAGTCGCCGGCAATGATCCCGGCGCGCTTCGGGTCCGGCGGCAGCCAGGTCGTTCTCGGGCTGTCGCCGAGGATGCCGCCGAAGACGCTGTGCAGGGCGCCGTAGATCTCCAGCAGCAGCACCACGCTGCACTCGCCACCAGGCAGCCACCGGGGCCGGCGCTGGCCGTGGTCGGGACGGATCGCAGCCGGCGAGGGTAGGGCAGCTCTCCGGCACCTCGTCGGGCAGCTGGTGGTGCGTGCCGCGCCCCCGGACGGAGCACGTAGTCGGTGACGAAGCGCAGCTGGGTGCGGATGTTCGGAAAGAAGGTGCTCGGCAACGCCTGCTGGGTGCGCAGGATGCTCAGCGCCTCGAGGAACTCGCCGTCGCCCTCGGACGATGGCCTCCTGGCCGTCGCTGCCATCGGCGATGACCCGCGCGTCCATGGTGCGCGGGTCGGGCACCAGCAGGTTGGCGACAGGAAGCTCTCCGCGAGCATCGCGCCCCAGGCCGCCTTCAGAGCCGATCTGGGCGCGGCGGCGATCGATGTCCACCACGCTGCCGCCGTAGACGCCGGGGCAAGGGCGAGTCGCGCAGGGCGAGGATGGCCACCCGCATCTGGTCGTTCTCGAGCAAGTCGCCGATGTCGGCCACGGACACCGGCCGCCCGCCACCTCGCTGCGGCTCTCGATGACCTTGGCGCGAAGCATCGACGCGTCGCGTGACAGCCGCCGGAGAGCGAGCCGGCACAGGCCGAGCGCGGCCGTCGACAGGGCGAGCCAGAGGCGACGGGCGCGGGGTGAGCGCTCATCCTGCGCCAGCTGCAGGCCGAGGGTCAGCGCGTCGTTGTCCAGGGCCAGACCGAACAGCTCCTCGCGGTGCGTGTATTCGGCGCCGACCTTGATGTTTTCGTTGCCCAGTGGCCGGAAGGAGACGCCGCCGGTGAAGACGAAGTTGTCGCCCTCGTCGTCCGTGTCCTGGTTGGGATCGACGCGCGCGCTGATGCCCAGGCGCCTGCGCACCACCATGAAGCCGGCCTCGCCGACCACACCGGCCTCGCCGACCAGCGCGGTCGGTTCGGTGGGCCGCGACTCGGGCCGTCTTCTGCCAGAGCACCTCGCCGAGGTGGAAGCCGCCGACGTGCCCGCCGCGTCGCCCACGGCGTGCACGTCGCGCGCCGCCATCGCTGAAGAAGTAGCCACCGCCGGCGCCGAATCGGGCGCGACCAGCCCACGTCCTCGATGGTGGGGCCGAGCGAGCCGAGCAGCTCGGTGGAAGACGCGCGTAGGTCAGCCCGCCGAAGCGGTTGCCGAGCGGCGCATGGTTCTGCTGGTAGCCGGCGTAGAGCGGTCGCTGCGTGAGAGGCCGTTGTAGGCGCCGACCGCGTAGCAGCGCGCCATTCCAGAAGCGCCTTGGCGTGGGCGCCGACCTGCTGCTGCAGGGCCATGGCGCGCACCGCGAACGGCCGCTCCAGCAAGGCGTTGTCGCCGCTGCCGGTCGCCGAGCGGGGTAGGGCCTCGTGGGCGCCGGCGTGAAACCGGCGAACGGCAGCTGCGTCCAGCCCACCCACGCGTCGCGGATGCGCGTCTCGCCAGAATCGAGCGGTCCTACCTCGGTGGTCACCTCGAAGCGTGCCTTGCGCGCCAGGTCGCCGGCCAGCCCGAGGCGCGCGCGGCGCAGGCGGAAGCCGCCGTGCTCGGCGATGTCACCGCTCTCCACCAGCGCTTCGTCGCCGACGAAGGGCGTGGCGTAGACCGAGACCAGCACCACCGGCTTGATAGCCAGCGGCCCGACCTCCACGCGGACGCGCTCCGACCAGTCGTCGTCCTCGGCAGCGGCCAGGCGCCCGGCCACGGCGCGCGGCGCAGGTGTGGCCTCGCCGGCTATGCGGTCCGGGACCACCGCAGGCGGCGTGATGGGCGCGGCGCCGCTGGCGGTGGGATCGGTTGGGGGCGGGTTCGGCGTGGCCGGCATCGCCGGCGGTCGGCGCGGCGGGCTGCGTCGCGGGCGCGGCGGGCTGGGCTCCGGGCGCAGCGGGCTGGGCCGTTGGCTGCGCGCCTGGCGGCTGCGCGCCCGGAGCTGGTTGCGCGGGTTGGGCCGCGGCCGGGCTGGCGTGGGCACGCCGAGCCACAGCGCGACCTGCGCGACCAGCGCGCCCAGCGTCGTCAGCGTGCGACGCGTCTGGCGGGCTCGGGGCGTGGTCGGGAAGGGACCTTCGTCGCGGGCGCAACGCGCCTCCTGTGCCCGCCCTGCTGGAGACGGCTACCGCGACGGTGCCGGACGATGGTGGGCTCCGCGCGACGGCACGATGACGGGCGCGTGGCTGGTACCGTCCCGGCGGGCCGACAAACGACGACAGCGCCCTGCCATGCGCCCGGAACGTCGACGTGGGGCAACCGAGCTCGGAGGCATGGCAGGAGGCGGCGTTCTCAGGCGGTGCCGCCCCTGCCACACTCCCGGAACCGTCGACGTGGGGCGAACGACGGAGCGCGGGAGCATGGCAGGAGGCGGAGGCGCCGCTGCCCTCAGGCGGCGGCGACGAGATCGGGGTCGCGCAGGAGGCGCTTGCCGAAGCGCTTGGCGTGGGCCGGCGCGGTCATGACCGTCATCACGCGGCCGTCGTGCACCACCAGCGCGCGGGTGCCGACGAGCAGCAGGCTGCGGCCGTCCTCGAGGGCGCCGGCAGGAAGAGCGCGCTCCAGGAGGCGGTCGATGCCGCGCGAGCAGCGGCCGTAGAGCTTGGGGTCGGCGAGCAGGTCTCGATCGCCGACGTTCAGGCCGAGGACGATCTGCGCGTAGCGCGCGCAAGCGTGCAGCGTCGGCTTGATGGTGTCGTTGACCGGGTTCGGCGTCGCGTCCATGCGAAGCCACTATTCACGGGGCGTACCATCGCCACCAGGGCCGTGGCCCCCAGCGATTCCGGTCAGTTATGTCGCGGGGTGCGATGGCAGAATCGTTATCGGTCACGGTTCTGTTAGCCTGCGAGAGCCGTTTCGTGATTCGTCAGCCGCGCGGCCGCTCGATGTCGAGGATCGCACCCCTCGCCTGGTGGTGCGCTTCGTGCTGCGGCGGTGCGCGGTGGCTTCTCTCGCTCGACCCCTCCCGCCCGGCATCATGCAACCCGACCACGAGAAGGAGATCCGCGCGCTGGCCGAGCTGGCGCAGGCCCTCTCGCGCGAGCGCGCGGCGTTGGCCGGCGCGACCACGTTCGGTGTGGCCTTCGAGGAGACCCGCTACGACCTGGACCGTCTCGCGTCGCCGGTGGTCTCCGTGGTCGGTCCCGCCAAGACCGGCAAGAGCTCCCTCGTCAATCGCCTGGCCGGCACCGACGCGCTCCCCATCGGCGCGGTCCCCACCACGGCCATCCCGGTGTGCCTGCGCGGTGGCGAGGCGGGCGCGCTGGTCAGCGGTCGCGCCGGGTCGAGCGAGCTCGCGGCCGATCGCAAGACGGTGCGCGAGCGCATCTGCAGCCCCGGCGACGACGTCGACTACCTGGTCTGGCAGCTGCCAGAGCTGAGCGGCACGCCCTGGAGCTGGCTGGACACGCCAGGCTGGGACGCGCTGGAGCGCGATCGCGCGCTGGAGCTCGATCCGTGGGACCTGGCCGACGTGTGGATGCTGACCACCAGCGCCACCCACCCCATGTCCTCCGGCGATCGCATCCTGCTCGCGCAGCTGGCGGCGCTGGCCGCGGGGCGGCAGGTGACGGTGGTGGTGACCCGCGCCGACCAGGTCGACGCCGCGGAGCTCGAGGAGATCCTGGCCTACGTGCGCGCGCAGGTGGCCGAGGAGTGGCCGGAGGAGACACCGCAGGTGCTGGCGGTCTCCTCGCGCAGCGGGCACGGCATCGAGGCGCTCGGCGCCCACCTCGGCCGCGCGGTGGTGCGGCTGATGTCGGAGCGCCTCCAGTACGAGCTGCGCGCCTGGCGCCGCATGCTGGACGAGCTCGATCAGCTCGGGGGGATGACCGAGCTCGGTGCGGTCGGCGCCCGGACGGTGCGTGCGGCCCGCGCCGAGATGCACCGGCAGCTGCTCGCCTCCATGGCCGACCTCAAGGCCGACATCCCGCGCCTCGGTGACCTGGCCATCCGCTCGCTCGAGGACGATCTGCCCGGCGCGCGTCGCACGGTGGCTCCGGAGCTGGCGCGCCGGCTGGAGCGCGCCGTCACCGAGCGCCTCGACCGCATCGGCCAGCAGCTCACCGCGTCGCTCACCGAGCGCCTCGGCGACGACCTGCCCCAGGAGGGAATGGCCGCGCTGGCGATGGAGCGCCTCACCAACATGCTCGACAAGCGGCCTCCGGGCTTCGAGCCGCGCAGCGCCGCCCTGGGCGCTTCGCTCGGCCTCTCCGCCGGCCTGTCCGCGGCGCTCTTCGCCAGCATCCCGCTCATCGGCGTGCCCTTCGCCGTGGCCTGGCTCGGCGCCGGGCTGGCCGGCGGCGCGCTGGGCGCGCTCTTCGGCGGCAAGGGGATCATCGTCGACGCCGAGATGCTGCGCGACAAGGTGGGCAACGCGCTCTTCAAGGAGGTGGAGGGCGAGATCGACCGCGCCGCCGCGGTGGCGCGCCTGGAGCTGGATCGCTTCTGCGACGTCATGGAGCGGGCCACGGCGCTCCAGGGCGGTGAGCAGCACGCCAGGGACAGCGCGGCGCTCTCGGCTCGCCTGCAGAAGGCCCGCAAGCGCGCCGACGACCTCTCCAGCAAGGCCACGCGCCTGGGGAGCGACCGGTAGTGCTCACCGACCCGCTGGCCAAGAACCGCCAGCGCATGCTGGAGCTGCGCGCGCGCGGCTTCGAGCGCCCGACCACCGACGAGCTGCGAACGCGCTACCTGTCGCTGCGCGCCCAGGCCGGGCTGGGCATCTGGGACACCGAGGCCGGCGCGCAGCTCTTCGGGCAGCTGACCGGACAGACCGTGCGCGCCGGACCGCTGTCCTCGTACGTGTTCACCGGCCCCGACTCCATCGCCCGCCTCTGGGATGTGGCGGACCACGTGCATTACGGCGACAGCAACTTCCTGGTGCTCGGCGAGCGCGGCTCGGGCAAGGAGGCCATCGCCCACCTCGTCGCCGAGGCCGCAGGCGTCGGCGCTGTGGTGAACTTCAACTGCGCGACCCTGGTCGAGACGTTGGCCGTGGGTCAGCTCTTCGGCGTCGCCGCCGGCGCGGCCTCCGGCGTGGTCGCGCGCCGTGGCCTGGTGAAGCGCGCCGAGGGCGGCGTGCTCTTCCTCGACGAGTTCTTCGCCGCGCCACCGACGATGTTCCCGCAGCTGCTCCGCCTGCTCGAGCAGCGCACCTACAGCCAGATCGGGCGCGAGGAGGAGGAGGTCCCCTTCCAGGGATGGATCGTGGCCGCCAGCAATCGCTTTCCGACCGAGCAGGTGCTGGAGGCCGCCGTCGAGGCCGGAGAGGTGCCGGGCGATCTCGTCGATCGCTTCTCGGCGCGCATCGAGGTCCCGCCGCTGCGCGCGCGGCGCGACGACATCCCGTCGATGGCCGAGAACATCCTGCGCGGTCTGCGCGAGGCGCGCGGGCCCTCGTTCCCGTTCGTGGCGCTCGACGGCGCCACCTCCGCGCGCCTGGCGACCCACGACTACCACTGGCCCGGCAACATCCGCGAGCTGCGCCGCCTGCTCCTCACCGAGGGACGGCTCCGGCGTCACGGCGCCACCGACGGCTCGCGCCTGCACATCCCCGACGAGGACCTGGCCCGGCTGCTCGGCGACGCCTCCAGGCAAACGACGAACGGAGACGCCACTGCCTCCGGACCGGCGTCGGGCGCCGCTTCCCGGCGGCGCGCCCCGTCGCCTGCGGCGGATTCCGCGCTGGACAATGGGCACGTGCACGGCAACGGCGTGGCCCACAACCCCTTCGACCGCGCCGCGCTCCGCCGGCAGCGCCTCGACGCCGTGGTCGCCGCGCTCACCCGCCAGATGGGGCTCGAGGGCAAGGGCCGGGTCGACTCGCGCTGGGTGGCCAGCGCCTGCGACGCCATCTGGGGCATCGAGCGGGCCGCGGGGCAGAAGCTGAAGCGAACGGTGGGCCTGGATTGCACCGGCATGGCCGAGCTGCTCAACCGTCAGGCCGCGGCGCGCTGACGTGACGCGCGATCGCCGAGTCTTCCTGGGCTCCTCGCTGTGCCTGAGCGGCGCCTGGCTCGTCGGCTGCGGCGACGACGGCGTGCAGGTCCCGGCGGCGCTCGGCGCCTGCGCGCCCCTCGATGACAGCGAGCTGCTCGAGGTGCTGCCGTTCGCCGGCGAGGGCGAGGCGCCGCTGGAGACCCCGCTCGGCGCCGGCCTCGATGCGCGGCTCTACACCGATCTGGCCGCGCTCCAGCCCGACGAGCCACGGGTCGACAGCGATCGCTTCTACGTGCGCACCGGCTATCCCGACCTGCTCCGCGCACCGGACGACTGGCGCATCGCCGTGGGCGGGCCGTCGCGCGGCCCCACCGAGCTGCGCCTGGCCGAGCTGGCCGAGCTGGTGCAGCCCATGGGCGCGCACCTGCTGGAGTGCTCCGGCAACGGAGCGTTCGCGCACTTCGGCATGCTCAGCGTGGCGGAGTGGAGCGGCGTCCCGATGACCGAGGTCATCGCGCGCGCCGCGCCGGCGCCCGGGGCGAAGCGACTGCTGGTCTCCGGCTTCGACCAGCACTCGCAGCCGTCCGAGAAGTCGGTGCCCGGCGCCAGCTGGGTCTTCACCCTCGACGAGTTGGCCGCGCGCGGCGCCTTCCTGGCCACGGAGATGAACGGTGCGCCGCTGCCGCGCGATCACGGCGCGCCGGTGCGCCTGGTGATGCCAGGGTGGTACGGCTGCACCTGCATCAAGTGGGTCGACGAGCTGCGCTTCGTGGGCGACGACGAGCCGGCCACGGCGCACATGAAAGAGTTCGCCTCGCGCACGCACCAGGACGGCGTGCCCGAGCTGGCGCGCTCCTACCGGCCGGCAGAGATCGATCTGGCGGCGATGCCGGTGCGCCTGGAGCGCAGGCGCGCCGGCGGGCGCACCTTCGTGCGGCTGCTCGGCATCCTGTGGGGAGGCCAGCGGCCCACGGATGCGCTCGAGATCCGCTTCGCGCGCGGGGCCGAGCCGGCGTCGTGGACGCCGGTCGAGGTGTGCCCGGCGCAGACGCAGAACCGGTACTGGTCGTTCTGGTGGCACCGCTGGACGCCGCCCGCCGCGGGCGCCTGGGAGATCCGCCTGCGCGTGGCGGACGCGTCGGTGCGCACGCGTCGCCTGGACAGCGGCTTCTACGCGCGCACCGTGGTGGTCTGACCTGGAGACCTGTCCAGAATTTCACCACGGAGACACGGAGAGATGTCTCCGTGCCTCCGTGTTGATCTCGTCGGGCATTTCTCGACCGTCCTCGAGTCCCGGAAGAGGGGAAACGCCGGGCGTGCGCCGGGACATGATAGATGCGAGGTGTGCGCTCCCCGCTCCGCCTCTGCGCGCTCGGCTCGCTGCTGGTCCTCGGTTGCAGCGACGACGATGTGCCCGTCCCGACGCTCCGCTTCGGATCGCCGGAGGTCGGGGTCGAGGTGCGCACCGCGCCGTTCGAGCTGATCATCCGGGACGCCGACGGCCGCGAGGTCCTGCGCACCACCACCGGCAGCGGCGCCTACGGCGGCGTGGGCACCAAGGTGGACGAGCCGTTCTTCGTCGCCCAGACGCTGCCGGGCTGGGACGGCTACGAGGAGGGCGACGGGCCCTGGCACGCGGCCACCTCGGCCACGGTGACCTCGGCGACCGAGCACGGTGCCACCTTCGACCTCGCCGGCGACGGCGCCCGCGTCACGCTGGAAGTCTCCGTCGACGGCCCGCGCGTGCACGTGTCGGTGAGCGCGGCCGCGCCCCAGGGCGCCAACATGACCTCGCTGGCCTTCGTCTCGCCGCCCGCGGAGCGCTTCTACGGCATGGGTGAGCGCTTCGCCACGCTCGGTCACCGCGGCTGGTCGCTGTACTCGTACGCCGAGGAGGGCGGCGTCGGCGTGGGCGAGGACGCGCCACCCGGGGACGGCAACCCGACCCCGAACGGCCCGTCGATGACCTACTTCCCGGTGCCGTTCTTCCTCTCCAGCCGCGGGTACGGCGTGCACCTGGAGACGACGTACCGCAGCGAGGTGCACTTCGCGAGCGAGCGTGCCGATGCCTGGCGCGCCTCCGTCAACGCCCCGGCCTTCCAGGCCACGGTCTACGTGCGCCGCGACCCGCTGCAGGTCATCGGCGACTACGCGGCCGATACCGGCTACCCGCCGGTGCCGGCCCCGTGGGTCTTCGGTCCGCGGCGTCGCGTGGGCAGCGGCTCGCTGGTCGACGGCGTGCCCGAGATCCAGAAGATGCGCGAGGCAGACCTGGCCATCACCGCCGTCGACGATGCGGTGCACTTCCTGCCGGCGCTCTCGCAGCTGGGGCGAGAGGAGGAGCTGGCGCACTGGACCAACGACGCACACGCCGCCGGTTACAAGGTGATGGCCTACAACAACCCGTACGTCGCCAAGGGCAAGGAGAGCGCGGCGGCCGACTATGCCTTCGGGGAGGCCGAGGGGTACTTCGTGCGCACCGAGGCCGGCGAGATCGCCCTCACCGAGTTCATCAGCGGCGAGCTGCTCCAGCTGGCGACCATCGATCTCACCAACCCCGGCGCGGTGGCCTGGTTCCAGGACCTGCTGCGGCGCACGCTGGCCCTCGGGTACGACGGCTGGATGCACGACTTCGGCGAGTACATCCCGCGCGACGCCCTGGCCTTCGACGGCCGGCGCGGCGACGAGCTGCACAACGCCTACCCGGTGCTGTCCGCCCGTGCGGCCTACGAGCTCATGGAAGAGGAGCGGCCCGGCGACTACCTGTTCTTCGTGCGCTCCGGGGGCAGCGGCACGCAGCGATGGGTGCCGGCGGTGTGGGGCGGGGACGCCGAGGCCACCTTCGACGAGACGCAGGGCCTGCCCTCGGCGGTGCGTGGGGGCCTCAACCTGTCGATGAGCGCCGTGCCCTACTGGGGCAGCGACATGACGGGGTTCAAGTGCATCACCAGCGGCCCGTTCGACAAGGAGGTGTTCCTGCGCTGGGTGGCCTTCGGCGCCGCGAGCCCGATCATGATGGAGCAGAACGCCTGCGCCAACCCCATCGCCGACCCGGAGAAGTGGAAGCTCTGGAACGACGAGGAGACGGTGGACATCTACCGTCGCCACGCGCGCCTGCACACCCGCCTGGCGCCGTATTTCTGGGCGCTGGCGCGCGACGCGCACGAGACGGGGCGGCCGATCACCATGCACCCGTTCCTGCTCCACCCCGACGCCGAGGGCGCGCTGGACGTCGACGACGCGTACTACCTGGGGCCCTCCCTGTACGCGGCGCCGGTGGTGCGCAGGGGCCAGACCGAGAAGGAGGCCTGGCTGCCGCCGGGGCGCTGGGTCGACATCGACGACCACACGGTCCACGAGGGCGACGCCATCGCCACCCTCCCCGCACCGCTCGGCAAGCTGCCCCTGCTGCTGCGGGCGGGGGCCATGGTGCCCCTGCGCGCCGCCAGCATCGACACCCTGGCGCCGGCGGCCGCGCCGGACGTCGTCGACCTCCTCGACGTGAGCGACCGGCTCGACGTGCTGGTGGCGCTCGGCGCCGGCGATACGGCCCGGTTCGAGCTCGCCGACGGGACGGTGCTCGAGGCGCGCCGACGCGCCGACGATGCGGGCAACCCCGGCGGTCTGCTGGAGGTGGGCGGCGACGAGGTGGCGGAGTGCAGCGGCTGCTTCGTGGCGGCCGCGGATGGAGACGTGGACCGGCTGCGCGTCTCGGGTGAGCTGGGCGACGAGTCCGCGCTGGTCGTGGCCGACGTGGAGCTGCACGCCTCCGGCGGCCCGCCGCGGCGCGTGCGCTGGGACGTCCTGCGCCTGCGCTGATTCGCCCGGGCCGGTGGCTCGCCGGGGTCGGGCGACGTCGGCACCGGGCTCCGCCCTTCTCGCCCCGGGCGTTCGGCCTTATGCACAGAGGATGCGCTTGCTGCCGTACCTCGCTTCCGCCGCTGCGGTCGCCATCGCCGCCGCCTGTGGGAGCGGCGACAGCGTGGGGGACGACGGTCCGCGCAACGAGCTGCCGGGGACCGGGGCCGCGGGAGGCGACGGGCCGGCGTCCTCGTCGCCAGCGTCGTCGAGCAGCGCCAGCTCGGGCGCGGGGGCGGAGGGCGGAGGCCCGTCCGGCACCGGCGGCGCGGGCGGCTCCGTCGGCGGAGAGGGCGGAGCCGGCGGCGGGACGGGCGGCGACACGTGTCTCGACGAGGGCCCGGGCGAGCCGAACGAGACCGAGGCCACCGCGTTCGACCTCGGGGACATCGAGGACTGCGACTCGGCGGGCGACCAGGTCTCGGCGGTGCTCGACGGCCCCGACGACGTGGACTGGTATCGCTACGATGGCGACGACACCTTCGGCTGCTCGGTGGACCCGAACCGCGGGATCACCGTCAACGGCTCGGTGCGTCTCTGCAAGTTCGTCGACTGCGTCAGCGGGACCGCGGAGTTCGATTGTCCCGAGGGGTCGGTGACCGCAACCTCGCCAGGCGGGCACCCGGGCTGCTGCTCGAACAACGGCTTCGGCATCGACCCGAACTGCAGTGGCATCGACGACGACAGCACCGTCTACATCCGCATCGACGAGCCGACGTTGCCCTGCGCCGAGTACACCGTCACCTACCAGTACTGACGGCCCGGCCGGTCGGTGGCGGGGCGGGGCGCCGGACACACCGCGCACGGGGCCCCGGGGCGGTCTCGCCTGGCCGCCCGGCGGCCGGGGCGCGAGGCGCGTGACGAGCACCGCCCGCGTGCTGGTATCCTCCGGCCCCCGAGCGCTCGGGTCCCGCCGACGATGCTCCGAACCAGCCGCGCAGCGACGACGCAGCACCAGGGCGGAGCAGCGGTGCGCCCACGGGGTCTGGCGGGATGAAGAACGACCCCAGGTGGCGCAGCTGCGTGCGGCGATCGAGGCAGCGCGCAAGGCGCCGGCCCGGGCCGAGGCCTGGGACGAGGTGGAGCAGCTCGCCGGCGCCCTGCAGAAACCGGAGGAAGTGGAGGCGCTCTACCGCGAGGTGCTCGGCGGCAAGCTCGATGCGCCGATCAAGACCGCCGTCGGCCTGCGCGCGCTGCGCTTCCACGACGAGTGGTTCGGGGGCGAGGACTCGCCTGCGCTGCTCGAGCTGCTCGGCCTGGTCCTGGAGGCCAGCCCGGCCGAGGAGACGGCGCTCTCGCGAGTGAGCATGCTGCTCACCGTCGGCAGCCGCTGGGACGAGCTGCTCGCCGTCTACGACCGGGCCATCGCCGCCACCACCGACCCGCTGCGGCACCAGCGCCTCCTCGAGGAGGCCCTGCAGGTGGCGCGCGACTTCGCCAAGGAGCCGGAGCATGCCATCAGCTACCTCTCGGCGCTGCTGGCGGTGCGCCCCGGCGACGCCGCGCTCGCCGACGCGCTGGAGAAGCTTCTCCAGAAGAACGGGCGCTTCCGCCAGCTGGTCGAGCTCCTCCAGGCGCGGGCCGCGTCGCGCCCGCCGGCGGAGGCGCTGGCCACGCGCGAACGGATCGCGGCCATCTGGCTCGACGAGCTCGAGGACCCCACCGAAGCGCTGAGCGAGATCGAGCGCTTCGTGGGCGGCGCGGGCGACGACGCCGGGGCGCGCGCGCTGCTGCGCCGCATCGTCGACGACGGCGACGTCGAGGCGGAGACGCGGAGGCGCGCCGCCGACCTGCTGCGCGCGCGCCTGGCGCGCGCCGGGCGCGAGGCGGACGTGCTCGAGGTGCTCGGCGCCTGGCTGGCCGTCTCCTCGCCGGCGGCCCAGCTCGACATCCGCCGTGAGCTGGGCGCGCGCCTGCCGGCGGTGGGTCAGGCCGACGCGGCCATGGACCACCTGGCCACCGTGCTGCGCGCCACGCCCGGCGACGCCGGCACGCGGCTGTCGCTGCGCGCGCTGGCTGGAGGCGGTGACGCCTGGGCGCGCTATCGCGACGCGCTGCTGGCCGCCGCCGACGCGGCGGACGGGGAAACGGCGCTGGCGCTGGTCGCCGAGGCGGCGGAGGTCTCGGCGCGCGAGCTCGGTGACGCGCCGCGCGCCATCGAGCTCTTCGCGCGCGTCCTCGGGGACGGTGACGTTCCCGACGAGCTGGCCCTCGGCGCGGCGCGCCGCCAGAGCGCTCTGCTCGACGCGGCGGGTCGGCGCGGCGAGCTCTGCGACGTCCTCGAGCGTCAGGCGGCGCTGGAGCCGCTGCCGGTGGTGCAGAAGGACCTGCTGCAGCGGGCGGCGCGCCTGTCCGACGAGCTCGGCGACACCACCCGCGCGGTGCGCATCTGGCGCTCGCTGGCGGAGCGCGACGCGGGCGACGTGGGCGTCCGCGAGGCGCTGGCCGACATCTTCGTGCGCGACAAGCGCTGGGCCGACCTGCGCGCCGTCCTCGGCGAGCGCCAGCGCGTCGCCGTGGCCCGCGGTGACGGGCGTGCCGACGCGGTGCGCATCGCTCGCCTCGAGGCCGCGGAGCTCGACGACGCCGCGGCGGCCATCCGCACCTGGCAGCAGGTGGCCGAGGCGCACGGCGAGGACGCGGAGCTCGTCGACGCGCTGGCCCCGCTGCACGCGCGCGAGGAGCGCTGGGAGGAGCTGGGCGGCCTGCTGGAGCGTGCCGAGGAGCGCGAGTCGCGCCACCTGGCCGGCGTGCTCGTCGACCTCGCCGACGCGCGCCGCGAGCGCTCGGCCAGCCGCTGCTGGCCGTGGCCGCCTACGGTCGCGTGCTGGCCGCCGAGCCGCGCAACCAGGCAGCGCGCGCGGGCTTGACCACGCTCACCAACGTGCCCGAGACGCGCGCCGCCGCCGTCGACGTGCTGGCGCGCGCCTACCTGGCCGCGGAGGAGTGGGCGGCGCTGCTGGCGCTGCTCGACGTGCGCCTGGCGACGCGCGAGACCGACGCGGCCAAGGTGAGCGTGCTGCGCGAGGCGGCGGAGCTCTCCGAGAAGCGCGTCGGCGACGCACCGGGAGCGCTGCGGGCCCTGGCGCGCGCCCTGCCGCTGGCGCCGCGCGACGCGCTGCTCGAGGACGACCTCGTGCGCATCGCCGAGCAGACCGGCGCCTGGAAGGTGGCCGCCGCGGCGCTGCACGCGGCAGCGCTGGCCGCGGAGCGGGCCGGCTTCGGGCCGCGCGCTGCCGATCTCTACCGCGCCGAGGGCACGGTGCAGGAGACGCGTGCCGCCGAGCCGGCGGCTGCGCTCTCCGCGTACCTGGAGTCGCTGCGCCTCGCGCCCGACGTGTCCAGCTCGGCGGTTTCCCTGGTGCGCGTGGCCGCGCGTGCCGGCCGCTGGGAGCACGCGGCGCGCGCGGTGGTCGCCTCGGCGGCGGCGCGCGGGTACGCCGACGAGACGTGCCTGGCGGACATCGAGGCAGTCGCCGACGCCTCCAAGCCGAGTGGGGCCGCGTGGGACGAGGTGGCGCGGGCCATGGAGGAGGCGCTGAGCGCGCGGCAGGACCTCTCCGACCGCGCCGGCTTCATGCTCGAGGCGCGCATTGCCGGCTGGCACGACGACAAGCGAGGCGAGGTCGAGGCGGCCGAGGCGGCCTGGGTGCGCGCGCTGGCGCGCGAGCCGGAGAGCGCCGTCGCCCAGCGCGCGCTGGTCTCCACCCGCCGGCGGCTCTTCGTGGCCTCGCCCGACGCCGCCAGCGCGCAGGCGCTGTTCGACGCCCTGCTCGTCGTCTCCGCGCGGCGCGCCCGCGATCTGGCGCCGCTGCGCGAAGCGGCCGAGGTGGCGCTCGGCGCGCGATCGCTCGGCGGGCCGCAGGGGCGAGCCGCCGGCAAGGCGCGCGAGGTCGCCGGGCCCTCGGCGCAGGCGCTGCCCGTCCTGCATCGCCTCTTCGAGGCCGCGTCGCGGCTCTTCCGCGCCGGCGAATCGGCCGACGGCGAGGCCTCCGCGGAGGAGACGGCCACCTGGGCCACCGAGCGCCTGGTCGAGCTGCTGCTGCTCGCCGACGATCACCCGGGGGCCATCGACGCCCTGGTCGACGCCGCGCGGATGCCGCTGCCCGTCGAGGCGCGCCGCGCCTTGCGCCACCGCGCCGCGGCGCTGGCCCTCGAGATGTGCGAGGCCTCCTCCCGGAACCTCGATCACCTGGCGGACTCGCGGCGGGCCGTGGACCTCTACCGCGACCTGCTCGCCGAGCAGCCCGAGGACGCGGTGGCGCGCGCCGCGCTGCTCGGCGTCTACGAGCGCGAGGACCGCCTGCCCGAGCTGTACGCGCTGCGTCGCGACGAGCTGGTGCGCGCCGCGCCGGGGGAGGCGCGCCTGGCGCTGCGCCTGGTGGTGGCGCGCATCTCGGGCGACATCGAGGAGCGCGGCGGGCGCATCCAGGTGCTGCGCCAGAACCTCGAGGAGGCGCCAGGCCACGAGGCGTCGGTCAACGAGCTCATCGCCGTCCTCCAGAAGAAGGGGCAGGCGTCGCTCCTTGCCGACCTGCTCACCGAGCAGGCGCGCCGCGTCGAGGGCATCCCGGGTACCCCGCGCGCGCCGGCGCAGGCCGCGCGCGCGGCGACCATCTGGGCCCAGGTTGCGGTGTTCG
The DNA here is from genome assembly GCA_037720395.1 of Polyangiaceae bacterium. Lineage (GTDB taxonomy): Bacteria > Myxococcota_A > Polyangia > Polyangiales > Polyangiaceae > JBBJMR01. Next base: position 15,191 of record JBBJMR010000014.1, read on the forward strand.
CCGAGCGCGACCTGGAGGACGTGGAGCGCGCCATCGACGCTCACCGCCGGGTGGTGGCGCTGGCGCCGAACCCGCAGGCGCTCGACGCGCTGGCGCGCCTCTACGGGTCGCGCGCCGACCACGCCTCGGCCGCGCGCTGGCTGGAGAAGCGGCTGGAATCGGCGACCGCCGAGGAGCGGGTGACGGTGGCGCTGCGCCTGGCGCGCGCCCACGTGGCCGCGCGCCAGCCGGGTCGGGCCATCACCTGGCTGGAGCGCACCCTGCCTCGCAACCCGGAGGCCAACGAGGTGCGCAGCATGCTCGCCGACCTCTACCGCGACGCCGACGCCTGGGCGCCGCTGGCCAAGCTGCTCTGCGACGGCTGTCGCTACGCGGCCGACCAGACGGCGCTGCTGGCCATGGTGCGCGAGGCGGCGTCGCTCTACCACGAGCGGCTGGCGACCCCGGAGCGCGCGGTGCCCTTGCTCGAGCAGGCCCGCGAGCTGGTACCCGACGACCGCTGGGTGCGGCTGACGCTGGCCGACGGGCTGCGCGTGGTCGGGCGCTATGCCGAGGCGCGCAAGCTGCTGGAGGGCGTCATCGCCGACTACGGCCGGCGCCGCTCGCCGGAGCGCGCCGACGTGCACCTCGAGCTGGCCCGGGTGCTGCGCGCCGACGGCAAGCTCAGCGAGGCGCTGGCGCAGCTCGACCTGGCCGCGGGGATGAAGGTCGGTGACCTGGCGGTGATGGCCACGCTCGGCGCGGTGGCGCGCGAGGCACTGCAGCTCGATCGCGCCGAGCAGGCCTACCGCGCGCTGCTGCTGGTGGTGCGCCGCGCCCAGGGCGATCCCGATCCTTCGGCCATCGGGCCGAGCGAGGTGCTCTTCGCGCTGTCGCGCATCGCCGTGGGGCAGGGGAACACGGCGCAGGCCGAGGAGCTGCGCCAGCAGGCGCTCGCGGCCGCGGCCGCCGACAGCGTGGAGGCGCGGCGCTTCAGTCGCGCCGCGCAGGCCGAGGGCGAGGCCGAGATAGGCGTGCGCGCGCTCGACCAGCGCCGCGCCGCCGAGACCCACCCCGCGGCGCGCGCCGCGCTCGATGCCGCCCTGGGTGAGCTCTACGAGGACGCCCTCGACAAGCCGGAGGAGGCGCTGGCCGCCGACCTGCGTGCGCTCGAGGGTCTGGCCCCCGATCGCGCGCTTCACGCCCGGGCGCGCGCGCTGGCCAAGCGGCTCGATCAGCCGGACCGGTACCTGGGGCGCCTGGAGGAGCTGGCCGAGCGCCACCGCCGCGCCGAGGAGGCACCGCTGGTGTCCGAGCTGCTGCTGCGCCTCGGTGAGGCCCTCGAGGAGGACGCCGGCGACCTGGCGCGCGCGGCCGAGACGTTCGCGCGCGTCGAGGCGCTCGGGCATCACCCGGTGGAGGCCAAGAAGGCCCTGGCGCGCGTGGCCGGGATGCGCGGCGTCTCCGGTGACGAGCGCCGGCGCCTCGAGGAGATCGTGGCCCTCGCCGACGCTCCGGAGGACGCCAAGGTCGACGCGCTCTACCGCCTGGCAGACATCGACGTGGCGGGTCCGGAGAACCGGGCCCGGGGCATCGCCGCGCTCGAGGACGCCCTGGAGCGCGACCCGCAATACGCGCGCGCCTCCGCCAGCCTGCGCGACGCCGCCGACGGAGCTCCGGACGACGCCGATCTCTGGGCCCTCTTCGAGCGGGTGGCGCGCGTCTCCGGCGACGACGGCCTGCTCGCCGACTACCTGGAGCGCCGGGCACGCCACCCGGCGGTGACGCTGGACGAGCTGCGCGAGGCGGTGACGCTGACCGCGCAGCGTGGCGAGGCGCCGCGCGAGCGCGCGCTCCTCGAGCGCACCGTGGATCGGGCGCGCGAGCTGCCAGGTGGCCTCGGCGAGGCGCTGTGGGCGGCCGAGGCGCTGGCCGAGCGCCGCCATGCCGCCGGCGACGACACCGGCGCCATCCGCTGGCTGCGCGAGGCGGCCGGCGTGGCCGACCCGACCGCGGCCGAGGCGCTGACCGTGCGCGCCGCCCAGCTGGCGGCCTCCGACGAGGCGACGATGGACCTCGCCGTCGAGCTCTACCGCGAGCTCTGCGAGCGCCGCCCGGCGGAGCGCTCGTTCTGGGAGCCGCTGCTCGACATCCTGCGCCGCCGCGGCGACGCCGAGTCGGCGGGCGCGCTGGTGGCCGCGGTGGCTGGCGCCGAGCCGGACGTGGCCGCCCGCAACGTGCTGCGCATCGGTCACGCGCGCTGGCTGGTGGAGACGGCCGACGGCAAGCGTGATCCGCGCCGCGTCGAGGCGGCCTCGCTGCTCCGCGAGGTGCTCGACGCCGAGCCGGAGAACGCCGAGGTCATCGCCGTCCTCGGCGACCTCTACCAGCAGAGCGGCGACAGCGACGCGCTGCTCGACCTCCTGCGCCGCCAGATCGAGGCGGCGCGCCGACGGCGCGACGCGCCTGCCCTGGTGGCGCTGTCCCTGCGCGCGGCGGAGGTGCTTCGTACGGAGCGCCCGGACGACGCGCGGGCCCTGCTGCGCGAGGCGGCGGAGTGGGCGCCCAGCGACCGGACCTTGCTCTCGCGCCTCCTCGAGCTCCTGCGCGGCGAGGCCGACGGCCGTGAGCGCGCCGAGCGCATGGAGCAGCTGCTGGCGGTGGAGCGCGGCACGGCGGCCGCCAAGCTGGCCCGCGACCTGGCCGACACCTGGGACAAGCTCGGTGACGAGGGCGGCGTGCGCCGGGCGCTCGAGGTCGGGTACCACGCCGCGCCGGCCGACGAGGAGCTGCGGCGCCGCCTCGAGCGCTTCTACCGGGAGCGGAAGGACTGGTCGGCGCTGGCCGCTTTGCTGGTCAGCGAGGCGGCGCGCCGGGAGAAGGCCCCCGACGCGGTGGCGCTCTTCCGCGAGGCGGCCACGTTGCACCGCGAGCACCTCTCCGATCCGGCCGGCGCCGCCAGCGCCCTGCGCAGCGCGCTGGCGCTGGCCCCCGCGGACGTGGCGCTGGTCCGCGAGCTCATCGCCGTGCACGAGGCCAGCGGCGACGCCGGCGCTGCCGCACAGGACATCCAGGCCGCGCTGCGCGGCTTGCCCAAGGGGGACCCGCGCGCGCTCGAGCTGCACAAGATGCGCGCCGAGCTCCTCGAGGAGGTGGGCCGCGAAGCCGACGCGGTGGCCGACTTCGAACGCGCCTTCAGCCTCGGCGGGGTGGCGGAGGCCCCGCGCCTCGTGGCCGCCCTGCAGCGCTGGCGCGATCGCGCGGGGCGGGGCGGCGACCTGGCCGCCGAGCGCGCCGCCACCATGCGCCTGGTCGAGGTGCTGCTCGCCGCCAAGGACGAAGACGGCGCCCGCGACGCGCTGGTGGGATGGATCGCCGCCGACCCGACCGACCGCGAGGCGCTGCGCGCGCTGCGTGGCATGGACGAGTCCGCCGGTCGCTGGGGCGAGGTGGCCGAGAGCTGTCAGCGGCTGGTGGCGCTGTCGCGCGGCGCGGAGCGCATCGACGCCGCCGTGCGTCTCGCGGAGGCCTGCGTGCGTGCCGGCGATCCTGCGGCGGCGCGCGCCGGCCTGGAGCAAGCCTGGGCGGCCGACCCCAACCCCACGCTGCGCCAGGAGCTGAAGAAGCTCTACGAGCAGATCGGCGCGCACCGGGAGCACGCCGAGATGCTCCTCGCCGAGGCGGAGGCCACGGAGAGCGACGCCGCGCGCTATCCGCTGCTCATCGCCGCCGGCCAGCTCCTCCTCGATGACGCCGAGGAGCCGGCGGAGGCGCTCGGGCCGCTGCGTGCGGCGCTGGCCATCAAGGCCGACGATCCCGAGGCCAACATCCTGCTCGTCGACGCCTGCGTGGCCGGCGGGCTGCTCGAGGAGGCCGCCAAGCGGCTGGAGGCCTCGATCGCCGCCATGGGCCGCCGCCGCACGCCGGAGCTGGCGGTCATGCAGCAGCGCATGGCGCGGGTGGCCGAGTCCTACGGCGACGCGCGGCGCCAGCGCGACTGGCTCATCGCCGCCATCGAGACCGACCGCAACAACGGCGACGCTGCCGCAGACCTCGCCGACCTGTCGATGAAGCTCGGCGACCACGACACGGCGCTCAAGGCGCTGCGCGTGGTGACGCTCCTCAAGACGCCGTGCCGGATGACCCGCGCCATGGCCTTCCTGCGCCAGGCTCAGATCGCCCACCAGCAGGGCGATGGCCAGAAGGCGCTCGTCTTCGCGCGCCGTGCACGGGCCGAGGACGCACAGCTCGCCGAGGCTGGCGACTTCCTGCGCCAGCTCGGAGACGCCTGAGCGGCGGGCCGATGATCGATCCGCTGCTCGCCGCGTTGCTCGGAGGGATGCTCATCGGGCTCTCCGCGGCCGTGCTGCTGGTGCTCACCGGGCGCATCGCCGGCATCTCCGGCGTGGTCGGTGGGCTGATGCGACCGGGACGCGACGCGGCGGCGCCCGATGACAAGCGCTGGCGGTTGGCCTTCTTCGTCGGCCTGCTCGTCGGTGGTGCCTTGCTGCGCGTGCTCTATCCGGCGGCGTTCGGCGGGGCGGTGAGCCGCTCGATGCCGGCGCTGGCGGTGGCCGGCTTGCTGGTGGGCTTCGGCTCGCGCCTCGGCAACGGCTGCACCAGTGGGCACGGCGTCTGCGGCGTCTCCCGCTTCTCTCGACGATCCATCGCGGCGACGATGACCTTCATCGCCACGGCGGCGCTGACGGTGTGGGTGGTGCGCGCCGTGTTCGGGGGAACGCTGTGATGGGCACGGTGCTGGCGGCCCTCTGCGTCGGCGTCGTCTTTTCCCTGGGCCTCGGCCTGGCCGGCATGACCCAGCCGGCGAAGATCATCGGCTTCCTCGACTTCGGCGGGAGCTGGGACCCGTCCTTGCTGCTGGTCATGGCCGGCGCCATCGCCGTCTACCTGCCGGTGTGGCGGCTGATGAAGCGGCGCGGGGTGGCGTTGAACGGCGAGCCGCTGGCGATACCGGCGGAGCGGGGCCTCGACTGGAGGCTGCTTGTCGGCGCCGCCGTCTTCGGCATCGGCTGGGGCCTGGCCGGGTACTGCCCGGGTCCGGCCATCACCTCGGTGGCCGGCGGGATGACCTCGGCGCTGGTCTTCGTGGCGTCGATGATCGGCGGCATGGTCGTCCACGCGGCGCTCTCCCTCTCTGCCCCCGCCGGCGGCCGATCCGGCGGCGACGGGTAGATACCGAGCCCGGGGTGCGCTTGCTCGCCACATCGATGGTCGGTCTGCTTTCGCAGTAGCGGCGGCGCTTTGTCGGCTACGGTCGCTTCCCGGTGGCCCGGGGCGCGCGGTTCCGGCGGTGGTGTTGGCTGCTGGCGCTGCTGCTGCCGCTGTGGCTGGCGGCGCCGGCGCGCGCCCAGCAGCCTGCGCCGGGCGCGCCGCCCGCTGCGGACCCCGACGCCCGCCGCGAGGAGGCGCGCACCCGCTTCCAGCGCGGGGTGACCTTCTTCGAGGCCTCGGCGTGGGACGCGGCGCTCGCCGAGTTCCTGCGCTCGCGCGAGCTCTTCCCGACGCGCTCGGCGACCAAGAACGCCGCCGTCTGCCTGCGCAAGCTGAAGCGCCACGACGAGGCGCTCGACGCCTATCAGTCGCTCCTGCGCGAGTTCCCCGACCTCCCCGCCGAGGACCGCGCCGCCGCGGAGAAGGCGGCCGAGGAGCTGGCCGCGCTGGTGGGGACCATCGAGCTGCGCGGTGTGCGCTCCGGCGCGACCGTGGTCGTGGACGGCCGCACGCGCGGCGTCACCCCGCTCCCCGGTCCATTGCGCGTCTCCGCCGGCACGCGCGCGGTGCGCGTTCACCGCGAGGGCACCTCGCCCTTCGAGGCGCGCGTCGACGTGGCCGGTGGCCAGACGCGGGTGGTCGAGGTGCAGCTCCTGGCGCTCACCGCCTCCGGACGCCTGCACGTCGACGAGGCCGAGGAGCGACGTCTCGAGGTGCTCGTCGACAACGTGGTGGTGGGGACGACGCCGTGGACGGGGACCGTCGGCGTCGGGGCGCACACCGTGCACCTTCGCGGGCCCGACGACGTCGGCACGCCCCCGGCGTCGGCTCGGGTCGGCAACGACGAGACGGCGCGTCTCACCCTGCTGGCACGGCGCCTGGAGAGTGGCCTGCGCATCGAGCCCAGCCCTGCCGGGGCGCAGGTGGCGCTCGACGGCGTGCCGCTCGGGCGCGGTGTGTGGGACGGCAAGCTCCCGTCGGGCCCGCACCAGGTCGAGGTCGCAGAGGAGGGCTTCCTGCCTTCTTCGCGCTCGCTGACCCTCGCCGCCGGAGAGCACCGCGTGGTCGAGGTGGCGCTCGGAAGGGACCCCGCCTCGCCGCTCTGGCGCGATCGCTACCCGCCGCGCGTCGTCGTCGACCTCGACGCCGCGCTCCTGCTCACGCCGTCCTTCGGGGGCGACGTCGCCGGCGGCTGCGGCGCCGGCTGCTCCCGATCGATCGGGGCGGGCGCGTCGGCGACGCTGCACGCCGGTTATCAGTTCCCGCTCGGCCTCGGCCTCGGCGTCCACGCCGGCTGGATGGTGGCCGCGCAGAGCACCACCGACCGCGCCGAGTCGTTGCGGCCGATCGGGCTGCCGGCGCACGTCGGCCGTGCCAACGACGCCTTGCGGCTCACCGGGCCGCTCATCGGCGCTGATGCGTGGATGCACCTCGGCCGTCGCTTCCCGGTGCTGGCGCGGCTCGGGGCGGGCCTGGCCTGGCTCTCCCTGCGTGACGGCCGCACCGGCACCTTCACCGCCCCGGCGCGCGAGCTGCCCGACGGCAGCACCCGTCCCGAGACGAGCTACACCCTAGGCGGCGGGCTGGACCCGCGCCCTGCGGCGCTCGTCGAGGAACACGGCACCGCCTGGGCGGCGGTCTCCCCGGAGCTGCGCGCCGGCTATCGCATCGGCGATCGCGTCGAGCTGAGCTTCGGCGTGCGGACCACCTTCCTCATCGCGCTGGCCGACCCGGAGTGGCAGAACGAGGCCTCGCTGCGTGTTCCGCCACCCGACGGCAGCGATGGGCGCGCCATCTTCGGTTCCGCCGGGTCGCGCCAGTCGCTGACCGGCGGCGTCGTCTTCCTGGTCGCGCCCTCGCTGGGCCTTCGCTACGACTTCACGCCCTGAGCCGCGCCCGCGGTGTCGCTGTCGGCACCAGCAGCGCGCCGCCACCGGCGCCGGGTGTTACCCTGGCGCCGCGTGCTTCATCCTCGACGCTTCCTGTCCTGCCTCGCCCCGCTGCTGCTCCTCGCTGCTTGCCAGGGCGACGAGCAGGTGCTGGGCACCTCCGCCACACCGCTCGAGCACGAGCTCGACGCGGTGACCCTGCTCGGCGACCCCTCGGCGCCGGTGCTGGCCCGAGCGCAGCGCTTCGCGACCGCGCCCGCCAGCCTCGACAGGCGCGAGGTCTCCTCTCGGAGCCTCGACAGGAGCGAGGTCTCCTGGCGGAGCCTCGACAGGAGCGAGGTCTCCTGGCGGAGCCTCGACAGGGCGCGCATCCGCGCGGTGCCGCTGCTCTCCGTGCGTGCCGCCGCGGCCGAGGTGCGCTGGGGGGAAGGGGGCGTCGAGGTCTCGCGCGGGGGGCGCGGCGTGGCGCGCCTGGGATGGGCTGCGGACGAGCCGGCGACCCTCGCCGACGTGCGCAGCGGTGTGGCGCTGGCGCTGGTGCTCGAAGACGTCACGCCGGTGACCGGGCGCCGCGAGGGAGATGCGCTGGTCTTCGAGGGTGCCTGGCGCGGGGGCGGCGATGTGCTGCGCCGACCGATCGACGGAGGCTTCGAGGACTTCCTGCTCTTCGGCGCGCGCCAGCGCACACCCGTCTCGCCTATCGCGTGCAGCTGGCCGACTCCGCCGTCGGGCTGCGACTCGTCGGGCGCACGTTCGAGGTGCTCGATGGATCGGGCACGCCGCGGCTGCACATGTCACCTCCGCGGATCGTCGACGCGCGAGGCCGCCATCACGCGCCGCGCGTGTCCCTGGAGGGCTGCGCCGCAGATGGGGACGGGCGCGCCCCGTGGCGGCGTGCGGTGACGCCCGCGGGCGCGGCGGAGTGCACGCTGCGCATCGACTGGGCTGGCCTGCCCATCGCGTACCCGGCGCTGCTCGATCCGGCCTGGGACGCGACCGACGCCATGGCCGACTGGCGCTTCTGGCACAGCGCCACCACGCTGCTCGACGGGCGCGCGCTGGTCGTGGGTGGCCAGTCCGTCGAGAGCACCGAGCTCTACGATCCGGAGACCGGGACCTTCGCCAGCGCCGGGGTGCTCCCGCAAGGGGACCGCTTCCACCACACCGCCACGCGCCTGCCGGACGGCCGCGTCCTGGTGGCCGGCGGCGCGCCCTGTCCGGACGTCGGGGGGGCCGCGGCCGGGGGCGGCGCGCTCTACGATCCGGTGGCCGGTACCTGGACGCTGGCCGGACCGCTGGCCCTCGCGCGCTGGGGTCACAGCGCCACGCTCCTGCCGGACGGTCGGGCCATGGTGGCCACCGGCGAGACGCTCGGAGATCTCGGCACGCCCACCTGCGAGGTCTTCGACCCCGTCACGGACACATGGGCTCCGCTCGCCGACGCTCCGTACAGCGCCACGCATACCGCGCTGACGGTCCTCGGAGACGGCACCGTGCTCATGGCCGGCGGTGGGCTCTCGGGCCGCTTCGCCTCCCTCGGCGACTCGGCCACCTTCGATCCGCTCGCCGACGGCTGGACATCGACGCCGCCGCTCAGCCTGGCTCGCTCCTATCACACCATCAGCGCCTTGCCGGACGGTGGCGCGCTGGCCATCGCCGGCTTCCGCGACCTGGCGCCGACGGACGTGGTCGAGCGCTTCGACCTGGCGGCCGGCAGCTGGGACGTGGTCGCGCCACTGAACCACGCGCGCCACTGGCACACCACCACGCCGCTCGTCGGCGGGCGCTTCCTGGTCGCCGGCGGCTCGAGCACCATCCTCTCCGACGGCGCCATGCGCTCGACCGAGATCTACGACCCGAACGCGGACACCTCCACCGACGCCGAGGACATGGTGGAGGCGCGCGCCGTGCATCGCGACGCCGCCCTGCCGGACGGCTCGGCGCTGATCACCGGAGGCCTGGCCGAGAACAACGTCCTCTCCAGCGCCGAGCGCTTCTCGCTCGCCGCAGCCGGCACGGCCTGCCTCCAGCCGGGCACCTGCGGCTCCGGGTACTGCGTCGACGGCGTGTGCTGCGACGCCGCCTGCGACGGCCCTTGCAGCGCCTGCTCAGCGCAGACCAAGGGCGGCGGCGACGATGGTGTCCGTGGCCCGGTGGCCGACGGCAGCGACCCGGACGACGACTGCCTGGACTCCGGCGCCCAGTGCGGTGACACCGGCCTCTGCGACGGGCTGGGCAGCTGCGCGCAGTACCCGGACGAGGCGTGCACGCCGGGCCCGTGCACCACCGGTGACCAGTGTGCGACGGGCTTCTGCGCCGACGGCGTGTGCTGCGACCAGGCGTGCGACGGCCCCTGTCGGAGCTGCTCGCGTGCCACCGGTGCGCTGGTGGACGGCGTCTGCCAGGGCGCTGCGCCCGGCACCAGCGAGGCCAGCGCGTGCGCGCCGTACGGGTGCAACGCGGACGGGACCTGCCGTGACACCTGCGCTTCGGTCGACGACTGCGCCGCCCCCACGGTGTGCTCCGAGGACGGACGCTGCGACAACGCCGACCGGGGCGACGTCGATGCCGGTGACGACGGCTGCGGATGCGTGGTCGCCGGCGGACCGGCAGAGCGAAGTGGCCTGGTGCCGCTGGTGCTGTGGGTTTTCGCCCTGGCGAGACGACGGCGTGGGCGCGGCCGATTGGCGTAGCGCCGGAATCGTCCTACCCTTCTGCTGCCCTGGCGGGCGGTGGTGCCGACGGAACGCGCGCGGCCCCGCCCTCGGACGTCGCCCCTTGTACCTCACCGACGCCATCGTCCGCGGCCTGCGTCAGCGTGAGCCCGAGCTCATCGGCGACCGCTTCGAGGTCATCGCCGAGGCTGGCTCGGGCGGGATGGGCACCGTCTACCACGCGCGCGACCGAGTCACCGGCAACGAGGTCGCCGTCAAGGTGCTGGCCTCACGCGCCGCCGATCCGGCGCGCTTCGCGCGCGAGACGAACATCCTGGCCAGGCTCTCGCACCCCCACGTCGTCGGGTACGTGGCCCACGGGGAGCTGGCCGAGGGCGAGCCGTACCTGGCGATGGACTGGCTTTCGGGCGAGACCCTGCGCTCCCGCCTGGCGCGCAGCGCGCTCACCGCCGAGCAATCGCTGCGCCTGGCCGCGCGCGTCGCGGATGGACTGGCGGCCGCGCATGCCGCAGGGGTCATCCACCGCGACCTCAAGCCTTCGAACCTGTTCCTGGAGGGCGGCGACCCGGCGCGGGTCAAGGTCATCGACTTCGGCGTGGCGCGCTTCTTCGACGCCCACGACAAGCTCACCGAGACCGGGCAGGTGCTGGGCACACCCGGGTACATGGCGCCGGAGCAGGCGCGCGGTATGCGCGAGCTCGACGCGCGCGCCGACCTGTTCGCGCTCGGCTGCGTGCTCTACCGCTGCCTGACCAGCAAGCCAGCCTTCGACGGGCCCGACGTGATGTCGGTGCTCGCCAAGCTGGTGCTGCACGCGCCGCCGCGCCCCAGCGCCGACGTGCCCGGGCTCTCGCCCGAGATCGACGAGCTGGTGGCACGTCTGCTGGCCAAGGAGCCCGATGCGCGGCCCGCCGGGGCGGCCGTGGTGCGAGAGGAGATCGAGTGGCTCCTGCGCAAGCTCGGCGCCGCGCCCTTCCTGAGCCGGCCTCCGCCTGCGCCGCGCGCGGCAGGCGACGACGATGCGCCCGTCTCCGGCAGCGCTCCGACCGAGATCTCGACGCCCGGCAGCGGTGCGCTGGCGACGCGCCACGAGTCGCCGCAGGCACGCGGCGACGCCGAGGCGCCGGTCTCCAGCGCGCGCGAGGTGACGGTCGAGAAGCCGACGCCGGCGCGCCCCACACCGACCGGCCCGCTGGTCGCCGGCAAGTACCGCCTCGGCGGCCTGCTCGGCGAGGGCGGCATGGGCGCGGTGTTCGACGCGCGCAACGAGCTCACCCAGCGACGCGTGGCGCTGAAGCGAATCCGTCGCGTCGGCGGCGCGGCCGATCCCGAGCGGGTGGCCCGCTTCCAGCGCGAGGCGCGCGCCGCGGGAGCCATCGACACCCCGCACATCGTGCAGGTGCTCGACGCCGGGACCGACGACGCCACCGGCGACCCGTTCCTGGTTCTCGAGCACCTGAGCGGCGAGGACGCCAAGCAGCTCCTGGCGCGCGTCGGGCCGCTGCCGGTGGAGCTGGCGGTGCGCGTCGCCGCTCAGGCGGCGCTCGGGCTGTGCAAGGCGCACCAGGCGGGCGTGGTGCACCGCGACATCAAGCCCGCCAACCTCCTGCTGGCCCGCACCGGCGACGGCGAGGTGGTGGTGAAGATCTGCGACTTCGGCATCGCCAAGGTCCAGCCCGAGGAGGCGCTGGGGGACGGTGAGCGAACGCTGACCCGCACCGGCACCATGATCGGCTCGCCGGCGTACATGTCCCCGGAGCAGGCGCAGGGCTTGAAGAGCTCCGACCACCGCGGCGACCTGTGGGCGCTCGGCGCGGTGCTCTTCGAGCTCCTCTCGGGGCGGCAGCCCCACGACGACTACGAGACGCTGGGCCAGCTCCTGGTGGCCATCTGCACCACGGCGCCGCGCGACGTGCGCACCGTGGCGCCGTGGGTCCCCGCGGACGTGGCGCGCATCGTCGAGCGCTGCCTGCGCATCGACGCTGCCCAGCGCTACCCCAGCGCCCAGGCGTTGCTCGACGATCTGCGCGCCTGCAGCGGCGGCGCCACCTCGCTGCGCGCCGAGGCGCTGAAGGGCGTCGGCGAGGAAGAGCTCCGCCTCGCGCCGGCGCCGAGCGTGCGCGGGCCGCTGCCCGATCCCACCACGGCGTCGGCGGCGGTGGTGCGCTCGGTGGCGCCGCCCCCCCAGGCCGACGACACCTTCTCCAGCGCGCCCACCGAGCGCTCGCCGCGCCGCGGCCGGCGGGCGCTGGGCGCGGCGCTGCTGGCGGGCCTCGGGCTGGTCGTGGTGGGCGTGGTCGCGCGCACCCTGCTGGTGGCCCCCGCGCCGGTGCCCGAGGACGCAGCCGCGAGCGGTGCGACCGCGGCCGGCATCGCGTCCACGCCCAACGTTCCGGCGGCCGAGCGCGCGGTGCCGGCGGCGTCGGCGGTGACGGTGCCGCCTCACGCGTCGACGGGTGCGCCGAGCGCGACGCCCCCGCCGTCCACGCCGAGCTCCACGCCCACGTCCACGTCGGCGGCGCCGCCGAAGAAGCCGCGCACCGTGCCGGGTGCTGCCGGCGCAGCAGCGCCGCGCGCCAGCGCCACGGTGCCGCCCGTGGCCACCGAGGCGGCGAGCGCGAAGAAGCCGGAGATCGACACCGACTTCCGCTGAGTGCTTGGCGCTGCCCGCTGCGTCAGGCCCGCGAGCGTCGCGGCAGCGTCACCTGTCCTTGCAGCTCGCCAACCAGCCGTCGAAGCTGGCGCGAAGGGCCTTGGGGTGTTCCGCCTGGTACACCTGCCATGCCGTCTTGCAGTCTCCCGCCTTGGCAAAGCACTGAGCGGCCATCCCGGGTGTCGAGGTGATGGTCTTGTAGTTGAAGTCGTCCTCGCCCTCGGACTTCAGGGTCGGGAGCAGCTTCTTCAACGTGTCGTACGCGGTCTTGCATGTCGCCAGTGGCACTGCTTGATACGTCGCGCGGCGCAGATCGTTGGCCGCGCCGAGGGCGGTATCGCGAGGAGACCTCTTGTCGCCCTGGCAGAACTGCCCGGCCTGCCTCTCCACCGTTTCGTCGATGGTGGCCGGCAACGCGTCCCTGGACCTTGCTTGTTCGGCGATGCGCGCGAGCCGCTTGCCGGTGTCGCATTGACCGCTGAGCATCAGGCAGAAGGCGCGAAACCCGAGCAGCGCGCCCTGGGTGGAGTGAAGGGTGACGTTGTTCTCGAGCTTGTCCGCGGCGTCGAGCTCGGCCAGGCAGCCCTTGCCGTCTCGGGCCTGCTGCTTCTGCATGGCCGCCTGGCGGTGCTCGTTGGCCTTGGTGGCCTGCTCTCCCTGCGAGGCCAGCTTGCCAGCAAGGTTCAGCGAGGCATCGGTCTCGGGCGCCTTCGCCGCCTGCACGTCCGGGTTGTCGCCCTTGTCGATGGGGCGCAGCGTGAGGCGGATGGGCATCTTGCAGCTGGAGACCTCCCTGGCGCTGTCGCCGGTGCACTTGGCGAGGTCGCCGCCGTGCTTCTCGGCGTCGTTCTTCTTGCCGTGCTTGCCGCCCGCGCCGAAGCCCCAGAGGCTGGCGTCGACCGAGCCCTCCAGCGACTTCACCGAGCCGAGCGCGAAGGCACCCAGGTTGTAGGCGTAGACGAAGTGGGTGGCTCCGCGGCAGGCGGGGTTGTTGGCCAGCTCCTTCTCGTAGACGGCGGCGCGGGTCGCGGTGCGCGTGCCGCTGACGTAGTACTCCATGTGGAACTTCTCGCCGCCCTTGACGCGCCCCCCGAGCTCCGCGGCGCCGAGCGGGAGCTTGGCGTAGAGCTCGCCCTCGCTGGCGATGTCGATCTTCTCCAGGCTCCCGCCGGTCCATTCGGGCACCTTGTAGGCGCCATTGGCGCCGCGGATGCTGTCGTTGGAGCAGCCGTCGAGCACGCGCATGTTGCAGCCCTCGTACTTGACGACCACCACGTCGGTCGCGGTGCGGGCCTCGAAGCTCGACATGTCGGTGGCGTCCCACTCGATGACGAACGGGCGCTCGTGGTTCTCGGGGCTGCACTTGTTGGCGCCGGCGAAGGTCTCGCCCATCAGCGCGCTCTGGCCCGACTCGCGGGACGGCATAACGCCGGGGACCACCGGCGCGCTGCCGCAAGCGGCGCCGAACGAGAGGACCAGGCCCACCGCACACCCATGCAATCGCGTCATCGGTACGACCTGCCTTCCGAAGCCTGGGGAAGCGTGGTGACACCGCCGCGCGGGCGCGTCCCACCCGCGTGCGGCCGACCATGGCCGCTGCGGGCCGACCGGCGAGCCTCGCCGATCGCGCAGGCCTTCTACGCCGCGGTCCGCCGCTTCTTCCCCCGCCGCACGGCTTGCCGGTGCGGCCCGTCCACGTTACGAGCGGCACCGCATGGCTGCCGCGGACACCGCACGGACGGAGGGCGTCCAGCCCCCGAAGCGCAAGGAATCGGCTGGCCCCGGGGCGGTGGCCAAGGGCAGCGCTCGGTCGCGCGTCGCGTTGCCGGCGCACCTGATCGACGCCGCGCGCGCGGCCATCGGGCTCTCGGCCCTGGCCATGTTCGTGGCCGGCTTCGCGGTCGGGCACTGGTTCCGCATGCGCAAGACGGTGAACGGATCCATTCGCACCGTTCACGACCCGCTGGTGGCGCTGGGGATCGGCGTCACCGCGGCGCTGATCACCGCCGGGCTGGTCTGGCTGGCGCTGCGCATGCGACGCAGCGCGGCCGCCGCGGCCGTGGTCGTCGTCGGCGGCGCGGTGGCCGCCGTCGTCAGCGCCGTGGCCTGGCTCGCAGGCATGACCGCGCTGCGCACCTCCTTCGGCTTCCTGACAACGCTGGAGATGACCCAGGGCACGCTGAAGTCCGGGGCTTGGGTGGTGCCGCCCGGACTCTTCTGGGGCGTTGGCACCGCGACGGTGGTGCTCGTCGTTGCCGAGGCCCGCAAGAAGCAGGCTCGCGACGCGCTCGATCAGGCGCTGTGGATCGGCGGGCTGTGGCTGACCGCGGTGGGGGAGGTGTGCGCGCTGGTGCTCGGCGACGGCACCTTCCCGCTCGCGGTCGCCGCCACCGGCATGATGCTCGGCCTCCTGCTGGTGGGCTCGGTCATCAAGGGCCGTCCGCTCCAGGACCCGCCCGAGGGAGTCATCCCGCGCCGGCGGCTGGTGCACAAGACGCTGGCCGCGCTGCTGGCGGTGCAGGCCTGGGTCGGCGCGCTCTGGTTCTACTGGAAGCGCTGAGCGGCGAGCGCGCGGCGAGCCCGCACAAAAGCGAGAGAGGAGCACTCCGACACCCGGGTGGGCGGCGATGAGCTCCTCTCTCTCGGATTGGGCTTTTCTCGGATTGGGCTTCAGGGACAGTCGGTCGCGTACCTCCTTGATGACGAGACCGGCGACACCGAGCTGCGACTCGGTGGGACCCGGTGGTGGGTCGATGACCACCGGCGCCAGCCTCTGTCTGTCGTTCCGCTCTCGGGAGGGGAAGGGCCGGGGCAGCCCGATCATTCCGGCGCGCGCGTCAGCCGATGCGTTTTTCCGTGTCGGCGTCGAAGACGTGCAATTTCGCGGGGTCGTAGCGCATCCAGGCGGCTTCGCCGGAGCGCGCCGAGAAATCCGCCGGTGCGCGGCCGACGACGCGCTCCGAACCGATCTCCAGGGTCACCCAGGTCTCCGCTCCCATCGGCTCGGTGACGTAGACCTTCGCCGCCTTGGCGCCCGCCGGGGCGGGCCCGCCGCCGATGCTCACGTCCTCGGGCCGGATGCCGACGACCACCTTGCGGCTCTCGGGCAGCGCGCTCGCGGGCGCGTCGATGATCTCGGGCGCGACGATGTTGATGCGCGGCGAGCCGACGAACCCGGCGACGAAGGTGTTCACCGGCGCGTCGTAGACCACGCGCGGGCTCTCCGCCTGCTGGATGACGCCGCGGTTCAGGATGATGATCCGGTCCGAGAGCGTCATGGCCTCGGTCTGATCGTGGGTGACGTAGATGAACGTCGCCCCCAGGTCCTCGTGCAGCTTCTTGATCTCGGCGCGCATCTGCCCGCGCAGTGCGGCGTCGAGGTTGGAGAGCGGCTCGTCGAAGAGGCAGAGCTTCGGCTTGCGCACCAGCGCCCGGCCCAGCGCCACTCGCTGCCGCTGCCCACCGGAGAGCTCCTTGGGCTTGCGATCGAGGAGCGGCTCGAGGCCCAGCCGCGCCGCCGTCTCGCCCACCGCCTTGGCGATGCTCGCCTTGTCCATGCCCGCCACCTCGAGGGGGAAGGCGATGTTGCGGCGCACGTCCATGTGCGGATACAGGGCGTAGCTCTGGAAGACCATGGCCACGCCGCGGTCCTTGGGTGAGCGGTCGTTGACCACCTCGCCGTCGATCTTGACGTGGCCAGACGTCGGCGCCTCGAAACCGGCGATGAGGTTCAACGTCGTCGACTTCCCGCAGCCGGAGGGGCCGACCAGGGTCACGAACTCGCCGTCGGCGATGTCCAGGTCGATGCCCTTCACCACCTCCACGCCGCCCGGGTACGTCTTGCGCACCTGCTCGAAGGTCACCGAGGCCATGGTCATCCCTTCACTGCGCCGGACGTCAGGCCGGACACGATCTTCCGCTGGAAGAGCAAGGTCACCAGGATGAGCGGCAAGGTGGCGATGACGCTGGCCGCGGCGATCTCTCCCCACGGCTCCTTGTGCTCCCCGGCGAAGAGGCTGATGGCCACCGGCACGGTTCGCTTCTCGGGCGACGAGGTGAACGTCAGCGCGTAGAGGAACTCGTTCCAGGCGAAGATGAAGACCAGGATGCCGGTGGTCGCCAGCCCGGGCACGGTGAGCGGGAGCAAGATCTTCCAGAAGGCCTGGAACGGCGTGCAGCCGTCGATGCGTGCCGCCCGGTAGAGCTCGTCGGGGATGTCGCGGAAGAACCCGGTCAGGATCCACAGCGTCATCGGTAGCGCGAAGGTGGTGTAGGGCAGCACCAGGCCGGGCAGCTCGTCGCGCAGGCCCAGGGCTCGGATCATGAGGTACAGCGGGCTCACCGTGGCGATGGGCGGGAACATGGAGACGGCCAGCGCCAGCCCCAGCAGCAGCTTGCGCCCGCGGAACTCGAGCTTGGCCAGCGCGAAGGCGGCGCTGGCGCCGATGGCCAGGCAGAAGACGGTGGTGGTGCCGGCGACCAGCGCGCTGTTGAGGAGCACGCGCCCGAACGGGCGCCCGTGGAAGGCGCCGAAGTAGCTCTCCAGCGACACCGACGAGGGCAGCCCGACGCGCGTCAGCTCGTCCTCGGGGCGCAGCGAGGTGATGACCTGCCACAGGAAGGGGCCGACGCAGAAGCTGACCGCCGCGACGACCGAGAACCAGAGCCAGAGACGCTTGCTCATCCGAGCCCCGCTTCCCGTCCGAGGACCTTCACGTACACCAGGCTGATGGCCATGACACAGAGGAAGGTGGCCACCGCCAGGGTCGAGCCGTAGCCGAAGTCGCCCGAGCGCATCAACGTCTTGTAGGCGTAGATGGAGAGCGTCTCCGTGGTGTTGGCCGGGCCGCCCTCGGTGAGCACGTACACCGCGTCGAAGACGCGGAAGGCGTCGAGGGTCCGGAAGATGAGGGTCACGGCGATGGTCGGCTTGAGCAGCGGCAGGGTGATGGACCAGAAGGCACGCAGCTTGCCGGCGCCGTCGACCTCCGCCGCCTTGTAGAGATCACCGGGGATGGTCTGCAGGCCGGCCAGGAGCAGCAGCGCCACGAAGGGCGTCGTCTTCCAGACGTCGACGAGGATGGCGGCGTGCATGGCCCACCCCGGCATGCCCAGCCAGTTCACGTCGCCGAGTGGCAGCATGCGGGTGATGAGCCCGTAGTCCGGGTTGTAGAGCCACGCCCAGAGCTTGGCGGAGACGACGGTGGGGATGGCCCAGGGCACCAGCACCGAGGCGCGCAGAAGCCCGCGGCCGGGGACGGCGGCGTTGAGGAGCAACGCGAAGCCGAGGCCGAGCACCAGCTCCACGGCCACCGCGACCACCGCGAAGTACGCGGTGTTGCCGAGCGCCGTCCAGAAGCGCGCGTCGTGGATCAGGAAAAGGTAGTTGGAGAGCCCGACGAAGCGCTGCTCGTGGAAGACGAGGATCATCCGGTGCAGGCTGAGCCAGATGGCGGCCACGATCGGGTACACGGCGACGCCGAGGAGCACGATCACCGCCGGAGCGACGAGGAGGCGCGCCTGGGTGCGCTCGATGTTCGGTGACTCGCGCTTCATCCTGCCCCCATCACGTGATCGACCAGGCGCTGCGCGCGCGCCAGCGCCTCGGCCGGGGTGCGGATTCCGGACACCGCCGCCGAGAACTCGCCCTGCAGCGTGTCCGAGATCATCGGGTAGTACGGGCTCACCGGGCGCGGGCGTGCGCGCTCGACGATGGGTAGCAGACGCGCGACGAGCGGCGCGTCGGCGATGACGCGCTCGGCGGCGTACGGATGCCGCGCCGGCGGGTTGCGCCCATAGCTCACCGCCAGCACCTCGTTCGCCTTCTCGGAGGTCAGGTGGGTGATGAGCTTCGTCACCGCCTCGCGGCGCCAGGAGGGCGTGTGCGCGTTGAGGGCCAGCTGGTAGCCGCCGAGCGCGCCGGAGCCGGGCTGGCCGTCGAGGGACGGCAGGGCGACCATGCCCACCTTGCCGCGGATGGGCGACCCCTCGCGCTGGGCTTCGGCGTAGGCGTACGGCCAGTTGCGCATGAAGGCCGCGTTGCCCTCCTGGAAGACGCGCCGCGCCTCCTCCTCGGCCATCGAGGTCACCGAGGGCGGCGAGATGCGCGCCTCGAGCAGCTTGCGCAGCCAGTCCAGGCCGGCGCGGGCCTCGGGCGTGTCGAGCAGCAGGCGCCCGTCCTTCATGGTGCTGCCGCCGTGGCCCCAGATGGCCTCGTAGGCGTTGCAGATCAGGCCCTCGTACTGGCGGCCCTGCCAGACGTAGCCGTGCTTCACCTGGCCGGCGGCCACCGCGCCGGCCGCCATCCGCTCGAGGTCGGCCTGCGTGCGCGGCGGCTCGGGAAAGAGATCGCTGCGGTAGTAGAGGACGCCGACGTCCACGTACCAGGGCACCGCCCAGGTCTTGCCCTCGTAGACCACCGCCTCGGCGGCGCCGGGGAGGAACTGCTCGCGCAGCGCGCTCGGCGCGAACGTTGCGGAGAGGTCGGCCAGCCACCCGGCGCGCGCGAACTCCGGCACCCACACCACGTCGACGACGAAGACGTCGAAGTCGCGCGCGCCGCCCTCCAGCGCGGTGAGGAAGAACTGGTGCACGACGTCGGAGGCGTTGGGCAATGGCTCGGTGACCACCTGCACGTCCGGGTTGTCGCGCTCGAACTCGGCGAGCAGCGCGCGGAACGGGGCCGGGTCGCCCCAGAGCGGCTGATGCTTGAAGACCAGGCGAAGCTTGCCCGGCGGGCGCGTGCCCTCGCCGGCGGGCCCGGCGCCGGTGTTGCAGGCGCCGACCAGCGCCGAGGTCCCGAGCGCTGCCAGCGCCTCCAGCGCGCGCCGCCTACGCATGACCACCTCCCTGCGCGCGTCGCGGAACTTCGCAGTGCGGGCCGTGTCGGAGCGGCGCATGTCGAGCTCCAACGAGCCGCGTCGCGGCGCCCGCGCCACGGCCTCGCGGCGTTCCTTCCTCTGCGCCGGCGCGGCGCTGCTCGCCGGAGGCTGCGTCTCCAGCGCCGAGGAGCGCCCGCCGCCCGCGCCGGCCCGTCCACGCATCGAGGGTGGTCGCCGTCTCGATGGGGGTCGGGTGGTGGTGGTGGGCGGCGGTCTGGCCGGGCTCGCTGTGGCCTTCGAGCTGCGGCGCCGCGGGCGCGAGGTGGTCGTGCTCGAGGCCCAGTCGCGCGTCGGTGGGCGCATCCTCACCGTGCGCCAGCCGATGCCCGAGGGCCAGCGCGTCGAGGCCGGCGCCACCCACGTCGTCGGCGACCCGGACCTGCTGGCGCTGGCCGAGGCGGCGGGCATCCCGGTGGAGGCGCGCCCGCGCCCACCGCAGCCGGCGCGCCCGCTGGGCCAGGTCGTCCTGCGCGGCGGCAAGCGCCGTGTCTACCCCGACGAGGACCACGTGCCGCCGGACGCCGAGCTCACCGCCGAGGAGACGGCGCTCGGCTTCGAGGGCCGCCTGCGGCGCTTCATCCCCGACGCGGCGACGCTCGATCCGTACACCGTGCGCTTCGGGCCGCAGCACCTGGCGCTCGACCGGGTGCTCGCTGCCGACTACCTGCGCGAGCAGGGCGCCTCGCCCGGCCTGGTGGCCGGCTACGATCAGGCGTTCGGCGTCGGCGACGGGCTGGCGCACACCTCGGCGCTGTCGCTGGTCCGCGACGTCGCCAACCTCCTGCGCGAGCGCACGCTGAAGGGCGGCGGTCGCTTCGCCGGCGGCAGCGATGGGCTGCCGGTGGCGCTGGCCGCCAAGCTGGGCGATCAGGGGGTCATCCGGGAGGCCGCGGTGCGCCGCATCGTGCGTGCCGGCGCCGAGCTCTCGGTGACCTTCGAACGGCGCGGCAAGACCGAGGTGCTCGGCGCCAGCCGGGTGGTGTGCGCCGTGCCCTCGCCGGTGCTCGGCGAGATCGACATCGCGCCGCCCCTGCCCCCGGTGCTGCGCCGGGCCATGGCCGAGCTGCGGCTCACCGCCGTGACCCGCGTGTGGATCGTCGCCAATCGTCGGGTATGGCTGGAGCGCGGCGAGGCGGGCACCGCGGACACCGACACCTGGATCGGCCGCGTCCGCGACGAGACCGAGGCCCAGTCCGGCCTGGCCGGGGTGCTCGGCCTCTACCGCAGTGGCGCGTCCGCGCGCGAGATGGACAAGGTCTTCAACCGCGGCGATGGCCTGAGCGGCAAGGTGGTCATGGACGCGATGGAGCGCGTCCACCCCGGCCTGCGCGAGACGACGCGCCACGTGCTGAGCAAGTCCTGGGAGGAGGATGAGTGCCAGCGCGGCGCGTACGCCGCCTTCGCGCCGGGCCAGCTCACCGGCTACGGGCCCTTCGCCTGGGCGCCGGTCGGCGCCCTGCACTTCGCCGGCGACCACACCTCGCATCGTCCCGGTTTCATGCATGGCGCGGTGAGCTCGGCGAAGCGTGTTCTGGGGGAGATCGAGGCGGACGAAGCCCGTCTCAGTAGTGGAGGGTGAGGGTGTAGTGGACGCAGTCGTACGCCGGCGGCTTGTCGACGCGTACGTAAACATTCGCCGAGTCGTCCAGGCCGGGGCAGTCGATGCCCACCTCGAAGGGGTCCTGAGAGCAGCAACCATGGCGCCCGTCGGGCGAGGACTCGGCCGAGGTGCCCTCGGGGCAGCCGATGTCGATCTTCTCCCCGCTGCAGTCGAAGAACTGGCAGACGCGGACCTCGCCGTCGGACTCGAGGGATCGCGAGGCGTCGACCACGCAGCCGAAGCCGTCGTCGCCGTGGTAGGTGTACCAGTCGACGTCGCTGCCGGAGAGCACCCCGTCGAGGAAGCCGCCGCTCCCGTCGCAGTCGTCGAGCGTGCCGATATCACCGGCGCTGCCCTCGCCCTCGTTGGGCTCGGCTTGCCCGGTGTCCTCGCAGGCCGGCTCGCCGCTGCCTGTGGAGGCGGCGTGGCTGCTGCTGCTCGAGGCCGCGCCGCCGTCCCCAGCGCCGCCGTTGCTCGCGCCGCTCGGGGCGTGGCCGCTGCCGGCGCTCGGCCCGGTGGCGCCGCTCCCCGAGGGATCCTCGCCGCCGCTGCCGCCGCCCCGAAGCGGTCGCCGGCCACGTTGTCGCCGCCGGCGCAGCCGAGCAGCGCGCTGGCCGCCATCAGACACACGATGTCGAACGTCCTCATCGTCTCCCTCCGGTCAGAATCCGAGCTGCATCGTTGCCCGCCACGAGACCCATGTGCAGCTGTGCCGTCATCCTCGTCAGAACCCGAGCTGCATCGTTGCCCGCCCCGAGACCCATGTGCAGCTGTGCCGTCATCCTCGTCAGAACCTGAGCTGCATCGACGCCTCGGCGCCGTGCGCGTACTCGCCCTCGAATCGGCGCTCGCCGATGTAGTTGAGCGTCAGCTTGAGGATGTCGGGCTGGGGCGCGTCGGCGCGCGGATAGAACGACAGCCCGAGCTCGGTGCTGGCCGTGGTGCGGTCGTCGACGGCCTCGTCCTCGATGGTGAACCCCAGGCGCCCCACCGGGGCGATGGCGAAGGTCGGTCGCAAGAGCCAGAAGTACGAGGCCTGCACGTAGGCGCCCTCGGCGAGGCGCGGGCGGTCGGAGATGGTGTCCGTCTGCTGGGCGCGCAGGTACTCCAGGCCGAGGTAGATGCCGGCGTAGGCCATGCGCAGCGAGGCGGCGAGGCGCACGTCGTGCGACACGGTCGTGCTGTAGCCGCTGCTCTCGTCGAAGAGCTTCTGCGGCCGGTAGACGGTGCCCAGGCCCACGCCGAGGCGGAAGGCGCTGCGCTGCTCGTCGCCCTCGCGAACGGGGAAGGCACCGAACGGGTTGACGTCGGCACGGGCGGCCATGGCGATACCCCGACCGTCGGTGCCGCGCAGCCGGAGCCCGAGGCTCTCGCCGTTGAAGGCGCCGGCCGAGGCGGTGAGCACGCCCTCGGCGAGGTCGCCGAGGAGCAGCGCGCCGATGTCCGAGCCGGCGATGAAGACGTCGTTCGGGAGCGGGCGATTCGGGAAGAGGCGCTGGGTGATGGGCGTCTGCTGGGCCAGGGTGAAGGGGATGGGCATGACGCCGGCGCGCACCGCCAGCTGCTTCAACGGCTGGAAGGTGATGAACGCCTCCTCCAGCCGGGCGCCTGGAACGATCAGCGTCTCGCGGGTGCTCTCCGTGCCCTCCAGCGCGCCGTCGCCGTTGGCGTCGACGCCGCTCACGTCGGTCACCACCTCCTTCACCTGCACCTCGAAGAGGACGTGCAGGACGCCGCTCCACATGGGCAGCGGCGAGGCGCGTAGCACCACGCCGGCCACGGTCCGGAAGCCGTACTCGGTGCCGTCGCGCGGCAGCGCCTCCGGGCGCACCTTGAAGTCGAACGACGGGGTGATGTGGGCGCCGATGGTCAGTGGCAGCGCGGCCAGGACGCGGTTGTCCGCTGGCGGCGCGTTGTCTGCAGCCGGCGCGTAGGCCGGCGCGCGCGGATCTGTGGCCGGTGGGGGCAGGGTGTTCGCGGCCGGCGGCGCCGGATCGGCGGGGCCTGTGGCCTCTGCCGGCGTGCGCGGCGCGCCCGACGCCGCCGGCGCGGCCTCGGCGGGCGGCGCGCCAGCGTCGGCGTCGTCCTGCGCGCGCGCCGGCGCGGCCACCACCGCCAGGCCCAGCGCCGCCAGCCATGTGCAGGCGCGTCTCACGGGTAGGCGATCCCCACTGCGCCGACCGCGGCCGCGGTGCGCGACTCGCCGCCGGAATCGAAGGTCGGGCCGCCGATGGCCCACAGCGTGGTGCCGTCGGCGTAGGGGTCCGGGGAGTGCGCGGACACGAACGGCGCCGGGCCGATGGCGGTGCGTGGCGACTTCCAGCTGCGCGTCCGCGCCGGCAGCGATCGGTCGTCGGCGATCTCCAGGGTCCCCTCGAGCGCAGCGGCGGCGGCGCGGCTGGCGTCCCAGGTCTGCGCGCCATCGATGCCGCCGCCGTCGTCGATGGCCGCCACGCGCGGGCGACCGTCGGACTCGCCGACCACCCAGAGCTTGCCCTCGTAGCGGTGCACGCCGACGGCATTCATGCCCGAGACGCGGTGTACGCGGCCGCCGGACTTGTCGAAGACCAGCACCTGACCGGTGGAGAGCACGCCGGCCCAGAGCCCCTCGTCGTTGGCCTGCAGGTAACCGGCGATCCCGTAGGGCACCTCGTCCTCGAGGCCGCCGAGCGACACCGAGTCGATGGGAGCGGCGAAGTCGTCGTAGAAGCGCGCCTCGGTGCGGGTCGAGTCGCCGCGCTGATAGCGGACGATGACCACGCCTTCGCCGTCGTTGTGGTTGGCCCCGGTGCCCAGGATCTCGACGGCGCTGGCGTCGCCCGGCTCGAAGGCGGTGGTCTCGCCGTAGACCTCGTTCTCCAGGTCTACCAGCACCTGGAAGGGGCGCGGATCGCTGGGCGACTGCACCAGGGCCACGGTGGTGGTGCGCGATGGCGCCTCGCGCACGCGCGGGATGAGCGCTCGGAACTGCAGGCTGGCGCCGCTCGAGGGGTCGAAGTCCAGGATGCGGCGGCACCCGGACGGCTGCGCCAGCTCGACCAGCGCGTCACCCGACCAGTACCAGGCGCGCGACTCGGCGTGGCCCACCCAGCCGTGCACGCCGAACGAGGTGCCCTTGGTCTGGTCGGTGCAGACGCGCGTCCAGCCGCCTGCCGCCCGCCCCACCCAGGCCTCGGTCTGCAGGCTCTCGATGTCGCCCCAGAGCACGTAGAGGTTGCCCTGGCGATCGGCGGTCGGCGGCAGCAGGTCGAGCGGCGTCTCCCCGGTGACCTGACCGAAGTGGCGCAGGCGCCCCCACTCGCCGACGTCCGGCGGGCCGGCGCACGCCGCCGCGCTGGCAGCGAGCGCGGTGAGCGCGACGGCGAGGAGGCCGAGGCCCTTCATCTCACTGCCCGACCGCGCAGGTGACGACGTAGTAGCCGGCGAGGAGCGGCACCCCGGCTCGCAACGAACGACCGAGCGAGCTCCGCGGAGCCGCGAAGGGGTTGGACGGGGGCGTCATATGCGCGGCCCCTCCGCTAGGGGTTCGCGCCCGTGTCGGACTCCGCGCCAGTCTCTGCGCCCGACTGCAGGCCGACCGCGTAGCTGAGGACGTAGAAGCCGGCGTCCTCCCCGGCGGCGTCCTCGTAGTGCTCGCGATGGACCATGGGCGAGAACGAGTAGCGGTAGGCCTCGTACTCGTCCTCGGGGGTGTCGGGGTTGTCGGGCAGCGGCGGCACCTTGCCGAGGAACTGTGCCTCCTTGCCGACGGCGATGGTGTACGCGGTGCCGAAGCCCACGTTGGCCTCCACGCTGCCGCTGGCACCGAAGGCGCCGAGCGTGGCCTTCATGCCGATGCTCGTGGTCTCCGCGGTCTTGTTGAACTCGGTGTCGGTGACCGAGAGGAACCAGCCGACATCGCCGACATCACTGACCTGGTACTGCGGCGGCTCCGGGAAGACCTTGTCCTCGTCGGGGATGCTGCTGCCGTCGAGGCGCTGGTGCGAGGACGGGTAGGAGGCGACGTCGCCGACGCGCGTGGGGATCTCGATGATCGGCAACCCGCCGACGGCGCGCGCCATGGCGTTGTAGCGCTTGGTCGACCACAGCGCGGTCTGTCCGCCGACCGGCACGTAGACGGTGATCGGCTGACCGCTGCCGCCGATCTTGTCGCTCGGGTCGTCGGACTCGTACTCGTACACGTGGAAGCAACCGCAGGAGAGGATGACGCCGCCGTAGTCGTCGCCGTACTTCTTGGGGTCGGCCTCCAGCGTGTACCGCTGTCCCACCACCATCCTCTTGACGACGCCATGCGTGGCCGCCCAGTCCTTCATCAGGTAGGCGCTGACCTCGGCCTTGGCGATCGGCCCCAGGTCCGCGCCGTAGGTGGCGGTGAGCGCCAGGTGCAGGCTCACCGTCTCCTCCATCGTCTCCTCGGTGGACTCCATGCTGCCGATGGTCACCGTGCCCTTGCCCTCGCTGCGCTCGCGGTCGTAGGGCGGGAAGGTCATGGCGGCGATGGGGAGCACGGAGCCGGAGACCAGCTTCGGGCCGCTGAGGAGCTTGCCGGTGGCCGAGTCGCCGTTCCAGTCGAGGGCGCCGATGCGGCTGGCGCCGTTGCCGACCGCCAGGTCCTTGGTGTACGCGCTCTCCAGCAGCTTGCCCTCGACGGTCTTGAAGACCTCGAACTTGCGCTCGCTGCGCAGCACCGCCACCTCGGCCTTGCCGTCGCCGTTGCGATCGCCGGCGGCGACGTCGATGGAGTGGCCGTTGATGCCGCGCTCTTTCTTGATGTCGCCGCTGCGCCCGTCGAAGGCAAAGAGGCGGTCGTCCTTGAGGTCGGCCCAGCCGGACTCGTGGAGGGCGACGATCTCCGCCACGCCGTCGCCGTCGAGGTCGGCCGCGGCCACGCTGCGCAGGTCGGTGTCGCCGAAGCTCCAGCCGACGCTCTGCTCCTGCGCCGTCTTGTCGGCGTCGAGGTTCCAGATGATCACCTGCCGCTCGTCGCCGATCTTCACCAGGAAGACGGCCTCGTCGTAGCCATCGCCGTCGACGTCGCCGGCGGTCACGTCCTTGACCTCCACGCCCTCGATGTCGGCGCGCTGACACGAGTCGTCGCGCAGGTCGCAGATGGCGATGGCCCCGCCCGAGCCGAAGACCACCAGCTCGTCGATGCCGTCGGCGTCGGTGTCGCCGGCGGCCAGGCGGCGCGGGCTCATGTCGCCGACGTCGAGGTCACGCACCCCGTCCGGGCCTCGCACTTTGATCTGCTTCGAGCCCTCGATGACCACGGCGACGCTGTCCGGGCGCTTGCCCTCGAAGTCGCCGCCGGCGACGTCGAGCACCTTCTTGCCCTCCAGGTCCCACGACTCGATGTACGCGCCGTCGTTCGGCTCGTAGCCGTCGACGTAGGAGTCGTCGCCGACGATGGCCAGGTCGACGTCGGCCACGAAGACGTGCTGCTGGCCGAGCGGGGCGATGGAGTCGTACGCCGGGTCGGTGCAGCGCTTCATCTGGCAGACGCCGGAGTCGCAGCTCTCACCGGCGCTGCAGTCGTCGTCGCTCTTGCAGTCGACGTCGTCCGAGTCGTTCCACGCGTTCGTGCCCGGTCCGTCCTCCCAGGCGGGCCCCACGGTGTCGCCACCGCTGCACCCGACGATGAGCGAGACCACGAGCAGCACCCCACAGCACGCCTGGTTCCGCATGGCTCCCCCAGGCAGCAACTCCCACGCCAACGCACATGTAGGTAGAATTGGCGGTTTTCAGGCCTCGCGTGGTGCGCAAGGGATCCGGCGAGGGCCCCGCTTGGATCGAGCCCGATCTGCCAACCAGCGGTTGCGCGCATCGAGGTGCCAACCGCGAGTTGGCGCGTGATGATCCGTTCCTGCGTGGCTCGCCGCGTCAGATGGGGATGCGGCGGACCTTGCTGGGCACGTCGGGGACGCAGTTCACGACGTTGCCCGGGTCGGACAGCATCTCGCGGTAATCGAGCGCACCGGCGGCGCCCGAGAAGGGGATGCCCCAGGGGTAGGCGATGATGCGCGTGCTCGGGTGGCCGGCGTTGGGATTGGCGGGATCGGCGACGCCGTTCACCAGATAGCAGACGTCCCAGACCAGGTTGCCGAGCAACACGTCGCCCTTCCAGGCGATCTCGTGGAAGGCCAGGGTCCGAGAAGGGTGCACGCCGCTCGCCGAGACATACCCCGTCGAGGGCTGCCACCACTGGCCGCAGCCGATGGGCATCACCGGCATGACCAGGCCGGTGAAGACCTGACCTTGCCAGAGGTTGGCGCCGAGCAGGTTGGCGAGGGTCGAGAACAGCGCCGCGCAGTCGCTGCAGTTCACCAGCGGCCCGTTGCCCGCGCCGCCTCGACACCGTTCCAGGAAAGCGCCGAGCTCGACGTGGGTCGACCAGCTGTAGTGCGGCGAGGTGGCTGCGGTGTCGTACATCAGCGCGCCCGCCGTGGTCGACGGGCTGCCGTTCACGGTGTCGCAGAAGCCGCCCCCGGCGTTGAAGAGCCCGGCCAGCGCGCAGCAGATCTCGTCGAGGTCGTCGCTCATCCCCACGCCGCCGCCGATGCTGCAGGCCAGGTCGAGCGCCTCGGTCCAGGCGTTCTGCGCGCTGCCCGGGGTGTTGTCCCAGGGTTCGCGCGGCTTGCGATACACGCTGTAGACGCGGTGGTGCGTGGAGCCGACGTCCACTAATACGACGTCGCCGGGGCGCTGCACTTGCCACGTCCAGACGATGTCTTCCATGGCCACGCCGCGGACGCCGCTCGAGCCGAGCGAGTGGCCGGCGGCGGTGAAGGAGATGTACTCCGGCGTCGAGACGCCATCGACGAAGTCGACCCGCACCTCGTCCAGGTCCCCGAGGATGCCGCCGCCGACGGCCCGCACCGGCGCCTGCCCGGTCCACGGGGCGTTGGTGCCGTCCTCGAAGACCTCGAAAGCGCGTAGCTTGGCCTTGATGGTCACCGCGCTGGTGCCGACCGCGGCCAGGTTGTAGGCCACTGGCGCTTGCCACGCCTCGCTCGAGGCGGTCGTCCACTCGGGGATGGCGATGGTCTCGGTGGCATTGCGGCGCAGGTTCAGCGACCTGGGGTTCGCGGCGTTGGGCGTGGTGTTGAGCTTGATGGCTTCCGGCCCGGCGAGGACGCCGGGCGTGCACCCGCCGAGCAGGGCGCTGGAGGCCAGTGCGGCGGCGCCGCCGAGGATGGCTCGTCGGCTCGGGAGCGGTCGTGTCGTGGTCGCGTCGTCGCTTCGCATGTGCTTGCCTCCGCAAGCTCATAGGCCGCGAGGCGCCCGGACTGACATGGCGAGGCGCGCTTCGTCTCGCGACGCGCCGCGCCGCGGTCGATGCGCAGGTCAGCCGTGCGCGGCGGCGGCCGAGCCGCGGAGCGAGTTCATAGTCTCCTGGCTCGGCGGCCAGGACCTGCCCGCCAGCCGTCCCGCGGCGTGGCCAGGTCGTCGTGCACCATCCGGCGCACGATCGCGTGAGCATGCCGAGGCGCAAGGTGCGCGACCCTCCCCGGGCGCCGGCTGGTCATCGGCGTCCAGGCGTGCGGCGACCTCCTCGAGCATGCCGACCTTGCCGCCGGCGAGCCCGCGCGCCACCTCGCGGAGATCGAGGCGGGCCTCCGGCAGCCAGCCCCCGGACGCCGTGAAGAGCTTGCTCCCGTAGTATCCCCACTCGCAGATCACGTCCGTCTCGCGCGCGAAGGCGGA
Source organism: Polyangiaceae bacterium (assembly GCA_037720395.1). Lineage (GTDB taxonomy): Bacteria > Myxococcota_A > Polyangia > Polyangiales > Polyangiaceae > JBBJMR01. The sequence goes on from JBBJMR010000014.1 coordinate 43,804, forward strand.
CCAGCGCGCCAGCGCCACGTCGCGAGGCAGCCCTCCTTCCAGGGTCGCCAGCGGAAGGCCGATGTGCGCCGGCGTCGCCGGTGCCACCGGCTGCCGCGGCGCCACCACCAGGTCGAGCGACTCCCCGGTGGCCACGCGGCATGCGGTCCACCGCACCAGCTCGTCGGGGCAGACCGAGCTGCGCTCCAGCGAGCGGGACGGCCAGGCGTTGGCCTCGGCGACCACGCAGACCAGATCCGCCGCGCGCTCGCGCACCATCGCCGGGACGCGCGGTGGCGGGGCGGGGCGGGGCGGGGCGGGGCGGTGACGGCCTCCCCGGGCTGGGCGCGGTAGGCCAGCTGCATCTCGACCATGGCCCGGAAGGGCTCGAGCATGGCGTGGAAGCGCGCGGCGTCGCCCTCCAGCGGCCCGAGCACGTGCACCAGCGCCTCGATGGTCGAGGTGTAGCTGGGGTGCGGCTCCTTGCGGATGCGGTACTCGCTCGGTGACGGCGGACGGAAGGCGTAGCGCGGCAGCGCGGCCAGCTCGGGGTTGTGTCGCAGCATCTTCCTGGCCTGCCACCAGGTGCCGTCGAGCACGACCAGGGTCACCGGGGTGCGAGGCGGATCAGCGCAGATGTCGGTGGCCCCGTCGCCTGGATAGAGCAGGACGGCGGGGCGGTCCGGATCGTGGAGCGCGCGCCGCAGCACGTCGGACCCGCCGAAGCGAATGCCGGTGTAGATCTCGGCGTTCGACAGGCAGCGTGGCCATGCGCGCGGTGCCGATGGGCATGTGGCGTTCGCGCGGGTGCTGCAGGACCACCACCCGCGTCCGCGTGGTCAGCGAGGGCAGGTGCGCGCAGTAGCAGACCTTCGCCGGCCGGCGGCAGCGGGCGCACATGGCGCGAGGCTCGATGGCTGGGGTCGCCGCCACGCAACATGCATACACGAGAGAGCGTGCGGCGCCTGCCGAAGAGGCGGCAGGGCAGGCGCCGGGTCCGCACTGCGTCGACTCCTCGAGCGCGAGCGGGTGTAGCGCCCCATCCAGGCGGCTGAGCGGCTACCCCCCAAGGCGGGGATCTGGACGCTGCGGAGTGTTTTGAGCCACCTTCGAGATTTGAACTCGAGACCTACGGTTTACGAAACCGTAGCTCTACCGCTGAGCTAAGGTGGCGTCGTTGCGGCCGGGGGGAGATAGCACGCATGGTCGCCATGGTCACCAGGTACCTGCCAGGCTCCGCTGGCTGACCGGTGAGGGCCGCCTGCGTGGCGCGCCGATCGGTCGGCGTGCTGGCTTGCGGGCGTGGTCTCGGATCCGGGACCAGGGCTGCTGCGTCACGCGGAGACCAGGACACCGTCGCGCGCGGTCGTGACCGCAACCGTCACGCCGTGACGCCATGCGCGTACCGAGCGCGCGCGCTCGCGCAGCTCGCGGTCACGAAGAGCAACCATGGACGCGGCGGATTGGGCACGGCCTTGCCCGATCCGGGTCGGCGGCCGCCTCGCCGGCCCCATCGGCCGACAAAACGCCGTTGGTCCGCGGTGTGCTTTACCGCTCTGCATGGAACGCGGCGCAGCGTGGTGCCGCGGGCCAAGCCTACGCAACCCACCACGCGAGCCGGGAGTAGCAACCGCGCGACACGGTCGCACGTAGACGACGGCGGAGACTTCCACCCCACACTGTCTCTGCCGCAAGGCGCCCGCGTGAACCCCACGTCACGCGGGCGCCTTTTTTTTCGCCTCGATGGCGTACCCTGGTGCGCGCGAGGTGGGCATGACGACACGCACCGCGACGAGCTGGTGGATGTGGATGGGCTGCGCGCTGCCGCTGGCGCTGGCTGCGGGTGGCTGCACCGAGTCGGACGATCCCGACGTGCCCGGTGACCCGCCGACGACGGGTTCCTCCACCCACGGTGCGGCCGCGGGCGGCAGCGGCGGCACCGGCAGCTCGAGCGGTGGCGCGGGCTCGGCGAACGGGGGCAGCTCGAGCGGCGGCAGCGGCAGCGCCAACGGAGGCGCGAGCGCTGGCGGCAGCGGCGCTGGCGGCGCGCCCGGGCTCCCCTGGGAAGGCGCGCTCGACCCGAACGCCGGCCCCTCCTCCGGTCGCTTGATCGAACGGCAGCTCGGCAGCACCACCGCGCCGCAGGCCTTCTACGAGTACCTGCCCGGCGGCTACCCGAGCGCGGGCGCAGAGTGGCCGCTGCTCATGGTGCTCCACGGCATCGGCGAGAACGGCAACGGCACCAGCGACCTCTCCAACATCCTGGCCACCGGCATCCCGCCGCTCATCGGCAACGACGAGTGGCCTGGCGATCGCCCCTTCGTGGTCCTGATGCCGCAGCATCCAGGCGGCGGGTGCCCCGGCGCCTCCGAGGTGGAGTCGATGATCGCCTGGGCGATGGCGAACTACGACATCGCGCCGAAGTGGGTCTTCCTCACCGGGCTGTCGTGTGGCGCCATCGGCTCCTGGGGCTACCTCGCCGAGCACCTCGACGAGCAGATCGCCGCGTTCGTGCCCGTGGCAGGCGACGGCAAGGGCGCGTTCGCCAGCAAGGGCTGCGACCTCGCCAAGGTGGCCATCTGGGCCTTCCACGGCGATGCCGACGGCACGGTGAACGTTTCGGGCACGAACGAGCCGATGGACGGGCTCGCCAGTTGTCCGAAGCCGCCCGCGCTCGACACGGACAAGACCATCTATCCGGGCGTCGGCCACAACTCGTGGGATCAGACCTACGACCTCTCGGCTGGCCACGACGTCTACGACTGGTTCCTGAAGCACCCGAAGCCGTAGTCGGGGCCAGAGCCACGGTTGCCGAAACCGTGGGTCCGGGCTGACCGATCCGAGACGGGGTGCGATTCCACCCCCCGCTCCGTGCTCGGTTGACGCTCCGGAGCGCGCCGGTTCGGCGCGGCAGCCCTCCCGATGCACACCCGATCGCCAGCACCTCCTCCGTCGCACCGGATTTTCACATCGGAATGGCCGGATTCCGGTTCTGACCGTGAGCCGGGGCCAGGGCGTCGATACACTCTGTCCCCGTGAGCGGCGGCCCCAGCAAGGACTACGTCCAGACGACCACCGTGGGCGTCGTGCGCAGCTTGCCCGTGAGCAAGGCGGAGCAGGACGAGGCGGCGCTGCTCGACGGGCTCCAGTCCAACGAGACCTGGGCGAAGGTGGCGCTGTTCGATCAGTACGCGCAGCACGTGGAGCGGATCCTCGGGCGCGTCCTCGGCAGGGACGCGGAGATCAGCGACGTGCTGCACGACACCTTCGTGCAGGCCTATGCGTCGGTCGACGGCATCCGCGAGGCCAGGGCCATCAAGGGGTGGCTGTCCACGGTCGCCGTCTACACCGCGCGCGGCCTCATCCGGCGCCGCAAGATCCGCCGCTGGCTCCGCTTCTGGGACCCGGGCGAGCTGCCGGAGGAAGCGGCCCCGGTGGCCGAGCCGACCACGCGCGAGGCGCTGCAGCGGTCGTACGCCATCCTGGAGAGGATGCCGGCGGACGAGCGCATCGCCTTCTCGCTGCGCTTCATCGACGGGATGGAGCTCACCGAGGCGGCGAGCGCCTGCAGCTGCTCGCTGGCGACGATCAAGCGGAGGCTGGCCAAGGCGGAGAACAGGTTCCTGGAGGCGGCGCGTGGTGACTCGGTCCTCAGCGGCCGGATCGAAGGTGGTAGATGGGCGAACCGATGATGCAGGGCCGCGGCCTCCAGAAGCTGGGGCGAGAGATCGCCGAGGAGCTCGACGCCATGCGGGACGAGTCCGCCGTCGCGCACGCGCGCGAGCAGCTCTTCGATCGTCGCGGCGTCTGGGCTTCCCGGAAGCGCTCGCGCACCCCGGCGGTGGCGTTCGGCCTGGCCTTTGCCGGCCTGGGCGCCGCGGCGGCCATCCTCCTCTGGCGGCGTGGCCCGGAGCCGATGGCCTTCGAGGTCGGCGACCCGCCCGAGGCGGGCGCCGCCGGCGCGTGGGTGGCGGCGCCGCCGCAGGCCAGCGTGCCGATCCGCTTCGAGGATGGGACGCGCTTCGAGATCGAGCCCGGCAGCCGGGTGCGCGTGGCCTCCTCGAAGGCCGACGACGCGCGCCTGGTCCTGGAGAGCGGCAGCATGGAGGGCGAGATCGCCTTGCGAGACGGCAAGGCGCCCTGGCGCATCACCGCCGGGCCGTTCGACATCGTGGTGCACAGCGGGAGCTTCCAGCTGGCCTGGGATCCGGTGCGCGGCGTGCTCGATCTCCGCGAGGTCTCCGGTCGGGCGCTGGTCACCGGCCCGCACGCCGCCGAGGGCCTGACGGTGAAGCGCGGCGAGTACATGCGCGTCTCGCTGTGGGAGGCGAAGCTCGAGCTGAGCGCCACGCCGATCCCCAACGGCGCGCCCGCGCCGGGGCCGGCCAGCCCGCCCGCGCCGAGCCCCTAGCCGCTCAGCCGTCTCCAGCGAGGAAGCGCACCAGGACGGCGCCGAGCTCCGCCGGCGCGGTCCAGTGCATCATGTGACCGGCTCCGGGCAGCTCGAGGCGGCGCGCGCCGGCGATCCAGCCGAGGCGCTCGTCCTCGTCCGGCGGATGCCAGCCGGTCTCGCCGCCACCGACGAACACCGTCGGGCAACGGATGCTCTCCAGGAAGCGTCGGAAGCTGGCGAGCGAGAACGGCGTCGGGGAGCGGGAGCGGTGCAGCGGATCGAACGCCCAGCGCAACGCCCCGTTCGCGTCGCGCGCCACCAGCCGCTCGGCGCGTGACACCAGCGCGGCGCGCGGCACGTGCGGATGGCTGACCGCCAGGCGCGACGCCGCGTCCTCCAGCGAGGACAGCGTCCGGTTCTGTCGCTCGCCCTTGCGCAGGTCGGCGAGCCAACCTTTCATCCGCTCCACGGCGACGTCGGGGCCGAGGTCGAGCGTCCCCAGGCCTTCGAGCAGGGCCAGGCGCTCCACGCGCTCCGGGTGCGTGCCGGTGAACAGGCAGGAGACGGTGCCGCCCATGGAGTGGCCGACGACGGCCAGGCGCGCCGGCGCCAGGTGCTCGACCAGCACGTCGAGGTCGGCGACGTAGTCGGGGAAGTGGTAGTAGCCGCCGGGCCCGACGCGGTCGCTGGCGCCAAAGCCGCGCAGGTCGGGGGCAATGACCTCGTGCCCGGCGCCCGCCAGCACCGCGGCGACGTCGTCCCACGTGCCGCCGGCGTCCATGAAGCCGTGCACCAGGAGCACGGTGAGCCCGCTGGGCGCTGCGCCGCGGTCGACGAAGCGGTGCACCTCCAGCGACAGGCCGTAGCCTCGCTCGCGCGCGCGCGTGTGCTCCAGCGGCTGGGCCGCTCGCGCAGCGCCCGCCCGCGGCGGCGTCGCCTTCTCCTCTGCGGACACGGACGCCCGTCAGCTGCCGGGCTGCGGCAGGGCGGCCACGTCGCGCAGCACCTCGTCGGCGTGCACCCCGGGGTCGACGTCGCGGTAGACCTTGGCCACCTTGCCCGCCGGGTCGATGAGGAAGCTGATCCGCGAGGTGATGCCCAGCATCCGGCTCACCCCGAAGGCGTCCGCCCAGCGCAGCTCGCCGTCGGCGATGAGCGGGAAGGGGATGCGGTGCTCCTCCGCGAAGTGCGCGTGCGATCGGGCGTCGTCGCTCGACACGCCGAAGAGGGTCACCCCGGCCTTGGCGTAGCGCTCCCAGGCGTCGCGGAAGGCACAGGCCTCCGCGGTGCAGCCGGGCGTGCCGTCCCTGGGGTAGAAGTAGACGAGCACCGGGTGCCCGAGCTCGCCGCGCAGGCTCTGCGCGCGCCCTTGCTGGTCCTGGCCGGACACGTCGGGCGCCGCTGCGCCGACCGGCAAGGGGCCACTGCCACCGTCCGGGCGCTGCGCCGGCCGCTTGGCCAGCGCCAGCCCGCCCGCCGCCAGCACCGCTGCCCCGATCCCCGCGAGCCACGCCGTCCGCTTCAACGCGTCCTCCTGATCTCCCCCCTGGGGCCGACACCCTAGCGCGGTCGCATCGCGGTGGCTGCGCCGATCGGGGGCGGTGATAACGTGGCCGCGTGGTGGAGGAGGGGGAACAGAGGGCGCGGCTGACCGCGATGTCCGCCGAATCGCTGGCGCTTCTCCTCGACGCGGCTCCGGTGGGCATGCTGCTGTGGCACCTCGCCGATCCCGCCGACGACACCAGCCTGGTGCTGGTCGGAAGCAACATGGCCGCCGGGCGCCTGCTGCAGCGCGACCTCGGGCCGGCGATGGGGAAGCGTTTGCTCGACACCTTCCCCCACGCCACGGTGGAGCGCTGCGCGCTCTGGGCGTCGCTGGCGCGGCGCGGTGAGGCGTACAAGGCGGTGGTGGAGTCGAACGTCGCGGGCGTCGACGTGCCGTTCGAGGTGAACGCGGTCGGCTTCGGCGGCGATCGCGTGGCGCTCTTCATCTCCGCCATCGACGAGCAGCGGCGCACCCTCATCGCCGCCGTGGAGGCCACCGCCTTCGTGGCGTCGATCGTGGAGAGCATCCCGCACATGGTCTTCGTCAAGGACGCCACCGAGCTGCGCTTCGAGCGCTTCAACAAGGCCGGCGAGGCCCTGCTCGGCATCAGCCGGGACCAGCTCATCGGCAAGAACGATCACGACTTCTTCCCGCCGGAGCAGGCGGAGGCCTTCATCGCGGCCGACCGCGAGACGCTGCGCGGCGGTGCCCCGGTGGACATCCCCGAGGAGCCCATCCAGACACCGACCGGCACCCGCTGGCTGCACACCAAGAAGGTGCCCATCCACGATTGGCTCGGCCAGCCGAAGTACCTGCTCGGCATCTCGGAGGACATCACCGAGCGGCGCGAGCAGGAGGCCGCCCTGCGCGCCGCCAAGGAGGCTGCGGAGGCCTCCAACCGCGAGCTCGAGACCTTCAGCTACTCGGTGGCCCACGACCTGCGCGCGCCGCTGCGGGCCATCGACGGCTTCGGCCAGGCCCTGGACGAGGACCACGGCGCTTCTCTGGACCCCGCGGCCCGCGGCTTTCTCGATCGCATCCGTGCCAACGCCAAGCGCATGGGGCGCCTCATCGACGACCTGCTGCAGCTGGCCCGCGTATCGCGCGCCGAGCCGCTCTGCGTGCCGGTGGACCTGACCGCCGTCGCCGCCGAGGCGGCGGAGCGGGCAGCGCAGGCCGAGCCGAGCCGCCGCGTGCAGGTGGTCATCGCTCCCGGCGTCGAGGCCGTCGGCGACCCCGGCCTGCTGCGCGTCGCGCTCGACAACCTGCTGGGCAACGCCTTCAAGTTCACGCGCGGCAGCGGCGGACGCGTGGAGTTCGGGACTGACGGCGGCGGCGGGTCGGTCCGCTACTTCGTGCGCGACGATGGCGTGGGGTTCGACAGCGAGCACGCCGGCAAGCTCTTCCGCCCCTTCGAGCGATTGCACGCCGGCGACTTCGAGGGGACCGGGATCGGCCTGGCCATCGTGCGCCGCGTGGTGGAGCGGCACGGTGGCCGGGTGTGGGCCGAGAGCGCCCCCGGGCAGGGAGCCACGTTCTTCTTCACGCTGGGGCCAGAGAGATGACGCTGGGCGCACGAACGTTGCTGCTGCTGGTCGAGGACAACCCCGACGACGAGCTCCTCGCCCTGCGCGCGCTGCGCAAGGGCGGCTTCGATCCGGAGGTCGTGGTCGCACGCGACGGCGTGGAGGCCCTCGAGTGGCTGAGCGGCTCCGGGCAGCAGCCCGGCCAGCCGCGCGCGCTGCCGGGGCTGGTGCTGCTGGACCTCAAGCTTCCGCGCATCGACGGGCTCGAGGTGCTGCGCCGGGTCCGCGCCGACCCGCGCACGCGCACGCTGCCTGTCGTGCTGCTGACCTCCTCGCGCCAGCCGGAGGACGTGGCGCGAGCCTACGAGCTCGGCGCCAACGGGTATGTGTGCAAGCCGGTGGAGTCGGAGGCCTTCTTCGAGGCGGTCCGCACCATCGGGGCGTACTGGCTGACGCTCAACGAGCCGCCCCCGACCGCGGCCTGATAGAGTGCCCGCCTCCTTTGCACGCGCCGCCGACCGCGGCGCAAGGCGGTCCACCATGAAGCGCTTCCTCGGCATCGCGTTGCCGGCCCTGCTGGCTTTCTCCCTCGGTTGCGGCGACGACGAGCCCGCCGGCAGCGGCGGCAGCGGTGGCAGCGGCGCCTCGAGCGTCAGTGGCAGCGGCGCCAGCGGCGGCGCCGGACCGGGAGGCGCGGGCGGCAGCGGCGCGGCGGGCGGCAGCGCCAGCGGCGGTGCCGGCGGCGCGGGCGGTGGCAGTGGCGGGGCCAACCCGGATTGCGCCGCGCTCCCCGCGGGGCCCATCGATCCGGTGGAGGTCACCGACGCGCTCGGCGGCAGCGAGGACTTCGCCTTCGACGGCAAGGGCCACATTGCCGGCAAGCAGGGCAATTCGATGGTGCTCGTCGATGCGCAGGGCGCGGTCACCGACCTCGCGCCGCTGGCCGGTCAGACGTACGGCGTCCGCTTCCACCCCGACGGGCGCCTCCTCGCCGCCGCCGTACAGCAGGGCAAGCTGGTGGCCATCACCCCCGAGGGCGACGTCAGCGACTACGTGACCGGCCTGAGCGGGCCCAACGGCATCTACCCGGACTTCGACGGCAACGTCTGGGTCACCGAGTTCGGTGGGAACAAGGTGACGCGCGTCGGCGCCGACCTGCAGAAGGAGACGGTCGCCGAGGGCACCAACGCCTCGTCCCCGAACGGCGTGGTCCTCGACGCCGCCCACAACCGACTCTTCTACACCGAGTACGGCGACGGCAAGGTGCAGCGCGTCGACCTCGGCGGCGCCAACCCGGAGGCGGTGGAGGTGGCCACGGTGGAGGGAGCGCTCGATGGCCTGGCCATGGACGCCTGCGGCAACCTCTACGCCGTGGACCAGCAGGGCTCGGACCTCTACCGCATCGAGCTCGACGCCGCCGGCGCGGCCGTGGGTGCGCCGGTGATGCTCGCGCATTTCCCGCAGAACGTGGCCAACGTGCAGTGGGGCTCGGGCGCCGGGTTCGACGGCAAGCTGCTCTACGCCGCGGGCAACCCCGGCGTCGTCTACTCGGTGGCCGTCGGTGTGGCCGGCATGCCCGTGCCCACCGTTCCCTGAGGCCAGCCCCCGGGGCTGCCCGCGCGGCAGGCTCGACAGCCCCGAGGCGTCACCACGGGGGCCCGCGGTCGTCGCCCGCGGCCGCCTCCTCTGGTAGGGTCCCCCGCGAGCTGCCCCTCCCGGCGGCGAGCCTCCACCAGGAGCGAGGTCTCCTGGCAGAGCCTCGTCGCGCAGCCAGGGGTCAGCGTTCGCAAGGAGCCGAAACAAGTGGCCCAATTCGCCAACGGCAACGGGACGGCCGCGCGCACGATCTCCGCCCATCCCGACTTCTCCGCGCCGACCGTGGACAAGGTGATGGTCGAGGAGCGCGCCGCCGCGCTCGGCAAGCGCAGCATCAAGAAGGCGGCCAAGGTCGCCGGGCTCAAGCTGGCCATCTCGATGATGGATCTCACCACGCTCGAGGGGAAAGACACGCCCGGCAAGGTGCGGCAGATGTGCCAGAAGG
>JBBJMR010000171.1:0-18268 GCA_037720395.1 Polyangiaceae bacterium
ACCCGGTCAAGGCGTGGGAAGAGCTCGAGAGCAAGCTCGCCCAGCTCAACGCCTTTGACGCGGAAGTTATCGAATTTCGTCGGTTTTACGTGTCGGCGGCCGTCGAGTGCGAGCTCGACAAGCAGGGCCGCGTTCTCATCCCGCCCGGGCTGCGCGTCCACGCCGGGATGGACAAGAGCGTCCTGTGGGCCGGCCACGGTCAGAAGGCCGAGCTGTGGGCCCTCGAGCAGTGGCAGCAGCTCTCCAAGAAGAAGAGCCCCGACGTCTCCGACCCTGCGCGCGGCCATGGGGCGGCTCGGCCTGTGAGCCCGGTCTCGAGATTGCGCCCGTGAACGTTCTCAACGTCGTCGCCATGCCCTCCGTCCCCCCTCCGCCCGACAGCTCGCGCGTCCCCCACGCCAGCGTTCTCCTCGAGGAGCTCGTCAGCGGCCTCGATCTGCGCGCCGGCGACGTCGTGGTCGACGCGACCCTGGGGGCCGGCGGCCATAGCGAGGCCATCCTCGAGCGGACCGACGCCACCGTGATCGGGCTCGATCGCGACGCGACCGCGCTCGAGATCGCTCGGCGGCGGCTCGCGCGCTTTGGCGACCGCGTGCGCTTCGTCAAGGGCCGCTTCGGCGACATCGAGGCGGTGCTCGCCGGGTGGGCGTGGTTCACCCAGCAGGATCCTCGCCGACGTCGGCGTCAGCTCGATGCAGATCGACACGGCGAGCCGCGGGATGAGCTTCCGCCAGGACGGTCCGCTCGACATGCGGATGGACGGCGACGAGGGCGAGACCGCGCTCGAGCTGATCGAACGCCTCGATGACGACGAGCTCGCCGACATCCTCTTCAAGTACGGCGAGCGACGCTCCCGCCGCATTGCGCGCGCATCAAGCTCGCGCTGTCGGACAGGCACCTCGCCACGACGCTCGACCTGCGACGCGCCGTGGTGAAGGCGGTCGGGCCGGCGCGGGTCGGCGGGTCGACCCGGCGACCCGCACCTTCCAGGCGATTCGCGTCGCCGTGAACGGTGAGCTCGACGAGCTGACCGCGCTCATCGACCAGTCGGCGCGCGTGCTCGGCCCGGGTGGCGTGCTCGCCATCCTCGTTTCACTCGCTCGAAGACCGCATCGTCAAGCACGCCCTCAAGGTGAAGGGCACCTGGCTGCCGCAGACCAAGAAGCCGATCGTCGCGCGGCCGCCGAGGTGGAGGACAACCCGCGCGCTCGCAGCGCGAGCTCCGCGTCGCCCGTCGGGTGTCGGCCGAGCTTGACGATCTGCAAGGTCCCGACTTCGACGCCGATAGCGATGGCGACGCCGTCTCCGATCGCATGGAGACGACGCCTCGTGAGCAGCGTCCCTTCATCGCGCTGTGGACCGCTCGCGGTCATCGCGACGGTGCTGGCGTTCGTCCTGCACCTGGGGCTGCGCGGACGCACCGTCGACATCGGCTACAAGCTCGGCCGCGAGCGCAGGAGCAGGCGCGTCTGCGCGAATTGAAGCGGGTGCTGTCGCTCGAAGCGGCCAGCTACCGCACCCCGCAACGCGTGGAGATGGTGGCGCGCACGCTCTTCGCGTGACGCCGCCCCGTCCGATCGGGTGGTGGTGCTCAAGGGCGCCCCTCACCGGCGCGCGACCTGCCCGACGAAGCGCCGGACACCGTGCTTCGAAGCCGGCCCGCCCGACCAGCGAACCTGCGCCGCCCGCTGGCGACCCGCCGGTTGCACCGGCATCGGCGGCGAGTCGGAGGGCGCCGTGGGAATCTCGACCCCCAGCGCGCGCGCTGGATCACCATCCGCATGGCGCTGCTCTGCGGCCTGATGGCCATGGGCCTGGGGACCATCGTCTCCGGCGCGTACGACATCGAGGTTGTCGATGGCGAGGCGTGGCGCGAGCTGGCCGAGAAGCAGCGCCAGCGGCGCCTGCACATCACCCCCAAGCGCGGCACCATCCGCGATCGCAACGGCACGCCGCTGGCGGAGAGCGTCGAGGTGCCCAGCGTCTCCGTCGACGCGGTGGAGATGCTGCGCGGCATCGACGAAAAATACGTGCCCATGCGCCTGCAGCAATACGCAGAGCGTATCGCCAGCGCCCTCTCCATGCCGGTGGAGGACGTGGCCGAGAAGCTCGGCCGTCGCCGTCGCTTCACCTGGCTCAAGCGCCGCATCTCCGAGCCCGAGGTCGCCGGGGTGCGCGCGCTCGCCGACCGCACCCAGCGCTACCCGGTGCGCGGCCTGACCATCGAGGGCGAGGGGCACCGCTTCTATCCGAACCGAGAGCTGGCCGGCCCGCTGCTCGGGTTCGTCTCCCCCGACGGCGAGGGCAAGGACGGCCTGGAGCTGTCCCTGGAGCACGAGCTGCGCGGGCACGCCTCCGAGGTGCGCGGCCTGCGCGACCGCTCTGGCCGCCTCATCTTCTCCGAGGGCATCGAGGACGAGCAGGCCCTGGCCGGGCACGACGTGGTGCTGACCATCGACAAGGGCATCCAGTACACCGCCGAGCGCGAGCTCGACGCGGCGCTGAAGACCTACGAGGCCGTGGGGGGCTCGGTGGTGGTCGTCGATCCCCAGAGCGGCGAGATCCTGGCCATGGCCAGCGGTCCGGGCTTCAACCCCAACGACTACACCCTCTCCTCCATGGAGAGTCGCCGCAACCGTCCGGTCGTCGATCGCTTCGAGCCCGGCTCGACGATGAAGATGTTCACGCTGGCCTCGGCGCTGGCGCATAAATCGATCACCGCCACCTCCTCGATCTACTGCGAGGAGGGCAACATGCCGATCGACAACATCGTCATCCACGATACTCACGTGCACAAGTGGCTGGTGCCGACCCAGATCCTCAGCCAGTCGAGCAACATCGGCGCCGCCAAGATCGCCCTCGGCCTCGGCGAGGCGCGCCTCTACGAGGGATTCCGTCGCTTCGGGTTCGGTGACGCCACCGGGCTGCCGGTGCCGGGCGAGGCGATGGGCGTGCTCCGTCCCCGCGGGCGACCGTGGGTGCAGGTGGAGACGGCGGCGGCCTCGTTCGGACAGGGCATCAGCGTCACCAACCTGCAGCTGGCGATGGCCACCGCTGCGATCGCCAACGGCGGGCGCCTGCTCGAGCCGGTGCTGGTGAAGCGCGTCACCGATGGCACCGGGGTCACCCTCTCGGAGTCGTCGGCACACGTGCGGCGCGACGCCATCCCGCCGCACGTGGCGCGCATGCTCAGCGAGATGCTGGTCGCGGTCACCGAGGGTGACGGCACCGGCGTCGAGGCCGCCATCCCCGGCTTCCGCGTGGCTGGAAAGACGGCCACCGCGCAGAAGATCGACCCCGCCACAGGGAAGTACACCGACACCCACTACGTGGCCGCCTTCACCGGCTTCGTGCCGGCCGAACGGCCTCGCCTGGTCATTGCCGTGGTCCTGGACGAGCCGATGGCCGGCACCTACGCCGGCGGATCCGTGGCCGCGCCGGTGTTCCGCCGTGTAGGGGAGATGGCTCTGCGCTACCTGGGCGTTACACCTCGGGGGAGCACGCCCATGAAGCTCTCGGAGGTCTCGGACCGCGCCAGGGAAGGAGACCCCGCGGAGGGCGCCTACCAGGTGCTCGCCGAGCAGAAGCAGACGCCGCCGGTGACCGCGGTGGTGACGCCGTCGGCGCCGACGAAGAGCGGCGAGGCGCGCCTGCCCGACCTCGCGGGCATGCCCGCGCGCGAGGCGATCAAGACGCTGGTCGGCCTGGGGCTGGCCGTCTCCGTCGAGGGCACCGGACGCCTGTCGCGGCAGGATCCGCCTGCCGGCGCGGTGCTGCAGAAGGGCTCCCGCGTCCTCCTGGTCTTCGAGCCGCCGACATGACCTCGAGCGGCGTGCAGCCGGCGGTGCGCCGCAGCCACCGCCTCGCCGAGATCTGCGCCGAGATCCCGGGCGCCACGCTGGTCGGCGGCATGGACGCCGGCGAGACGACGATCACCGGTGTGCACCACGACTCCCGCGCGGTCGAGCCGGGCGATCTGTTCGTGGCCCGCGGCGGCGCGCGCACCAGCGGCGAGGCGTTCGTCGCCGAGGCCGTGCAGCGCGGGGCCGCGGCGGTGGTCACAGCGCGTGGCGCCCAGGTGGCGAGCGGGGCGCTGCCGCGGGTGGAGGTCGACGACGTGCCCACCGCGCTGGCGCTGGCCTCGGCGGCGGCCTACGGGCACCCGACGTTCGCGCTCGACGTGGTGGGCATCACCGGCACCAACGGCAAGACCACCACCTCGCAGCTCTGCCGCGGCTGCATCGACGCCTGCGGCGGCCGCGCCGGTGTGGTGGGCACGCTCGGCTATGCGTTCGGCGACATCGAGGCCACCAGCGCGCACACCAGCCCCGAGGCCGACGAGCTGGCGCGGGTGGCTGCGGCCATGCTCGAGCGCGGGGCAACCCACCTGGTGATGGAGGTCTCGTCCATCGCCCTGGTGGCGCGACGCGTGGAAGCGGTGCGCTTCCGGGTAGCCGCGCTGACCAACCTCACCCAGGATCACCTCGACTACCACGGCGACATGGACGCCTATGCGGCGGCCAAGGAGCGGCTCTTCGTCGACCTCGCCCCCGGGGCGGCCGCCTTGAACGTCGATGACCCGTTCGGCGCGCGCGTCGCTGCGCGCATCGGCGCCGGCGGGCCGGGCCCGCACATCGAGCGCCTGGCACGTTACACGGCCAGGGTCGACGGGCCGGCGGCGGAGCTGCGCACCGAGCGCGTCGCTTACACGCCGCAAGGCATCGAGCTCGACGTGGCCACCCCGGTGGGGCGGGTGGAGGTGCGCTCGCCGCTGCTCGGCGCGCACAACGTCGAGAACCTGCTGGCGGTGCTGGCCATCGGCTGGCTGCTGGATCTGGACGTGCACCTGGTGGCGGCGGCGCTGGCCGAATCGCCGATGGTCCCCGGGCGCCTGGAGCGCTGCGACACGCCGGGGCTCGACGACGTGGTGGTCCTGGTCGACTACGCGCACACGCCCGACGCCCTGGCGCGCGTGCTGACCAGCGTGCGCCCCCTCACGCGCGGCCGGGTGATCTGCGTCTTCGGCTGCGGCGGGGATCGCGATCCCGGCAAGCGTCCGCTGATGGGCAGCGCCGCCGGCGGCGGCGCCGACCTGTGCATCCTCACCAACGACAACCCGCGCAGCGAGGATCCGCGAGCCATCGCCGCCGCCATCGAGCCGGGCCTGCGCCAGGTCGGCGCGCGCTACGTGGTCGAGCTCGATCGCGCCGACGCCATCGAGCGCGCCGTGCTCGAGGCGGCGGCCGGCGACGTGGTGCTGGTGGCCGGCAAGGGACACGAGCCGTACCAGATCCTCGGTGCGCGGACGGTGGCCTTCGACGATCGCGACGAGGCACGCCGCGCGCTCGACGCCCGGCGCCTCGGGCCGCCGACGCGAAGGGGTCGCTCCGATGACCACGCCCATCCCCGAGAACCGCGCGCGCTTCGACCTCGGCGAGGTCGTCGCCGCCACCGCCGGCGAGCTGCTCTCGGCGGGCGTGCTCGGCGCAGGCGGCGCGGCGGTGGGCGTGAGCACCGACACGCGCGCGCTGGTGCGCGGCGCTGTCTTCGTGGCCTTGGGCGGCGATTCCTTCGACGGGCACACGCACCTCGAGGCGGCCGCGGCGGCCGGCGCGGTGCTGGCCCTGGTGGAGCGGCCCGTGGCCGCGCCGCCCGGCATGGCGCTGGTGCGGGTGCGCTCCACCCTGGACGCGCTCGGCGCGCTCGCTCGCACCCACGCCCGTCGCTGGCGCGCGCTGGGGGGCCAGCGCATCACCGTGGCCATCACCGGCTCCGCCGGCAAGACGACGACGCGCGCCGCGGTGGCCGCGCTCGCCGAGGCGCGCTGGCCAGGCGCGGTGCACGCCACGCGCGGCAACCTCAACAACCGCGTCGGCGCACCGCTGATGCTGCTCGGTCTCGAGGGCCACCATCGCCTGACCGTGATCGAGGTCGGCACCAACCAGCCCGGGGAGATCGCCGCGCTGGCCAGCGTCGTCGAGCCCGACGCGGCCGTGCTCACCCTCATCGCCGCCGCGCACGTGGAGGGTCTCGGCTCGCTCGAGGGCGTGGCCGCCGAGAAGGGCGCGCTCTTCGCGGCGCTGTCGCCCCGGGGTCTGGCTGTCGGCAACGCCGACGATGCGCGCGTGCGCCGGGCCCTGGACGCCGCGCCGGCGGGTCGTGCGGTGAGCTACGGCTTCGCCCCGGAGGCCACGTACCGCATCTCGGCGCGCGAGCCGCTCGGCCTGACGCAGGCGCGTCTGACGCTGGCGCGAGGTGCCTCGGCGCGCGCCGGCGCCGGCGGAAGCGAGCTGCTCACGCCGCTGCTGGGGGAAGCCGGGGCCCTGGCCAGCGCGGCCGCAGTGGCCGTGGTCGAGGAGCTGTCCGGCCAGGCGTTCAGCGGCGACGAGCTGACGCGCGCCCTCTCCGCCGCGCAGATCGGTGGTGGCGCCGGTCGCCTGGCGCCGCGCCTGCTGCCCGACGGGCTGGCGATCGTCGATGACAGCTACAACGCCAACCCGGCCTCGAGCTGCGCGTCCATCCGCGCCAGCGCCGAGCTGGCGCAGGCCGACGGCCGCCGCCTCTTGCTGGTGCTCGGCGAGATGCGTGAGCTCGGCGCCCACGCCGCCGAGGGGCACGACGAGGTGGGGCGCGCCGCCGCCGCGTCCGGCGCGGCGCTGGTGGTGGCCATCGGTGGCGAGGCGCGGCGCATCGCTGCCGCCGCTGCTCAGGCCGGCATGCGCGCCGTCTTCGTCGACAGCGCAGCCGAGGCCACGCCGCTGGTGCTGGCCGAGGCCAACTCCCGCGACCTCATCCTGGTCAAGGGGTCGCGCGGGGTGGCCACCGAGCGGGTGGTGCGCGCGCTGGTGGCGGCGCGCGAGGCCACGCCCGAGCCGGGCGACGCCGCCGCGCCGGGTGCCTCCGACCTGGGCAGAGGGAAGGGGGCCGCGTGATCTACGAGCTCTTCTACCCGCTCAAGTTCCACTACGGCTGGCTGAGCTTCCTCAACGTCCTTCGCTACATCCCCTTCCGCACCATCATGGCCACCATCACGGCCATGATGCTGACGTTCGTGCTGGCGCCGTGGTTCATCCGCGAGCTGCGCCGCAAGCAGATCGGCCAGGTGGTGCGCGAGAGCGGCCCGGAGACGCATCGGGTCAAGGCCGGCACGCCGACCATGGGCGGCGCGCTCATCCTGCTCTCGCTGCTCCTGCCCACCGTGCTCTGGGCCGACCTGCGCAGCCCCTTCGTGCTCGCCACCACCGCGGTCACCGCCGGCTACGGCGTCATCGGGTACCTCGACGACTACCTGAAGATCAGCCGCCGCCACTCGGGCGGCCTCGCCGGCCGCTACAAGCTCCTCGGTCAGACGCTCATCGGCGGCGCGGCCATCGGCTACGTGTTCGTGTCGCCGGAGCGCATGCCCGCCGACTGGATGCAGATCAAGACGCGGCTGGCGCTGCCGTTCGTGGCCTTCTCCAAGCTGCAGCTCGACCTGCCGCTCTGGCTCTACGTGCCGTTCGCCGTCTTCGTGGTGGTGGCCACCAGCAACGCCGTCAATCTCACCGACGGCCTCGACGGTCTGGCCATCGGGCCGGTGATGATCAACGCCGGCACCTACCTGGTGATGGCCTACATCGCCGGCGCCACGCTGTTCGGCTTCTCGCTGGCGACGTACCTCGACATCCCGAAGATCGCCTCGGCCGGCGAGCTCAGCGTCTACTGCGGCTCGGTCATCGGGGCCGGTATAGGGTTCCTCTGGTACAACACCTACCCAGCGCAGGTGTTCATGGGCGACGTCGGGTCGCTGGCCCTCGGGGGCGGGCTGGGGATGCTCGCCGTCTTCACCAAGAACGAGTTCCTCTCCATCCTGCTCGGGGGGATCTTCTTCGTCGAGGCGCTCAGCGTCATCACCCAGGTGGTGAGCTTCAAGCTCACCGGCAAGCGGGTGTTCCTGATGGCGCCCATCCACCACCACTACGAAAAGAAGGGGTGGGCGGAGCCGAAGATCATCGTCCGCTTCTGGATCATCTCCATCCTGCTGGCGCTGGTGGCGCTGGCCTCGATGAAGCTCAGGTAGCGCGATGGATCTCGCTTCGCGCCGCGCGGTGGTCGTCGGCCTCGGGCTCTCCGGGGTCGCCGCCGCACGTCTGCTGCTCGCCCGCGGCGCGCGCGTGGTCGCTGCGGACAGCGCGCCCCTCGACAGGCTCTCCGACGCGGCGCGCGCGCTCGCCGGAGCCGGCGCCGCCGTCGTCGCCGGCCCGCACCCGGGCGACCTCTTTGCCGGGGCCGACCTGTGCGTGGTCTCGCCGGGGGTGCCGGCGTTCCCGGCGCTCGCGGCCTTCGAGGCCGGCGGGGGCGAGGTGATCGGCGAGCTGGAGCTGGCGTCGCGCTTCGTCGACGCACCCATCGCCCTCGTTGGCGGCACCAATGGCAAGAGCACGACCACCGCGCTGGTCTTCGAGATGCTGCGCCGCACCCCGGGCGCCTCGCCGTTCGTGGGCGGCAACTTCGGCACGCCGCTGGTGGAGGCCATCGGGGCCGGGCACAGCCACCTGGTCGTCGAGATCTCCAGCTTCCAGGCGGAGCGCGTGCCCACCCTGCACGCCCGCGCGCACGCGCTCCTCAACGTCACCGCCGACCACCTCGACCGCTACCCGTCGCTGTCGGCGTACGCCGAGGCCAAGGGCCGTCCCTTCCTGCGCATGGAGGCGGACGATGTCGCCGTGGTGCCGGCCGGCGACGCTCTGTGCGCGGCCGAGGCGCGTCGCGGCCAGGCGCGCCTGGTCACCTTCGACGGCGGCGACGGCGCCGCGCCGGCCGACGTCCGCGTCGACGGCGGTCGGCTGGCAGACAGCGGCAGCGGCTGGTCGTGGCCTCTCGACGAGGTGCGCCTCACCGGTCGCCACAACCTCGCCAACGCCTGCGCCGCGGTGGCCACGGCGCGCGCCATGGGCGCCACTCGAGAGGCCATCGGCGCCGCCCTGGCCTCGTTCGAGGGGCTGGCACACCGCACCGCGCTCGTCGCCGAGGTGGGCGGCGTGCGCTACTACGACGACTCGAAGGGGACCAACGTCGGCGCCTCGGTGGCCGCGCTGCGCGGCCTCGCCGAGCCCCGGGCGGTCCTCATCGCCGGCGGCCGGGACAAGCTCGGCGCCTACGATCCGCTGGTCGACGCGCTGCGCGAGCGCGGGCGCGGGCTGGTGCTCATCGGCGAGGCCGCCGAGCGCATCGCCGCCGCCGCCGCCGGGGTGCTGCCCATCGCTCGCGCCTCGTCGATGGACGAGGCGGTGCGGGCGGCGCGCGCCCTGGCCACGCCTGGAGACGCGGTGCTTCTCAGCCCCGCCTGCTCCAGCTTCGACATGTTCCGCGACTACAAGGACCGCGGTGACGCCTTCGTGCGCGCCGTGCGCGCCATCGCCGAGGAGCGAGCATGACTGCCAAGACGCCGCCCAGGAACCGCCTTCTCACGCCCGCCGACAAGGGCCAGGGGCCGACCGTCCCCGCCGCCCCGAGCGCGCTCGCCGAGGCCTGGAAGACGCTCTGGCGCTCCAGCCGCTCCGGCCCGGTCGACCCGCTGCTCGCCGCGCTGGTCATCGCGCTCATCGGGATGGGCGTGGTCATGGTCTACAGCGCCAGCGCCATCGAGGCCACGGTGCGTCACCAGGACGCGCAGTTCTTCCTCAAGCGCCAGTCGATCTACGCGCTGCTCTCGATCGGCGTCATGTGGGCCGTGAGCCGCTTCGACTACAGCCGCCTGCGCCCGCTCACCTATCCGTTCCTGTTCGCGGTCATCGCCATGCTGGTGGCCACCGTCTCCGGCCTCGGGCGCCGCGCGGGCAACGCCGACCGCTGGCTGGCCCTGGGGCCGATCAACATCCAGCCCTCCGAGCTGGCCAAGCTGGCCATCGTCCTTTGGCTCGCCTACTCGCTCTCCAAGAAGGCCGACCGCATCAAGAGCTTCTCGGTCGGCTTCCTGCCGCACCTCCTGGTGGTCGGGGTGCTCATGCTCCTCTGCCTCAAGCAGCCGGACTTCGGCAGCGCCGTGGTGCTGCTCTTCCTGACCTTCACCCTGCTCTTCGTGGCCGGCGCCCGCGTCCCCTACATCGCCGCCTTCACCATGCTCCTCGGCCTCGGCGCTGCGGGCCTCATCCGCTTCAGCAGCTACCGCTACGCCCGCTACTTGTCGTGGATCGACATGGAGGGGCACCGCAACGATCTGGCCTACCAGCCGTTCCAGTCGGTGATGAGCTTCGGGTCAGGAGGCACCTTCGGCCTCGGCCTGGGGCGCGGCCTGCAGGTCCTCTACCTGCCCGAGGCGCACACCGACTTCGTCTCCGCCATCATCGGCGAGGAGCTGGGCTTCGTCGGCGTGGTCGGGCTCACCGCCGCCTACCTGGTCATCGTCGCCCGCGGCGTGAAGATCGCGCTCGAAGCGCGCGACGACTACAGCAGTTTCTTGGCCTTCGGCATCGCCACCATGTTCGGTGTGCAGGCGATGACCAACCTGGCGGTGGCCATGGCCATCCTCCCCACCAAGGGGCTGACCCTGCCGTTCCTGAGCTACGGCGGCTCGTCGCTGCTCGTGAACGCGGCGGCCATCGGCATCCTCCTCAACATCAGCCGCCCGCGCCTCGACGACGCGGCCGAGGTCGACAAGCAGGCTGCCAGGCCGCCGCCCGCCAACGTACCCCTGGCGGACACGCAGGAGCCGGCTTGGTGACGGTGCTCATTGCAGGCGGCGGGAGCGGGGGCCACGTCTTCCCGATGGTGGCGGTCGGCGACGCCGTGCGCGCCGCGTCGCCCTCCGCCGAGGTCGTCTACGTGGGCACGGCACGCGGCATGGAAGCGAGCCTGGTGCCCGCCCGTGGCGACCGCCTGGAGCTGCTGCGCGTCGACCCCTTGCGAGGCGGCGGAGTACGCGGCTTCCTGCGGGGTGCGTCGCGCGCCCTGGCCTCGTTGCCCGCGGCGCGCGGCCTGGTCGCCCGCATCCGTCCCGACGTGATGCTCTCCGTCGGCGGGTACGCCTCCGGGCCGGTCTCCCTGGCGGCGCGCCTCGCCGGCGTGCCGCTGGCGCTGCTCGAGCCGAACAGCATCCTCGGTCTCGCCAACCGCCTGCTGGCGCCGCTGGTCCGTCGCGCCTACGTGGCCTTCCCCGAGGTCGAGAAGCGCTTCCGCCCCTCGGTGGTCATGCGCTCCGGTGTGCCGCTGCGCGGTGCCTTCGCGGCCGCACCGTACGCGCCGGTGCCCGGCCGGATGCGCGTGCTGGTGCTGGGAGGCAGCCAGGGCGCCGCCGCGCTGAACGAGCGCGTCCCCGAGGCCATCGCCCTGGCCGCGCGCAGCGCGCCCGAGCTGTCCATCGTGCACCAGAGCGGCCGCGACCGGGACGAAGCCGTGCGCGCCCGGTACGCCGAGCTGGGCGTCGCGGAGCGCGCCACGGTGACCGCGTTCATCGACGACGTCGCCGCGGCCATCGCTGGTGCCGACCTGGTGGTCCAGCGCTCCGGCGCCGGCGCGGTGGCGGAGATCTCGGCCATCGGGTGCCCGTCGCTGTTCGTCCCCTATCCGTTCGCCGCCGACGACCACCAGACCACCAACGCCCGCTCGCTGTCCGACGTCGGCGCCGCGGTGTTCGTCCCGCAGTCCGAGGCCACGGTGCTGCGGATGGCCGCGGAGATCGAGGCCCTGGCGCGAGACCCGGCGCGGCGCCTGCGCATGGCCGAGGACCTGCTCCGCCTCGCCGAAGGGAGGGCGCGCTGATGTTCCGCGGACGCGTTCGTCACGTGCACTTCGTGGGCATCGGCGGCGTGGGGATGAGCGGCCTCGCCGAGATCCTTCGTTCGCTGGAGTTCGACGTCTCCGGCTCGGACCAGAAGGAGTCCAGCACCACCCGCCGCCTGGCCACGCTCGGCGTGCGCATCGACGTCGGCCACCGCGCCGAGAACGTGCGCGGCGTCGACGTGGTCGTCTACTCCAGCGCCATCTCGGCCGACAACCCCGAGCTCAGCGAGGCCCGGGCCCTCGGCATCCCGGTCATCGGCCGCGCGGAGATGCTCGCCGAGCTGATGCGCGTGAAGTACGGCATCGCCATCGCCGGGTCGCACGGCAAGACCACCACCACCAGCCTGGTGGCCACCGTGCTCCGCCACGCCGGCCTCGACCCCACCGTGGTCGTCGGCGGCAAGATGGCCGCGCTCGGCAGCAACGCCCGCCTCGGCGCCGGCGACCTGCTGGTGGCGGAGGCCGATGAGAGCGACGGCTCCTTCCTGCGCCTGACGCCGACCATCGCAGTGGTCACCAACATCGACCCCGAGCACCTCGATCACTACGGCACCCACGACAAGGTGAAGGAGGCCTTCGTCGAGTTCGCCGCCCGCGTGCCCTTCTACGGCCTGGCGGTGCTCTGCCTCGACCACCCGCACGTGCAGGACATTCTGCCGCGCATCCCGAGACGCCACGTGACCTACGGCGTCTCCCCCCAGGCCGACTACTGCGCGCGCGGCGTGGAGTTTCGCGGTCTGGAGACGAGCTTCAACGCCTACCGCCGCGGCGAGCCCCTGGGCGGCTTCACCGTGCGCATGCCGGGCGCGCACAACGTCTTGAACTGCCTGGCGACCATCGCCGTGGCCGACGAGCTGGAGGTCCCGCTCGACGTCACCAAGCAGGCGCTGACCACCTTCGGCGGTGTGGCGCGGCGCTTCAGCGTCATCGGCGACGTCGGCGGCATCGTCCTCGTCGACGACTACGGCCACCACCCGGCCGAGGTCCGGGCCACCCTGGACGCAGCGCGACGCGCCTACCCGGGCGAGGAGCACCGCGTGGTGGTGGCCTTCCAGCCCCACCGCTACACGCGCACCCGAGACCTCTTCGACGACTTCACCCGCGCCTTCAACCAGGCCGACGTGCTGCTGGTCACCGACATCTACGCCGCCGGTGAAGCGCCCATCCCGGGCATCGGCGCCGAGCGGCTGGTGCAGTCCATCCGCGAGCACGGCCACCACGACGCGCGCTACGTGGCCAACAAGGCCGACCTGCCCGAGGAGCTCCTCGCGCTGGTGCGGCCTGGGGACGTGGTCATCGCGCTCGGCGCCGGCGACATCAACGCCAGCGTGGTCACCCTCAAGGGCCTGCTCGAGCGCGCCGCCATCGGCTCCGCGCAAGGAGGTGGCTGATGGCCACCAGCGACAAGCTCTCCGGAAACCGGCGCCGCGCTTCCGGCGCCGGCGCCGCCCCGCTCGTCGACGCGCCCGGCGACCCGTTGCCGTTCGACGCCGACTCGCCCCGCCCAGCGCCACCACCGTGCGCCCACCGCCGGCGCCCCGCGCTGCGCGCAAGAAGAGGGTCGCGCCGCCGGCCGCCCCGCGCCCGCGCCCGCGCTCGCGGCTGGTGGCCACGTTGCAGCTCACCCTCGGTGCCATGCTGGTCATTGCCGCCTCGGTGGCGGTGGCCTGGGGGCCCGCCGCTACCTGCTCTCCACGCCGCGCTTCGCGGTGCGCACCGTCGAGGTGGAGGGCACGCGTCGCCTCTCGGCGGCCGAGGTGGCCAAGCTGGGCAGCGTGGCCGTCGGCGCCAACGTGCTGGCTCTCGACCTGGACGCCGCGCGCGCGGCCATCGCCGCCGACCCCTGGGTGGAGAGCGCCACGGTGACCCGCAAGCTCCCGGCCACCGTGCGCATCACCGTGGTGGAGCGCGAGGCACGCGCGCTGGTGAACATCGGTGGCGAGCTCTACCTCGCCACGCGCGACGGCGACCTCTTCGAAGAAGACGGCGCCCGACGATCCCTACGACCTGCCGGTGGTCAGTGGCATCTTGCCGGACAAGGTGGCCAACGATCGCGCCGGCGCGGTGCTGGAGGTCAAGCGCGTGCTCGATGTGGCCGAGGACCTGGAGCGCGCCGGCGTGGCCAAGCGCTGGCCGATCCAGGAGCTGCACCTGGAGAAGGACGGCGCGCTGGTGGTCACCGTGGGGCGCGAGGCCATCGCCCTGCACCTCGGCCACGGGCCCTATCGCGACAAGCTCGACCAGCTGCGCAGCGTGCTCAGCGAGCTCTCGCGCCGCAAGGCCAACGCCTCGGTCGTCTTCCTGGACAACGACGCCCACCCCGAGCGGGTGGTGGTGCGGATGCGATGAGCGCCGTGGCGACGGGCACCGGCGCGAAACTTGGCCGGGCAAAGCAGCCTATGTCAGCGTCGGCCGGCTTCTGGGCAGCTCCCAAGGGCCGGCCGGCGAAGCCAACGGAACCACGATGAAGAGCCGCATCGATACCACCGAGATTGTCGTAGGCCTCGACATCGGCACCACCAAGGTCTCGGCTGTGGTGGGTGAGGTCGACGCCGATGGCATCACCATCCTCGGCGTCGGCAACGTCCCCTGCCGCGGGCTGCGCAAGGGCGTGGTCTCCAACATCGACTGGACGGTGCGCTCCATCGGCGAGGCCATCGAGGCCGCCCAGACCATGGCCGGCGTGGAGATCCGCACCGTCTACGTGGGCGTGGCCGGCAGCCACATCCGCTGCCAGTCGTCCGACGGCGTGGCCGCCATCTCCGGCGGCGAGGTGACGCGCGTCGACGTCGAGCGGGTGCTCGAGGGCGCGCGTGCCATCCCCGTCGACGCCGATCGGCAGATCCTCCACGTCTTGCCGCGCGAGTTCATGGTCGACAACCAGGACGGCATCCGCGACCCGGTGGGCATGAGCGGCGTGCGCCTGGGCGTGAAGGTCAATCTCATCACCGCCGCCACCTCGTGCGTCCAGAACGTCGTCAAGTGCGCGGAGCGCTGCGACCTGACCGTGGCCGACGTG
The DNA here is from genome assembly GCA_037720395.1 of Polyangiaceae bacterium. GTDB lineage: Bacteria > Myxococcota_A > Polyangia > Polyangiales > Polyangiaceae > JBBJMR01. The sequence goes on from JBBJMR010000171.1 coordinate 14,780, forward strand.
GTGCTCGAGCCGCTGGCCAGCGCCGAGGCGGTGCTCAGCGACGACGAGAAGGAGATCGGCGTCGGCGTGGTGGACATCGGCGGCGGCACCACCGACCTCCTGCTCTACATCGACGGCGGCATCGCCCACGCCAGCGTCATCCCGGCCGGCGGCAACAACGTCACCGCCGACATCGCCGCCGGCCTGCGCACCCCGATGGGCGAGGCCGAGCGCCTCAAGCGCAACGCCGGCTGTGCTCTTGGCCGGATGGTCTCCGACGACGAGGAGATCGAGGTCCCCGGCGTCGGCGGTCACGCGCCGCGCAAGGTGCCGCGCCGCGTGCTGTCCGACATCGTGGAGCCGCGCGTGGAGGAGATCTTCGCCGTCATCCGCAAGCGCATCGAGGACACCGGCATGCTCGAGCAGCTCTCGGCGGGCATCGTGCTCACCGGCGGCGCGGTGCTCATGGAGGGCATGACCGAGTTCGCCGAGGAGATCCTGGGCATGCCGGTGCGCCTGGGCGTGCCGGTGGGCGTGCGCGGCATCACCCAGCTGGTGGCCGGCCCGCAGTACGCGACCGGCGTCGGCCTGGTGCAGTACGGGGCCAACGCGCTGGCGCACGCGCGCTCGGCGCCGGCGCCGGTGCTGGAGCCGCAGCGCATCCAGCGCGGGCATCGCGAGGCGCGCCTGCTCGAGGAGGTGTCGCAGGCCCAGCGTGGGCGAGGGTTCTGGGGCTGGCTCCGAGCGGCTTTCTAGCCGGCGTCAACCAGTTAGTTGTTCAGCGTGACGGGAAATGTTGTTAGAGATGTTCAATTGAGTGTTTAGCGAGTGACTGACGAGAGATCGGGCGACGGAGGAGAGGCGCCTCCCCGCGCGGTCTAGTGTCGGCGTGCGGCGAAGCAGGGCCGGCCCAGTCACCAAGCGAAGCACACCGGGAGGATAGCGATGAGTTTCTCCATTGAGTTTGCCGAAGACAACGTCGGCTACGACGCTCGTATCAAGGTCATCGGATGCGGTGGCTCGGGCGGCAACGCCGTCAACACGATGATCAACTTCGGCCTCGAGGGGGTCGAGTTCATCGTCGTGAACACCGACGCCCAGGCGCTGGCGGCCAGCGCCGCGCCGTGCAAGCTGGCCATCGGGCAGAGCGTGACGCGCGGCCTCGGAGCCGGCGCCGACCCCGACAAGGGTCGCAAGGCCGCGCTCGAGGACGTGACCCGCATCAAGGAGTACCTCTCCGGCGCCGACATGGTGTTCGTCACCGCCGGCATGGGCGGCGGCACCGGCACCGGCGCCGCCCCGGTCATCGCCCAGCTCGCCCGCGAGGAGGGGTGCCTGACGGTCGGCGTGGTCACCAAGCCCTTCTTCTTCGAGGGCAAGCAGCGCGCCCGCCGCGCCGAGCTCGGCCTGGCCATGCTCAGCGAGCACGTCGACACCCTGATCACCATCCCCAACCAGAAGCTGCTCGCCCTGCAGGACGAGGACCTCTCCTTCGTGGAGGCCTTCCGCAAGGCGGACGAGGTGCTCTACCAGGCCATCAAGGGCATCAGCGACCTCATCACCCAGAACGGCCTGGTCAACGTGGACTTCGCCGACGTGAAGACGGTCATGGCCAACATGGGCCGCGCCCTGATGGGCACCGGCTGCGCCAAGGGCCAGGGCCGCTCGCGCCTGGCCGCGGAGATGGCCATCAACTCCCCGCTGCTCGACAACATCTCCGTCGAGGGCGCCACCGGCGTGCTCATCAACATCGTCGGCGGGCCCGACATGCGGATGAAGGAGATCGATGAGGCCGCCAGCTTCGTGCAGGAGCAGGCCCACGAGGACGCCAACATCATCTTCGGCGCCGCCGTCGACGAGACCATGGGCGACATGATCAAGGTCACGGTCATCGCCACCGGCTTCGACCAGGTGGTGGCGGAGGTGCCGGAGTCGGTGGCCTCGGCGCAGGTGCGCGAGGCCCGTCCTTACGAGGTCGCACAGCCGGCCATGAGCGCGCCGGCGTCGCGCCAGGCGCCGGGCTCGTTCTCGCGGCCCACGCTGCAGGGCGCGCCGCTCTCCGGTCGCCCCACGCCGCGCGAGCCCGCCCGCGAGGACATGGTGTTCCCGACGCGCCGCGCCCCGGCGCAACACCAGGTGCAGCACGGCGGCCCGCCGCCGCCGCCGCCGCCCGCGCCGCGCGAACGCGCCACCTTCGTGCCGCCGCTCGACGCCGAGTGGGACACGCCCGCCTTCCAGCGCCGCCAGCACTGAGCCACCCTCCGGCCCCTGCGTCGTCAGGAGCGAGCTCCCGGCGGAGCCTCGTCGCCGGGGGCCACCCGCGCACCGCCTGCCTCGGCGGGCTACGCCCCGACGGTTCGCTCCACTCCCGGAGCGAGTCGCCGGGGCGTCGCACATTTTCCGGGCTGGGCGGTCCGGTTGACAGGCCAAGTCCTCGACTTAACGTGGTCCTGCCTTGTGCCAATCGTGGCGGAGGGCGTGCAGAACCGATATGGGTGGCCGGGCGCGCGGGCGGCGTTCGGTACCAGTAGTTTCGGAGGGCCGTAGGGGTCCGCACGGGCGGCCACACGGGAGTTCATGGGCGACAAACGTTGTTACTACGAGGTCCTCGGCCTCGGCCGCGAGGCTTCCTGCGACGACATCCGCAAGGCGTACCGGCAGGCCGCGCTCAAGAACCACCCCGACCGCAACCCGGATGACTGCCAGGCGGTCTCCCGCTTCAAGGAGGCGACCGAGGCCTACCAGGTGCTCTCGGACGAGGACAAGCGGGGCCGCTACGATCGCTTCGGCCACGCCGGCGTCGAGGGCATGCCCGACCTCGGCGGCGACATTTTCTCCCACTTCCAGGACATCTTCTCGGAGTTCTTCGGAGGCTTCGGCGGCGGTCAGCGACCGCGCCGCGGCCCGGCGCGCGGGCAGGACCTTCGCGTCCAGCAGCGCCTCTCCCTCAAGGACTCGCTCGTCGGCTGCAAGCGGGAGGTCGTGCTCCGCACGCCGGTCCGGTGCGAGGACTGCGCCGGGAGCGGGGCCAAGCCGGGGACCAAGCGCAAGCAGTGCGGTGCTTGCGGCGGCGCCGGTCAGGTGTCCACGTCGCGCGGCTTCGTCATGTTCTCGCAGGTGTGCGGCGAGTGCCGGGGCGAGGGCAGCGTCGTCAAGACGCCTTGCGAGGCGTGCAAGGGCAACGGCGCCATCGAGAAGGCGCGCAAGGTGGTGGTCAGCTTCCCCGCCGGCATCGACGCCGGCCAGCGCCTGCGCGTGCCGGGGCAGGGGATGTGCGGCGCCCAGGGCGGCCCGTCCGGTGATCTCTACGTCGACGTCGACCTCGAGCCGCACGAGAGCTTCGAGCGCGACGGTCTCGATCTGGTGACGCGCGTGCACGTCGGGTACGCCGCGGCCTCGCTCGGCAAGCAGGTGGAGGTGGCCCTGCCCGACGACAGCAAGGTCAGCGTCGACGTGCCCGCCGGTGTCCAGCCCGGCGAGGTGATCACCGTGCAGGGCAAGGGTGTGCCG
>JBBJMR010000172.1:0-18251 GCA_037720395.1 Polyangiaceae bacterium
GCCAGCGCGCCCCGCCGCTCGAACGGCGGCGCGCCGTAGCAGTTCAAGACGCCGGTGTTGCCGAGCATGGCCAGGTACATCGGGCCCGCCCAGTCGCGGCGGACGTAGTTGAACGGCGGCTGCTTCTCGAAGTGGAACGTGCGCCCCGTCGGGATGGGCGGCGCCACCATCCACATGGCGTCGGCCATGGGCTTCTGCGCCACCGTGGCCACGTCGATGGCCAGCAGCGCGACCAGCGCCGCGGCCGCGGCGTCGAGCCATGGCCAGCGACGCCCGTGGCGCGCGATGGTGCGCCCGAGCAGCGACGCCGCGACCACGCCGAGCAGCAGCACCGCCGGATAGAGGAAGCGCGAGGGCACGTGCTGACTCTTGAAGATCGGCAGCCAGCGATGCATCAGCGTCCAGGGCGCCGCGGGGTGGAAGGCGCCCAGACCGAGCACCACCAGCACCAGCGCCACCACCGTGAGCACCGTCTGGCGGCGACCGCGCCCGAGCACCAGGCCGAGGAGCAGCACCAGCACGCCGGCGACCGAGATGTAGATGCCCCACTCGTGCCAGCCGTAGGCCATCACCGGCGCCGGGCGGTCGTGAAAGCCCTGGTCGCGCGCGGTGAGCATGGCCCACAGCGCCGACGGCGACAGGGTCTCCTGCGACTCGATGAGCCGCGGGGCCTTGGAGAAGCCGTCCAGCAGCGGCAGGAGCTTGGGCGCGCACAAGGCGACGCCGAGCGCGCCCATCATGGCCAGGCGCGACAGCGGGCGGTGGGAGCGCTCCACGGCGGCCAGCCCGGCGGCGTAGAGGCCGAGCACGAGCACGGTGTGCGGCAGCGGGTAGATGCCCCCCGCGTAGACCAGCATGGCCACCGAGACGCCTCCGCCAGCCAGATCGAAGGCCCGCGGCCACCCGCGCCCGCGGCGCAGGCGCTCGAAGAAGAACAGGCACCAGGGCAGGAACGCGTACGCCAGGTGCCAGGTGTGCCCGGACGCCGTCTGCAGCGCCCAGCGCCCGTTCACCGCCCACAGGGCGGCCACCAGCGCGCGCGCGGCGAAGCTCGGCGTGAAGCGTCCGGCGAGCAGCCAGGCCCCGGCGGCGCCGAGCAGCGCCATGCCGGTGTCCTCCACGCGCAGCGCCACGCTCATGGGCAGGAGCAGGTACGCAGGCAGCCACGGCGACACGACGGTGCTGGCCGCCGCCACGTCGCCCCAGGCCGGGAAGCCGCCGCACGCGTAGGGGTTCCAGGCCGGGAGCTCGCCGCTCTGCAGGGCCAGGAGCACCAGCTGGCGGTGCGAGGTCTGCACGTCCCAGTCGTGGAAGCCGAACGTCGACGTGTCCCGCCACCACGGCGCCACCACCCAGGCGACGGCCGCGAGGACGCCGCCGGCAGCGATGGCCGCCGCGGCGAGCCGCCAGCGATCGGCCTGGCCCTGGGCCGGAAGGGCGCCCACGGCCCGGCTTGTTAGCAGAAACGACGCGGCGGCGGCGCGCGAGCGCGGCAGCGGTGGTAAAGGAGGCGCGTGCAGGCTCCGGTCCGCGCCCTGCTCGACCTCCACCACCGCCGCGTGCGCCTGCCGCGCGCGGCGCGGGTGGCCACCGCCCTGGCGGCCCAGATCGGGCGCGCCGAGGCGGTGCTCGACGTGGGCTGCGACGACGGGCGCGTCCTGGCCGAGGTGGCGGCCCGCGTCGGCGCGCGCCGCGTGGTCGGCGTCGACGTGCAGGTCAACCCGGCGGCGCGGGAGCGCGGCGTCGAGGTGGTGCCCTTCGACGGCGAGGTGCTCCTTCCCCGACCGGAGCTTCGACGCCGTGCTGCTGGCAGACGTGCTCCACCACTGCCTGCGCCCGAGGTGGTGCTTCGAGAGGCGCTGCGGGTGGCGCGCCGGGTGGTGGCGGTGAAGGACCACTTCGAGCTCGGGCCGCTGAGCCACCTGCTCCTGGAGGTCATGGACCGCGTCGGCAACGCCGCGCACCACGTGGCGGTGCGCGCCACCTACTTCACGCCCGGCGACTTCTCACGCCTGGTGGAGCGCGCCGGAGGCCGCGTCCGCGGCCTGTGGTGGCCGCTGCGCATCCACGACCTGCCCTTCCGCCTGCTGACCCAGGACCGGCTGCAATTCGCCGCGCGCATCGAGCCGCTGCCTGCGGAGCCCGGCGCACACGCCGGAGGACGACGATGACCCGCTCCTTCGTGGTCGGCGGCGCCGGGTTCATCGGCAGCCACCTCGTCGACCGGCTCGTCGAGCGTGGGCCGGTGACGCTCTACGACAACCTCTCCGTCGGCAAGCGCGCCTTCGTGGCCGGGCACCTCGACGCCGGCCGCGCCACCCTGGTGGAGGGCGACGCGCTCGACCTCGACCGTCTCTGCGCGGCCATGGCCGGTCACGACCTGGTCTTCCACCTCGCCGCCAATCCCGAGGCGCGCTGGGGCCTGGAGCGCCCCCGGCTCGATCTGGAGCAGGGCACCATCGCCACCTGGAACGTGCTCGAGGCCATGCGGCGCGGCAGCGTGCCGCGCCTGGTGTTCTCGTCGTCGGGGACGGTCTACGGCGAAACCGACCGGGTCTGCGCCGAGCCCGACCTCGGCCCCTTGCCCATCTCGCTCTACGGCGCCAGCAAGCTGGCCGGCGAGGCGTTGATCAGCGCCTTCGTCGAGTGCTTCGGCCTGCGCGCCACCATCTTCCGCTTCGGCAACGTCGTCGGCCCGCGCGGGACGCACGGCGCCGCGCTCGACTTCCTGAGGAAGCTGGCCAGCAGCAAGGTGGAGCTGGAGGTGCTCGGCGACGGCACCCAGGCCAAGCCGTACCTGTTCGTGCACGACTGCGCCGACGGCATGCTCTTCGGGCTCGATCACGCGCCCGCCGGCGAGGCGCTGAGCCTCTACAACCTGGCTCCGCCGGACACGACCAGCGTGGCGCGCATCGCCGAGCTGTGCGTGGCCGCCTCGCCCTTCCCGGGCGCCCGCGTCCGCTTCACCGGCGGCGACCGCGGCTGGCCGGGCGACGTGCCCCGCTCGCGCATGCAGCCCGACAAGCTGGCCGCGCTCGGGTTCCGCGTCCGCCACTCCAGCGACGAGGCGGTGCGCCGGGCCGTCGAGGCGCTCGCCGGCGAGGTCTTCGGCGCGGTATGAACACCGCGTGCCGCCCCCGGACGCCCAGCAAACGCGCGGCCCCCAGGCGGTGGTGCTGGCCGGCGGGCTGGCCACGCGCATGCGGCCGCACACCGAGCGCGTCCCCAAGCTCTTGCTGCCCGTCGCCGGGCGCCCCTTCGCCGACTGGCTCCTGGAGCGCCTCGCCGCCGCCGGCTACGCCGAGGTGCTGCTGTGCATCGCCCACCTCGGCGACGCCATCCGCGACGCCGTCGGCGACGGCCGTCGCTTCGGGATCGCGGTGGCCTACGCCGACGAGGGCCCGTCGCTCCGCGGCACCGCCGGGGCGCTGCGCGCGGCCCTCGAACAGCTGGCGCCGACGTTCCTGGTCACCTACGGCGACTCGCTTCTGCCCTTCGACTACCGGGCCCCGCTGGCCGATCTCGAGGCCCACCCCGAGGCGCTCGGCACCATGGCCGTCTTCGAGAACCGCGGCCAGTGGGACACCTCGAACACGGCCGTCGAGGGCGAGAGGGTGATCGCGTATCGCAAGGGGGCCGCCGAGCTGCCGTACATCGACTACGGCGCGTTGGCCCTGCGGCGCGAGGTGGTGGCCGCGCTGCCGCCGGACGCGGTGGTGCAGCTCGACGCCGTGCAGGCGCGCCTCGCCGCCGGAGGCTGGCTGCGCGCCCAGGTGGCCGCCGAGCGCTTCTACGAGATCGGCTCGCCCGAGGGCCTGGCCGACCTCGAGCGCTACCTGCAGGGCAGCGAGGCACGGCGATGATCGTCTCCCGGCCCCGGTGCGCTTCTCCCTGGGCGGCGGCGGCACCGATCTGCCGGCCTACGCCGAGCGCTTCGGCGGATACGTCGTCTCGGCGGCCATCGACAAGTACATCTACGTCACCGCCAACCGCCGCTTCTACCGCGACATCCGCCTGGCCTACTCCAAGACGGAGATCGTGCCCTCGGTGGACCGCATCGAGCACCCCATCTTCCGCGAGGCGCTGCGCCTCATCGGCATCGAGCACTCCATCGAGCTGACCAGCGTCGCCGACCTGCCAGCCAACTCCGGCCTGGGATCGTCCAGCGCCTTCACCGTGGCCCTGCTCAACGCCCTGCACGCCTTCCAGAAGAGCTACGTCTCCTCGCGGCAGCTCGCCGAGGAGGCGTGCGAGATCGAGATCGGTCGCCTCGGCGAGCCCATCGGCAAGCAGGACCAGTTCATCTCCGCCTTCGGCAGCGTCTCGGCGATGACCTTCGACAAGGACGGCTCGGTGCACGTCGAGCCGGTGCCGGTACGCGACGAGGTGCTCGACGAGCTGGAGAGCAACCTGACCATCGTCTACTCCGGCGTGGAGCGACCGGCGCGGGTGGTGCTCGGCGAGCAGGGCCAGCGCCTGCGCGACCTCGATGCCGACGCCATCGCGCGCATGCACCGCATCAAGGAGATCGGCCACGAGGTCTACCGCCTGCTGGTGGCCGGCGATCTCGATCGCTACGGCGAGCTGCTCCACCACCACTGGACGGCCAAGCGCCAGCTGGCCTCGACCATGACCGACGGCACGCTCGACGAGCACTACCAGGCGGCCCGCGACGCCGGGGCCATCGGCGGCAAGCTCATGGGCGCCGGCGGCGGCGGCTTCTTCATGTTCTACGTTCGCCCGCCGGACAAGCGGCGCCTCATCGAGGCCATGGTGGCGCGTGGGCTGCGGCCGCTGCGCTTCCGCTTCGACACCGACGGCGCACGCATCGTCGCCAACCTCCACCGCAGCGGGTCTTGACCCCACCATCCGCCGAGGCGTGCCTCGACAGGAGCGAGGTCTCCTGGCGGAGCCTCGGCGGCAGCGAGTATCCTCCCATGCCGATGCAAAACGCCGAGTTCGTGGAGCGCTACCTGCGCCAGACCGCCGAGATCGCTCTGCGCACCGACCGCGCCGACATGGCCCGGGTCATCGAGGTGCTCTTCGAGGCCTGGAAGCACGACCGCACCATCTACACCTGCGGCAACGGCGGCTCGGCGGCCAACGCCAGCCACCTGGCCTGCGACATCGCCAAGTTCACCTGGGTCGAGGGCAAGAAGCGCTTCAAGTGCCAGTCGCTGTGCGACAACGCCGCGCTGATCAGCGCGCTCACCAACGACGTCGGCTTCAACCGGATCTTCCTGGAGCAGCTCGACGGTCGGCTGGTCGCCGGTGATGTCCTCGTCTGCCTCAGCGTGCACGGCGGCTCGGGCGCCGACCGCGCCGGCCCCTGGTCGCAGAACCTCGTCTCCGCCGCGGACTTCGCGAAGAGCCGCGGGGGCAAGGTGGTGGCCCTGGTCGGCTACGACGGCGGCGCGCTGCGCCAGATGGCCGACGCCAGCGTGGTGGTGCCCTCCGCAGACGACGGCCACACCTCGACGCCGCACGTCGAGGGCTTCCACGAGATCTACCACCACCTGATCTGTGAGCGGCTGCTGCAGCTCGTCCGCGAGAGCCCGAGCTGATGTCGTCTTCTCGCGCCGGAGGCGCCGGAGGTGGCGCCGTAGGCGGCGGAGGGAGGGCCGTGGTCGTCGATCGCGACGGAACCCTGGTCGACGTGGTGCGCGACGCCGATCTCGGCGTGATGACCACCGCCTTCCACCCCGATCAGCTGCGCTTCCTGCCCGGCGTGATCGATGGCCTGCGCGCGCTCGTCGCGGCCGGCTTCGCCGTCGGCGTGGCCACCAACCAGCCGGGCGCGGCCAAGGGACAGATCCCGCGCGCGGCCATCGAGCGCACCAACGCCGCGCTGCTCGAGCGGCTGGCCGATGCCGGCGTGGTGGTGGCTGCCCTCGAGGTCTGCCTGCACCACCCCGACGGCGGTCCGGGCGGCGACGCGGCCCTGGTGCGCGCCTGCGAGTGTCGCAAGCCGGCCCCGGGGATGCTCCATGCGCTGACCGAGCGGATGGGCTTCGACCCGGCCCGGAGCTGGATGGTGGGCGACTCGTGCGCCGACGTGGCGGCCGGGCACGCAGCGGGGATGCGCGCCGGTCTGGTCTTCGACGCCCGCCGCTGCGAGCTTTGCCCGCTGCGCGACAGCCCGGGTGCAATGCCGGATGCCATCGCGCCGCGCTTCGACGCTCTCGCCGCACGCATCGTCGAGCTCGCCGCGGCTGCGCCCTGAGCGGCAGAGGGAGAAACCACGGAGATACGGCGACACGGAGACGGGGAAAATTCTCCGTGTCTCCGTGGTTTCTTCCCCGTTTTTCTCCGTAGGGCAGGCAGCCACCGCTGCGGCTATGCTGCGCCGCCTCGCGCCCACCGGCGCGGCCCGAACCACCGCCATGCTCTTCCTCGATAGCTCCGATCCCAAGGAGATCCGCGACCTCGGCGCCTGGGGCGTCATCGCCGGCATCACCACCAACCCGCTCATCCTGGCGCGCGAGGCCGGCGTTGCCGACCTGGAGAAGCGCATGGCCGAGGTGGTGGCCGTCTCGACCGGCCACGTGTCGGTCGAGCTCACCAGCGAGGACGAGGCGAGCATGCTCGCCGAGGCGCGGCGGTACCACGCCTGGTCGCCGGAGCGCATGTGCATCAAGGTCCCGTTCAGCGAGGCCGGCCTGCGCGTGACCACCGCGCTGTCCACGGCGGGCGTGCCGACCAACGTCACCTGCCTGATGAGCTTCAATCAGGCGTACCTGGCGGCCCTGGCCGGCGGCACCTACGTCTCGCTCTTCAGCGGTCGCATCCGCGACATGGGCTACGACGCGCGCCCGATCATCGCCGAGACGCGCGCGCAGATCGATCGCGAGGGCCTGCCGAGCAAGATCATCGTCGGCTCGGTGCGGCACATCATCGACGTCAACGAGGCGCTCTTCGCGGGCGCGCACATCGTCACCGTCCCGCCAGGCATCCTGCGCAAGATGCTGCACAACCCGAAGACCGAGGAGACCATCCGCGAGTTCAACGACGCCTGGGCGAATCGTGGTAAGTAGCCGCGCGTGGAAGCCGGAGGGGCCGAGTCGACCCGCGTCGCGTCGATCACGAACGGCGCGCCCAGCGCGTCGATGAAGGGCGCGCCGCACGCGCACCAGGACGCAGCTGCCGCTGGCGCCAGCCACCCCTCGCCGAAGTATCTGGTCGAGGAGGAGAACCGCGCGCTGATCGAGGCCCTCGGCCGGCCGCGACGCGTGCTCGACGTGGGCTGTGGCATCGGCCTCAACGGCGCCGCCGCCAAGCGCCGCGGCGCGCACGTGACCGGCATCGAGCTGGTGCCCGAGTCCATCGCCCGCGCCGCGCGCGTGCTCGACGAGGTGCTGGCCGTCGATCTGGCCAGCGACGCCGAGGTGGCGCGCGGGCTCGGCGAGCGGAAGTTCGACGTCATGCTCTTCGGCGACGTGCTCGAGCACCTCGCCGACCCGGCGGCGGTGCTGCGGCGCCTCCTGCCGTACCTCGAGGACGAGGGGCAGGTCATCGTCTCCCTTCCGAACATCGCCGCCTGGCCGGTGCGCCTCGGCCTGCTCGCCGGGCGCTTCGAGTACCAGAAGAGCGGCATCCTCGACGACACGCACCTGCGCTTCTTCACCCGCGACGCCGCCGAGCGCCTCGTCCAGGAATCCGGCCTGGAGGTGCTGCGCACCGAGCAGAACCCGATGCTGGTGCGCGCCCTCAAGGACGTCATCCTCAGGACGTTCCTCCCCAGCAACGAGGCCTCCTCGCCGAGCGCCGACGCCGGGGCGGACGGGGTGTCGGTGGGACACGAGCCGACCGCGCTGCGCGACACCTTCTCGTACAAGGCCTACCAGGGCCTGGTGCGGCCCCTCGAGGACGTGGTCGCCAACCGCGCCCCCGGCCTCTTCGCCTTCCAGAACGTGGTGGTGGCGCGCAAGCCGGCGCGACCACGCCGCCTCTCGCTCACCGTGGGCATGCTGACCATGGACGAGGAGGAGAGCGTGGCGGCGATGATCGGCGAGATCCGCCGCGTGGCGCCGGACGCGCAGATCCTCTGCGTGGACAGCTCCACCAAGGACCGGACGGCGGAGATCGCCCAGAGCCTCGGCGCGCGCGTGCTGCGCCAGGTGCCGCCGCGCGGGCACGGCCCGGCCATGGAGCTGCTCATGTACAGCGCGGCCGCGCAGAGCGAGCTGCTCATCTACCTCGACTGCGACTTCACCTACCCGGCCGACACCATCCCCGTCATGCGGCGCATGGTCGAGGAGGAGGGCGTCGACGTGGTGAACGGGGCCCGCACCCGCACCCGCCCCCCGGCCATGCCGCTGCCGAACTTCCTCGCCAACCGCGCCTTCGCCGCCATGGCGCACGTCATGCACGGCATCCCCACCTGCGACGTGCACAGCGGCATGCGCGCCTACCGCAGCTCGGTCATCCGCGCCTTCGACTTCGACGGCGAGGGCGACGCGCTGCCCATCGACACCCTGCTCTTCCCCGCCAAGTGCGGGTACCGCGTGGTCGAGCTCCCCATCGACTACGCCGAGCGCGTCGGGGCCTCGAAGCTGCGCAAGCTGGCGGGCACGGTGTGGACCTTCGTGCGCCTGGCGCGCGCGCTGCCGGTGGGGCGTCGCCGCGCCGAGTGCTACGAGCGGCGCTGATCGCGCGGGCCGGTCAGGGCAGTCGGCAGTCGGTGGTGCAGACCATCTCCTCGAGAGCGGTCAAGGTGGCCGTCGACGACGGGTCGAGCACGATGAGCTCGCTGCCACCGCCCGGCGCATCCACGTAGCTCCAGCCGTCGATCCCGAAGTCGAACAGGGAATCGACATCCACCGACCAGGAACCGGGGAAGGGCAGCGGCCCGAGGATGCCTCCGTCGGTGTTGGTCTCGAACTGCCAGCTGCCGAAGGCCAGGCCGGGCTCGAGGAGGGACAATTCGAAGTCTCCATCGTCGGCGAAGAGCACCTCGGTCTCCGCGGGCAGGCCGAAGAAGGTCTGCTGCACCTGCGAGGCCGGCTGCACCTGGCCGCTGCTGTCGATGTCGATTCCGTGGAGTGTCATCACCGCGAGCGGGCCGGAGTTGCCTTTCCGGTAGACGAAGAGGCGGCTCTGCCGCAACGCCTCCAGGCCGGTGTGGGAGCTCTTGGAGCTGTAGTCGTAGAAGGCCAGCGGGGAGCGCTCCGAGGTCACCGGGGTGACGCGGCGCTGCAGGTTGCCCTGGAGGAGCCACACCACCGGCGTGCTCTTGCCGTTGTCGGCGCCGACATCGCACTCCTCGACGCCGCGCCGCACGATGCCGTCGCCGCACCGTGCCAGACGGCAGCTGGAGAGGCAGTCGTCCCCGTCGTCGTCGTTGCCGTCGTCGCAGGCCTCCTCGGCGTCGAGCTTGCCGTCGCCGCACGTCAGCGGGATGGGCTCGCCGCCGCCCCCTGCCCCGCCCGCCCCGTCGTCGACAGGCAGGGTGGTGCGTGCGCCGCACCCCAGCACCAGCACGGCCAGGACCCAGGACGCGCGAGCAAGCATGGCACCCTTGTAGCAGGGCGCTCGCGGGCGCGCTCGCGACGGCCGCTCAGGGTACCGGTGTCGGCAGCGTGATCGTGGCCGGGGCGACCCCGATGGCCACCGCCGGGTGCGCCTCGGCGTCGGAGCTCGACGCGCGCTGCGTCGCGTACAGGATGGTGAACCCGTCGAAGCGCACCACGCACGGCTCGTGCGGTGCCATCCCGCCGAGCGCGCCGAAGACCGGGCCCTCGGCGCGCTGCAGCGGCCCGTCGTCCCCATAGCGCGCCGCGAGCGCGACCACCTGCACACCCTCGTGGTCGGTGGCCGAGTGGTAGACGCGCAGGACGGTGCGCCCCGTCTCGTCGCCATCGAGCAGCGGCGATGGCGCGCCCACTGCGGCGTCGTCCCAGCGCTGCGCCGCTCCCTCCGCCGCGGGCGCGCGTGGCGCCAGGGCCGGCGCGCTGCCCACGCGCGACCAGCTGCGGCCGTCGCTGGAGGCGGCCTCGCCGATGGCCGTGCCGGTCCCCAGATCGACCTCGTAGAACATGCGCAGCGAACCGTCGTCCAGGCGCACCACGCCGGGGTGCCGCGGCGTCGCGCCGGCGTCCCAGCCGCTGTCGGCGGCGGCGAGCACCGGCACGTCGGCGCGCGTGAACGACTCCGTGTCCGCGGCAGCTGCCAGAGCGATGCCCTGCGGCGTGTCGAACCACAGCAGCACCTCGGCGCCATGGCGCAGCACCGCCGGAGAGGCCACGAAGTCGCCGGGGCCCTCGGCCTCCAGCACCGGGACGGGGGTTCGGTCGAAGGAGCGGCCGTCGAGTGCGCCATAACGCACGATGGCGTTGGCAGGCGCATCGAAGGACGCCTCCTCACCGTCCGGCGCGATGTTCACGGCGGCCCAGGCGAGCACCGCCAGGGTGGCCGGGTCACCGTCCACGTCGAGGACGGCCACGTCGCGCGGGAAGATGTCGCCGTTCTCCAGGCCATTCGGGGCCGGCCGCTGGTTGCCGAGCTCGGCGCTGCGCACCTCGCGGAACGGCCCGGCTGCGGCGTTGGGAAGGTTCTCGTCCCCGCCCGCGCCCTCGGCGAGCGTGGCGCACGCCGGCAGGAGCGCCGCCAGCATCGCCACGCGGACGGCGACGCCGAGGGCACGCGCTGCCGCCACGGCCAGGAGGTGGGGTGGGTGGCTCGCCGTTCTGGCCATCCGGGTTGTGCGCCGGGCGTTCATTCTAGAAGACCGCTCCCAGGGTGGCGCCGAGGCCGATCATCGTGCCATCGGCGCGGTACGAGCCGATGAAGTCGGCAGGGTTGGTCTTGTCGATGGCTCGCTCGGGCAGCAGCGACAGCTGCCCGTGCACGTCGAGGCGCACCGTGCGCGGCAGCTCGGCCAGCGGCGTGGCCACCGCCACGCCCACCCCGAGGGACAGGGTGTGTCGGTCGCCGTCGATGAAGTTGGTGATCCCGGTCTGCGGCGGCACCGGCGAGGCCTCGTAGAAGTACCCGGCGCGCAGCGGCACCTCGATCAGCGGCCTGCGCTCGCCCGCGCGCACACCATCCGGCGCGGCCCGCGTTGACTTGTCGCCGTCGCCGTCGCCGTCGCGCGACCGCGCCGCGCCGAACCCCAGGCGATACTCGACGCCGAAGCGCGGCACGAAGCGGCTCTCGAAGCCGGGGTCGAGCACGTCCACCGGACGCAGCGCCCCGGGCAGCGCCACCGGCGTCCCCGGCGGCGGCTGGGCCTCGAGGCGCGCCGCGGTGCGTGCCGTCGGGCTCTCGTAGGCACCCCAGTCCACCCAGGCCACGTCGAGCGTCACCGTCAGGTTGCGCACGCGGGTGAAGGCCGCGCCCAGCACCACCTGCTGCGGCAGGAACCCGGCCACCGTGCGCGTCTCCAGGTCGTAGAGCAGCGGGATGTCGATGCCCGCGAAGTCGAGCGTCCCCTGCAGGCGCGCCTCGAGCGAGAGGCGCAGCTTGGACTGCCCGCGGTAGGCCAGCGCCAGCTTGCCCAGGTCGCCGATCTGCACCCGCAGGCCGGCCTGCGGGTAGCGCACCGAGGTCAGGTCGGCGTCCACCTCGTGGCGCAGCTGCGAGTCGTCGGGGGTGAGCAGATCGGCGCGCCCGGAGATGGCGAAGCGTCCGCGCGTCGCCGCCAGGAACGCCAGGCCGCCGCCGATCTCCAGCCAGCGCACCGGTCGCAGCGCCAGGTTCGCAGCCAGGAAGAGGATGGCGGCGCGCGTGTCGTACAGCTCCCAGCGTGGCACCTCCTGGCGCAGCGCCTTGATGCGCGACAGCCCGTCGTCGGGCAGGAAGGTGGCGATGCCGAACGCGAACGGCACGCCGAACACCTCGCCCGGGGCGACCAGGCCGCCGACCAGCCCGTGGGCGTCGTCGGTGGCCGTGTCCCGGCCGTCGATGCGCAGCCGGTTGTCGACGCGCACGTAGCCCAGCGACAGCTCCAGGCCGGGGGCGGCGACCAGGCCGGCGGGGTTGTAGTAGTTGGCGGAGAAGTCGCGGACGTCCGCGGCCACCGCGCCGCCCATGGCGGTGCTGCGCGACCCGAAGCCGTAGGAGTCCGGCTCGTGCGCGCGCGCCACCGAGGGTGCGCACAGCAGCCCGGCGGCGAGCGCCAGCGCCCTGCCATGACATTGGAGCCGGCGCCAGCGCATCAGAACCGCACCCGCGCCGTGGCGCCGCCGGCGACGATGAGCCCGCTGCTGTCGGTGCTCGGCGCGCCCGCGTTGCTGGCCGGAACGGAGGCGTCCTTGTCGTGGGTGCGCGGGTGCAAGAGGTGCATCTGCCCGAACAGCTCCAGGTCCAGCGGCGGGAGCGGGTCGGCCAGCGCCAGCCCGTAGCCGACGGTGAGCACGCTGCGCCAGTTGTCGAAGGCGTTTCCTCCCCGCTCTGCTCGGGCGCTGGCGAGGGCTCGAGGAAGTAGCCGGCGCGCAGGCGGGCCTCGGCGCCGGTGGCCAGCCGCAGCGCGCGCTCGACCCCGACGCGCGGCACCAGGGTGTCGCTGTAGTCGGGATCCGGCGGCACGAGCGCGGCGCATTCGGGCGCTTCGATGGGGCAGCGGACGGTCGCGTCGGCCGGACCCGGGTACGCCGACCAGTGCTTGAAGGTCACCCCCACCGCCCAGCGCCAGGCGCCCTGCACGCGCGCTGCCTCCAGCGCCACCTGCGCCGGGTCGTACTGGGCGATGCCGGAGATGTGCAGCGGCGGGACCACGATCTCGCCGAGGTCGCGCGCGTTGATGACCACCTCGAAGCGCCCCACCAGCTCGCCGCGGAAGGTGGCGCCGACGCGGTGGTCCGTGCCCAGGTCCCAGCTGGCGCCGGCGATGGGGCCGTAGCTGGCCACCAGGGTGTCCTCGACCACGGTGCCGATGCGGCCGGACGCATCGCTGGCGACGAGCACGTCGCCGGTGAGCGCCGCCAGCGCCGCGAACCCCACGCCGAGGCGCAGCCCGGCGACGACGCGCTCGCCGAGCGCGGCCTGGACGGCCACCGACTGGGCCCGATCGGCGAGCAGCCACTGCGGCTTCTCCGGATAGAGGATGCGCCCGCGAACCACCAGCCCGAAGGGCGTGAAGAAGCCGAGCCCGAGCGCCACACGGTCGCGGAGCACGCCGCCGAACGGCAGCGGCAAGGTGGCGCCGATGAAGCTGCCGCGCAGCGCCTCGTAGGGCAGGCGCACGCTGCCGCGGCCCGGCGTCTCGGTGCGCATGTCGAAGACCGCGCCGGCCAGGCCGAGGGTCAGCGAGCGATGGCGCGCGGCGGAGAGCAGCGCCGGGTTGGCGTACACGGCCTCGTAGTCCTCGGCGGAGGAGGCACCGGTGGCGCCGAGCGCCATGGATCGCGCGCCGAAGCCGAAGATGTCCTCCGGCGAGGCGGACGCAGACGACGCGCACAGCGCCAGCGCCACGGTCGCGAGCACGCTCGCCGTCCGCCGCACCGGTGCCGCGGAGCCCGCCGGGGAGGAGCCGTGCACGGGCGCGAGTATCGCCGCAGTGCTGCCCGGATGACAGTTCGTCGCCGGCGCCGGGAGCTTCCGGCGTCAGCTGCCGCAGAACACGCGGGCGACGCGGCGGAAGCGGTCGGCTGCGTCCGCGCCGGCCACGCACCCTGCGGCCACGGACAGCTCGGAGCAGGTGCGCATCTGCCACGACGCGCAGGCGCCCTGCCGGGCGTCGCGCTCGCACGCCTCGCCCTCCCCTTCGTCGCAGTCCGCGCACGCCGTCGCCGCGCACGCGGCCGCGGTCGCCTCGCGGGCGCCGCAGCCCTCCGGCCGGAGGTCGTCCTGCGCCAGCGCGATGCAGCCGGCGACGTTCACGCGCACGCCGCCGGGGTGCTCGAGGAGCGGGCCGGGGCCGGCGGCGCTCGGCTCGGGCGAGAGGCAGGCCGCACAGGCGGCATGGTTGGCGACGTGCTGGGCACAGCGCACCGGCAGCGCCGTGGCCGGATCCAGACAGTCGGAGAAGTAGCCGTCGATCTGCGCCGCGGAGCAGGCGTTCGTCGCGGGGCGTGGCGCCTCCCAGCCCGGAGCGGCGAACCCCGAGACATCGCCGGGGGCGCAGGCCGCCTCGCGGCCCGGATCGGGGCGCGCACCGGGATGGCGGACCGTTGGCCCGTCGGCCGGCGGCCCGGGCGGCGGCAGCGAGACGCCGTCGGCGGCGGGCACCGGCTCGTTCGCGCAGGCAGTGGTGAGCGCCGCAGTGAGCGCGGCCAGCGCCAGCGAAGCGAGGACGCGCATCACTCGATCTCCAGCTTGTAGATGCTCGAGCCGATGGCGTACGCCGTGTGCGAATCGACGAAGCGGAAGCGGTTGATGTACGGGCCGAGCGAATCGTCCGGCTGCCAGGTGAGGCCGCCGTCCTGGGTGCGGTACGCTGTACTAGCCTGGTCCGCCGCTCACTCAGGCAGATCCCGCCCGCCATGCATCCCCCGCCGCTCCGATCGCCTTGCAAGGCCTGCTCCCCACCGAGCTGGCCGCGCTGTCGGGCATCGACGCCTCCGATGCGCGCCGCCTGGTGGGTCTGGTGCATCGCACCGGCGCGCTGCCGTCGCGCGCACCGGCCACGGTCCGCCGCACCGCGCTCGATGCCGCGCGCCGCATCGGCCACGTGCCGCAGCTCGAGCTCGTCTCGCGCCGCGCCAGCGCCATCGACCCCTTCGTGAAGTACGCCTTCCGGCTGGACGGCGGCGCCGTCATCGAGAGCGTGCGCATCCCACTCGAGCGCGCCGGGCGCTTCGCGGCGTGCGTCAGCTCGCAGGTCGGCTGCGCGCTGGCCTGCGCCTTCTGCGCCACCGGCCGCATGGGCCTGGCGCGCAACCTCGAGGCCTGGGAGATCGTCGAGCAGGTGCGGTCGCTGCGCGCCGACCTGTTGGCCACCGTCGGCGGCGGCCGCGTCCACGGCGTCGTGTTCCAGGGCATGGGCGAGCCGCTGGCCAACGCCGATCGTGTCATCCCGGCCATCCGCGTCCTCGGCGAGCCGAGCGCGCAGGCCATCGACATGCGCAACGTGACCGTGTGCACCGCCGGCCTGCCCGCGGGCATCCGCCGGCTGGCGCGCGAGGTGCCCGCGGTGCGCCTCGGCGTGTCCCTGGGGTCCGCCCGCGCCGGTGCGCGCGCCGCGTTGATGCCCATCGACGGCGCGCATGCGCTGGCCGAGGTGCTGGCGGCATGCGGCGAGCACGCGCGCACCACGCGCCAGTCACCGATGTGGGCGCTCACCCTGCTCGCCGGTCACAACGACAGCGACGAGGACGCGGCCGCGCTGGCCGACCTGGCCATCGCCTTCGCCGCCGAGCACGGCATACGGCCCCGGTTGAGCCTCGTGCCCTACAACGAGATCGCGGTCGGCTCCGAGCCGAATTCTGCACCGTCGCCGCTCGACGACGAGCCGTTCGCCCGGTCGGCGCCGGAGCGTCTGGCCGCGTTCCGCGCTGTGCTCTCCGCGCGCGGACTCGGCAGCATCGTTCGTTATTCCGGCGGAGGGGACATCGGTGCGGCGTGCGGCCAGCTGGCCCGGCGACCGTGACCCCACCACCGATCCGCGCTAGCTTGGCCTCGTGTTCGGCCTCGGCTTCGGGGAGATGGTCCTCATCCTCATCGTGGGGATCGTCGTCGTCGGGCCCCGCCAGCTGCCGACGCTGATGCGCACCGCGGGCAAGTGGGTGGCCAAGCTGCGCCGCATGAGCACCGACCTGCGCTCCCAGAGCGGCATCGACGACCTCATCCGCCAGGAGGGGCTCGAGAAGGAGATCCAGGAGCTGCGCGCGCTCTCCCGGGTCAACGTCATCGACACCCTGGTCAGCACCGCCACCGGCGCCACGGCCGCGCGCCCGCGCCCGGCGCCCCGACCCCAGGAGCCGAGGCCCGCGCCGCTGCCTGGGACCGAGCCGTTCCGCGATCGCGAGTATCCGCTCCTCGGCTGCGATCACTACGAGGCGCTCGCCGACGACGTGATGCCCTACCCGCCCGAAGACGAGCCGGAGGCTGCCAGCGAAGGCGACGCGGCTCCGGTGGATGCGCCGGCGTCCACGGCCAACGCAGTCGCGCCCGGCACCTCTGCCCCGGTGGGCGCCTCGAGCGACGCGGCGACCGCCCCCGCCACGGCCGGTGTGGCGGCCACGGGGGCCACCGGGACCGGGGCCGGCGCATGACCGCGGGACGCGAGACCAGGACGCTAGCCACCGAGACCGCGACGCCGGCGCCCGCCCAGGCCGATCTCCGCACCATGCCCGCCGTGGCCAAGCCGCTGGTCGCGCCCGCTGCCCCGCCCGCGGCGCTGCCGCCCAAGCCGGCACCCGCCGCGGGCGACACGGCCGACGACGAGGGCGGGCCGCCGATGACGTTCTGGGAGCACCTCGACGAGCTGCGCAAGCGCATCGTCTGGAGCGTGATCGCCTTCTTCGTCTGCTGCTTTCTGGCCTGGGAGGTGAAGGAGGAGGTGATGAACTACCTCTCCATCCCCTTCTACCAGGCCTGGGCGGCGCAGAACCTGCCGGGCAAGGCGGAGCTGCACTTCGACGCGCCGGGCTCGATCTTCACCGCGTACTTCAAGCTCTCGATGATCGTCGGCGTCGGCATGGCCTCGCCGGTCATCTTCTACCAGCTGTGGTCGTTCGTGGCCCCGGGGCTCTACGCGAAGGAGAAGAAGTTCGTCATCCCCTTCGTGCTCTCGTCGTCCCTGCTCTTCGTGGGCGGCGGGTACTTCGGGTACAAGACCGCGTTCCCGATCATGTTCAACTACTTCCTGGGCCTGTCCGGGAACATCGGCAGCCTGAGCATCACCCCCATGGTGATGATGAGCCCGTACATCGACTTCGTCTCCCAGTTGCTCCTCTGCTTCGGCCTCATCTTCGAGATCCCGCTCTTCCTCCTGTTCCTGTCGCTGGCCGGGATCATCAACTACCTGCACCTCATCCGGTTCGGGCGCTGGTTCATCCTGGTGGCCTTCGTGGTGGCGGCGATCATCACCCCGCCCGACGCCACCAGCCAGCTGCTGATGGCGGTGCCGATGTGCCTGCTCTACGCGGTGTCCATCGGGCTGGCCTTCCTCTTCGGCAAGAAGCCGACCGAGGCCCAGCGCGAGGCCTTCCGCAACCGCAAGAAGAAGAAGACCCCGGAGCCGGACGCCACCTGATTCCGCCCGGCGCGCGCACAGCAGCGCCGTGTCAGTGCGGGTACGGCTCGCCGCGCAGGATGGCCATGGCGCGGTAGAGCTGCTCGGCGAGCACCAGGCGCGCCAGCCGGTGCGGGAAGGTCAGCGCCGAGAGGCTCCAGCGCTCGTCGGCGGCGCGCGAGACCTCGGCGGGGATGCCGTCGGCGCCGCCGATGACGAAGGCCACCACCCCCTTGCCTCTCGATCCGAGTCGCTCCAGCCCGCGCGCGAACGTCGGGCTATCGAGCGAGCGCCCGCCGACCTCCATGGCCACCACGTTGGCGCCGACGAGGGCGCGCTGCATGGCGGGCAGCAGGCGCGCCGGCGCGTCGTCCTTGAGCTCGATCTCGTCGCACGGCACGTGGCGCCGCACACGCCCCAGGTACTCGTCGACCATGCCGCGCATGTCGGGCTCCTTCACGCGGCCCACGGCGACGAGGACGATGCGCAAGGCGGGGCGAGAGGCGCGCGGGTGGCGCGGCGTGCTAGGAGTAGTCGGCCGAACCCGGGCCGTCGGGGTTGTCCGGCACCGGAACGCGGTTGGCGTCGATCCAGAGCCCCTCGATGTCGTAGACGCGGCGCGCCTCCTCCTGGAAGACGTGCACCACCACGTCGCCGAAATCGATGAGCACCCAGGTGGCGGCGGTGAGCCCCTCCATGGAGAGCGGCGAGACCTTGCGCTGCTTGCGCACCTCCTCCTCGAGGCCGGTGGCGATGGCGTGGACGTGGCGATCGGAGCGCCCGGTCATGATCACCAGGAAGTCCGCGTAGTCGACCTTGCCGCTGACATCGAGGATCTCGATGCCCAGCGCCTTCTTGTCCATGCCGGCGGCGGCGATGACCAGCGCCATCTCGCGCGTCGCCGCCGGCGCCTCGTCCCCGGACGTCTTGCGCGGCAGGGCGCGGCGCGGGCCGGTGAGCGGAGCCTTGCGCAGGTTGCCGTGCACGCGCCCCTGTACCGTGCCGTCGCTCGCACCGGCCACGTGCCGGTCGAGATCGGCGGCGCCCGTGAAGCGCGGATCGCCGCCGTCGTCCATGCGCCGCGGCGCCGGGCGCGGCGCCGGGCGGGGCCGCGGCGCGTCCGGGCGCGTGCCGGGCG
>JBBJMR010000447.1:0-5490 GCA_037720395.1 Polyangiaceae bacterium
GGATCACCGCGGCCCCGCCGCTCGGCGCCCACGTGCACGCTGTCCCGTGATACACGGCGTCCCGTTTCAGCTCCGCCGGTAGGCCTCGACCAGCCCCTCGAACACCGCGACGTGGGCGGCGATGGTGGACTCGATGTCCGGGTGGTATCCGCCGCCGAGCGTGACCACCAGCGGCACGCCGAGCCGGCGCGCCAGCGCGAACACACGCGCGTCGCGCGCGCGCAGGCCATCGTGGGTCAAGGCCAGGCGCCCGAAGCGGTCGCCGGCGAGCGGGTCGACGCCGGCCTGGTAGAAGAGCACCTCGGGGCGGTGCGGCGCGACCTGCTCCAGCGCGACGTCGAGGGCGCGCAGGTACTCGATGTCGGCGCAGCCATCGGGCAAGGCCACGTCGAGCGACCCCTGCTGCTTGCGGAACGGGAAGTTCTTCTCCCCGTGCAGCGAGAGCGTGAACACGCGCGGATCGTCGGCGAAGAGCGCCGCGGTGCCGTCGCC
This sequence comes from Polyangiaceae bacterium, assembly GCA_037720395.1. Lineage (GTDB taxonomy): Bacteria > Myxococcota_A > Polyangia > Polyangiales > Polyangiaceae > JBBJMR01. The sequence continues at coordinate 493 of JBBJMR010000447.1, forward strand.
CTGGTGCACGTCGAGGTCGATCACACTGGCGCGCTCGACACCGTGATCACGGCGCGCCACGTGGATGGCCACGGCGATGTCGTTGAAGACGCAGAACCCGGCGCCACGATCGGCGAACGCGTGATGGGTGCCACCCGCCAGGTGCCCGGCCGCGCCTTCGCGCATCGCCCAGTCGAGCGCGCTGACCGTCCCTCCCACCGAGCGCCGCGAGCGCGCCACCATCGACTCGCTCCAGGGCAAGCCGATGGCCCGCACCATCGCCGCCGGCAGCTCGCCGCTGCGCACGCCGGCGATGTACGACGCCGCGTGACAGAGCCCGAGGTCCTGCCAGGGCACCCGCGTCGACTCCACCACGAGATCCGGGTGGCGCGCGACCACGGTCTCCACGATGCGCTCGTACTTGCCGGCCGGGAACCGGTGCCCCGGCGGCAGCTGCAGCGAGTCGCCGATGGACGAGACCAGCCGCGCGCTCACGCCGCGAGCATAGCCGCAGCAGTGGGCCCCGGCCCGCGAGCGGCGCGCCGCCCGGCCGCCGTCACCACCGAGGCCAGCGCCGAGGCCAGCGCCGAGGCCAGCGCCCGGCGATGCTCAGAACCGTGCCTGGACGCTGCTGCCGAGACCGAAGAAGTCCGGCTTGACGAAGGTGCGCAGCGCCACCGTGCCCTCGTTGGGGTCACGCTCCACGAAGGTGCCGTTGTTGTCGCGCACGTACTGCGCCCAGAGGATGGCGGAGAGGATCTGGGAGACGTCCCACTTCAGGCTGGCGCGCGCCTGGAAGATGGGCACCGCCGAGGAGCCGATGGGCAGGATGGCGATGTTGCCCTGCTCGCGAACCACCACCGTGCGCTCGATGGGCGCGCTGGAGATGTCGATGGAGCTCGTCTGGAAGGTGGCCGGCAGCTGGAGGCCGGCGCCGATGCCCGGCGTCAGGTGGAGGAAGTCGATGAAGTAGTCGGCGGCGGCGGCGACGAAGATCTCGTTGTTCGTCTCCGCGTCCTCGGGCAGGCTCTGGAAGGGGATGAAGCTCGGCTGGTTGCGGAGCACGAAGGGCAGGTCGCGGTAGATGCCGGTCAGGCTGGCGCGCAGGAAGCCGGCCTTGAGGTTGCCCTGCAGGGCGAAGGCGCGCGCCGCCTGCAGCTCGGTCTGCCCTGCCTCGTCGAAGTCCTTGAGGTTCTGCCAGAGGTTCGACCCCTCGAAGCTCGCGCTCCAGCTGATGGTGCCCGGCTTGTACGTCTCCGGCTTGAAGATGAGCTGCGGCTTGTTGGGGTCGTTGCGGTAGAGGAGGAAGTCGATGGACTGCGGAGAGGACGTCTCCTTGTCGTGCACCACCACGCGCGCCGAGATGCCCGCGGTGTAGACGCTCTGGCCCTTGACGTCGGGCAGGTCGAACTTGCCCTGCTGGAAGAAGCCGCCGCCGGCGTCGACGTTCACGTAGTCGCCGGCCTTGACGCCGCCGCCGCCGAGGAAGCCGAAGTTCGTCTGCCCGACGCGGATCTCCTCGACCTCGCTGGTGCCCGGGGTCAGCGTCTGCTCGACCTGCACGATGCTCGCCGTCTTGAGGCCGACGAAGGCGTTGAAGATCTCGTGCTCGTAGGAGACCTTCACGCCGGGCGCGCTGCCCTGGATGCGCGGGAAGATGGACTGGTTGATGGACGAGTTCGTGCCGCCCCAGGAGATGTCGTAGAGGTAGCCGAGGCGGAAGCGATCGGTGTCCAGCGGCCAGAAGGTGATGCCCACCCCCTCCTTGCCGTCGGCCTTGCGATCGGTGTGGTAGAAGGCGCGGATATACGAGCCGGAGTCGTAGAGCGCCTGGTTCAGGTTGTTGGTGTTCCTGGAGAGCGCGCCGATGTCGAAGCGCAGGACGAGCGAGGCCTCGGTGTCGAGCTTGTCGATGAAGCCCGGCATCTTCTTGTAGAGCGCCAGGTGGGTCAGGTTCTCGCGGCCGCCGAAGCGCGAGTTGAGGTTGTCGAAGAAGAGGCGGTACTGCTTCCGGTCTCCGATGCTCGCGTTCGGCGAGAGCGGCTGGGCGATGCCCGTCTCGTGGAGCAGGTCGTCGTCACCGATGGTCCAGGTGAGGCGGGTGTCCATGAAGTCGCCGATGCGGGTCGGCGCCGCTTCCTCGGCCTTGCTCACCGGCGGCGGGTTGATCTGGATTGCCGTCGGCTGCTCCACCGGCTGCAGGCCGGGGTTCTGCGGGCCGGTCGTCGGCTGCGGGACGGGCGCCGGCTGCGGGGCTGCCGTGGCAGCGCGTACGGCGTCGGCGCGCGTCTTGGCGTCGGCAGCGCGCGGACCGGCGCCGGCGGCGAGCTGGTCGTACTCGGCCAGTGCCACCGCGCTGCGCCCCTGCTTCTCGTGGCACTGCGCGAGGTCGAAGAGGATCTCGTCCGGCGGCACCGAGGCGCGACCGGCGGAGGTGGCCTCCACCGCGGCCTTGTGTCCCTGCTCGAAGGCCAGACACGCCTCGTCGGTGTTGCCCGCCGCCAGCGCGGTGCGCGCCTTGTCGCGCTCCACCGAGCCGGCCGGCACGTCCTGAGCGAGGGCGGTGGAGGCGAGGGTCAGGGTGAGGACGAAGGCGGCCGTCTTGAGCTTGAGCATGGCGGTTGGCGGTCTCGGGGTTGGCTTGGCGGCGCTGCCGGAGCTTGCCGGCAGGCCCCTTCGTCGGGGTCGACCAGTGCCTGGCCGTTGGAGGGTCGACCAGGGCTCTGGTCGCATGTCGAGGGGGGCGGCGCCGGATGCTGGCGCGCCGCCCTCAGTTCGTGCCTTGTTCGTTGTCGTCCTCGGTGCGCAGGCGCACGCAGGCGGTCTGCGAGGAGACGGGCGCGCCGGTGCCGCACCCGGTGGCGGTGCAGGCCAGGTCGTCGGGGCAGCGCGCCTCGATCGTCCAGTTCAGCGAGCCGCCGGAGAAGTTGCGCATCGTCCCGCTCACCGCGTCGATGACCTCGCCGCGATGACCGCGCGGGTCGAAGGTCGGCACGGTGCCGGTGTTGATCTGGATCTGGGCGGTGACGGCGCAGACCCCGCCGTCGCCGCAGTCGGCGTCCTTGCCGCAGGCGGTGTCGTCCCCGCAGCGTCCGCGCGAGACCTTGTAATTGCCGCGCGCCGAGTAGGCCGTCCACTCGGTGCAATCGGGATCGGCCGCGCAGACGTCGGAGCAGCTGCCCTCGGTGGGGCTCTCGAAGTCCACGTCGCCGTCGCCGTTGAGGTCGCAGCTCGACGCGTCGGGGCCGGGGACGTTGTTGACCACCGGCCCGGGCCCGAACTTGGTGCCCACGTGGAACCCCTCCAGGCGCACCAGCGCGCTCTCGAGCTTCTCCATCTCGACCGAATCGACGATGGTGGCGTCGTCGAGCACGCGCGGCTCGGGCACCTCGCACGGGTCGACGCCCTCCACCGGGTAGGTGAGTCGGTACGACGGGAAGGACAGCTCGGTGAAGCCGAAGAACTCGTTCACCGTGCCGCCGAGGTAGGTCACGATGTCGCAGACGCGCATCCCAGGGGGCGTGTTGAAGTTGAAGGCGAAGAGGCTGTTGTATCCACCTGCCACCTCGGCGGGCGAGATGTCGGTGACGTAGAAGCCGTCGCTGGAGACGCGCGTCACCACCACGCGCTGCGGCGCGGCCACGCCGATCTCGATGCCCTCGAAGGGATAGGGCGTGGTCGAGGCGCGACCCTGCACGTCGGACAGGCGGGGCTGGGCGTAGTGCACCGGGGCGGAGATGCCGGCGGCGAAGGTGCCCTCCTCTTCGGAGTCGTCGTCGGCGAAGGCGCAGCCCGGATCGTTGGGGAAGTCGACGAGCACGTCGTCGTCGTCGTCCTTGCCGTCTTCGCAGGCCGAGAGAACGGCCGGGTCGGCGGGGAGGTAGCCGATGTCCTCGACCCACAGGCGCGTGGGCCCATAGACGGCGGTGACCACCACCCGCCCGCTGGCCTCGCCGCCGACGAGGCGCACGTTGCGCCCCACCGCGCGCCCCGGCTCGTCGTGCTCCACGGCCATCACCGCTCCCGGACGCACCGAGAGGCGCACCATCCCGTCGAACGGCTCCAGGCGGCCGTCGGCGTCGCGCGCCTGGATGGTGAAGTCCCAGGTCTCCAGGATGTTGCCGAGGTTCGCCGGCAGCGGCGCATCGAGCGCCGGCGGCGGGTTGCCATCCACGGCCGTGACGGTCACCGCGAAGCTCGAGAGGGGATCGAGCGCCGCCTCGTCGCTGCCGCAACCGGCCAGCCCGCCCGCGGCGATGGCCACCGCCGCCACCGATGCCCACGGGTGGACCGCCGGACGCGAAGCGATGAAGCGAGCCATGCCAAATCCCATCGGGGTGGGCGCTTATAAGCGTGACTCGGGGCCGCCGCCAAGCCCCTTCCCGCCCCCGGGACCGCGGGCGGCAGGTACCTTTTCCGTGGACGTCGCGCGACGGAAGGGTGGCTAGGGGCAACGCGACGAGCAGTTCGCGGCGCGGCACTGGAGCAGCACCTCCAGCGTGTCCACGCCCGCCCCGTGGTCGTCGTAGCACTGGTCCTGGCAACTCAGCTCCAACGGATCGCAGTCCATCAGGCACTGCAGCAGGGCCAGGCACTGCGGCTCCACGAAGCAGGCGTTCGTCTCGTCCTCGCACTGGTCGTAGATGCACTCCGTGCACGGCGGCACGTCATTGCCCCAGTTGCAGGCGGCGCTGCATGCGCTGCCAGCGCAATCGGACACCAGCAGCACATCGGCGATACCCGGCTCGAACTGCTGCAGGCAGGCCTGCTCGCACATCGGATCGGCGCCGCACTGCTGGTAGCACCCGAAGAGGCCCAGACAGCTGGGCTCGTCCAGGCAGCCGCACCACACCGCGGCGCAGCTCTCCGCGATGCACTCCGTGCACGGCGTGCTGGGCCCGCCCTCGCAGACCGTGCTCGACCCGCCGCTGCCCGACCCAACCGCGCCCGCCCCACCCACCCCCGCCGCCGTCGCCCGGCCGCTGTCCCCGGTCCCCGCCCCCCGATCGCCGCCCCAAC